>DAOMFV010000179.1:0-7804 GCA_035430005.1 Gemmatales bacterium
TGGAATACGCATCGCTTTCAAGAGAGTTCGGATGCCCGTGAGTTGACCGTAAAGGTCATCAGGCATCGGTGAGCGATGTGCCTTGTATTGATCATAGAGGTGGTCTCGAAAGGTCGGCCCCTTTGGATCGAAGACGCAGATGAGGTACTCAGGGTTCCGTTTGCGCAGGCGGTTCATGTCGTTCCCAAAGCCGAAGATGGCGTTGGTGGGCTGCCCCGCCGGGCCTGTCATCATCGGCACAGCATGGAAGACCTGATAGAGCAATGAATGCGAATCGATGAGGTAGACCACGATGCATCGCTTTCGCTAGTGATTGGTGTCAATCATGTCGATTTCGGTCGCATGTCGTTCACGGGCTTCCACGTCGCCGGAACGGATGGCTTCAAGCAGATCAGCCTGATCACGAATGTTCTGCGGGAACACCGAATAGCAGTAGGCAACCACCTCCAGCTGGTGAGCATCGCTGTTGCCCAGCGCGGCCCAGGCGGTGTCGCGCTCCTGCTTGCAGGTCCGGGCTTTCTTGCGGCACTCCGCATCCATATTGGACGACATTACTTCCAAGCCATCAAGCAAAGGCTGGTGGTTGAGGAGCTCATCGAAGTCCTGGCCCCAGCGATAGGGATGGGCAGCAACGATGGCTCCGCCCTGGGCATGCACTTCCCGACAGAGTTCCAACACTTCGATGCCCTTGGGGAACTTGCTGGTATCGTTGACGCCGTAGCAAAGGAAGTGGCCTTCGCAGGCTGAGACTTCGACGCCGGCATAGACCTGCATTTTCGGCGTGGCTGCCCGCAGTTCATCCAGTTCGTCTTCACTCCACAACCAGTCATGCTCGGTGATCACTACACCCGTCAAACCCAACTGCTGAGCACGTCGCACCAGCGAATAGGGATTGATGGCACTATCGGGAGAGTGTCTCTTGGTGTGCAGGTGCATGTCGAATGCGATCATGAGCGGTCTAACGGAAAAAGAGAAACGTAAGCACGATAAAGAGCGGGATAAGGATGGAGACACTGTAAAGCATATAGCCGAAGAAACTGGGCATGACGATGCCTGAACCCTCAGCAATGCTCTTGACCATGAAGTTAGGCCCATTGCCAATATAGGTGTTCGCACCCATGAAGACGGCACCGGCGGAGATGGCGATGAGGAGCGGATCGGTCGGCAACGTCGAACCGGGGTTAAGCGAGATGGCTGCTTCAAAGAAGATCGCATAAGTTGGTGCGTTGTCAAGGAAGCTCGACAGAAGCCCGGTCACCCAGAAAAACTGCCAGGGTTGAGTAAGCCTCAGTTCGGTGCCTCGTGCTTGAAGAATTTCCAGAGTCGGCATCATGCAGATGAAGATACCGATGAAGAGGAAAGCTACCTCACCGATGGCAATAAAGTTGAACTGGTTCTTGGCTCTGACCCCCTTGGGTGTGGTGAGCCAACTGAGAGCGGTGAACAAGAGCATCATCGCTTCACGGAGGAACGGCGGAACGATCCAATTGGTGTTGACGAAGGCTTTCCCCGGCACCAGGTAGGCGAGGCTGAACACAACCCCCGCCAGCCAGAAGTAGTTGATACGACCGTTGACCTCGAAAGCCCTGCGGCGGCGGCCATCGGCGTGGAAGGAGAGATCTACCTCAGGCAAAACCTCTCGGCGATACGCCAGCGTGTCCCAGATGAAATAGATCAACAGCAGCACCACCACACAGGTTGCCCAGTGGGGAACCAATACCAGCGTCCAAAGAAACGGTACGCCTCGAAGATAACCGATGAATAGTGGTGGATCGCCCAGAGGCAGCAGCGCGCCGCCAATATTGGCAACGAGAAATATGAAGAAGAGGATGGTGTGGAGTTTGTATTTCCGGTGCTTGTTGACATCGAGCACAGGCCGAATCAACAACATGGACGCCCCGGTGGTGCCGATGAAGCTGGCCAGCAGCGCACCCACCAGTAGCAGTGTTGCATTCACCCAGGGCGTGGGCTTCATGCGAATATCCCAGCGTATGCCGCCGCTGATTGTGTAAAGACTAAAGAGCATGGCCATGAATGGGATGTATTCACGCAAGATCACCAGATGGAGCACGCCCAGTAGCGATGCAACGCCAGGATCGTACCGGTGATCATCGTGAAAAAAGCCCAGCTCTCTGAACAAGTAGTAGACCAGGGTGACCAAACTGAGGGCCAGGCTGATGAGCAACTTGTTGCGGTTGCGTTCCCACCAGTGGTGGGTACCGTGAAAGAGTGGCAGGACCGCAATGCACAATAGCAGAATGACAAACGGAAACGCAGACAACAGACTGGGGGAAATCACAGGGGCAGCATCGGCCCAAAGTGCGGGAGAAAGCATGCAGAATAAGATAACGAACGAACTACGGTTGTGAAGTGGCACGAACCAGGAGCTTCGGCAACTCGGAAGACGTCTTGACGCTCTCCTGCTTTTTCTTGACGTAGAACTTCCTGGCTTCTTTAAGGAACTCCAGCACCTGGGGCAACTGCCAATCGGCATACGTCCAGGGACGTGGCTCAAACTCGCCATCGTGAAAGCGCAAAGTCACCTCGGCAAAGATTCCGCCATGCAGATAGATGCGATGGGCCTGATCCTTCGTGGTCGCCAGGATGAACTTACCAAGGCTTAGGAAGCCAGGATCGAGATTGAGGGGCCGGAGTTCAGGAAATTGCCGGCTGCGGATGATCTCTTGTTCCAATTCGATCGTGATCCGTTTTATCTCCGCCAAGCTATCGGGTTCGTGAAATCGCTCGAACGCCCAGTAGCGCTTGAGGAGGCCGGTGCCCATCGTTGCTTCGTAGTAAGCGGTATTGCGAAACTCGATGGTAGGACCAATCAGGGCAATCGGTCCAAATCGTTCCTGAAGGCGGTGTTCAACCGCCTCCAACAACTCAACATGTCGGCTGAACCCGGCCACGATCAACATGACTGGTTCGATCACACCCAGCGTCCGCATCAGATCAACCGCTTGGTGGGGCGAAGAAAAATGGGGCGTCACGACGAGGCCTGATCATGGTCAGATTGTGGCGCTGGGCCATCGTATTTTGAGTAGTCACCAGGAGGTTGTGGAGGGTGGAGATGTTGTACAATGCACCCCCAATTTCACCTGCTGTTGCTTCGTTGTTAGGCTTCTTTTTGAGCTCGTCCACAAAGCGCGGGGCATCGGTCTGGCTGAATTTTGTCATCGAATCAATCAGGGAGGTAAGCGTCCCCAACAAGGGTTTTTGATCCTCGGGTGCTCGAATCAATTTCACCTCTTGCTGTAATGCTTTCAGTTGTGGAACGATTTTCTCGAACTGCTTTAGAAAGACGGGCAGGTTGTTGATTGGCTTCGGATTGACGTTCGTCGCGAGAATCACGCCTAATTTTTCGTATTGAGCTGTCAGTTCATCATTGAACTTGGCATAGCCCGGCTGCATCAGCCAGATGACAACGAGGATTCCTAACAGTAAGGTGATCGAAACCAGGCTCGTTACCAGAATGATGGAACGGGTCGTCCAACCCCGGCCAGCTTTGGACTTTCGTCCTTTCTTCTTCCGGCGTACCGGCTCGATATCATCGGCTGAAGCTGGAGTTGGCGGCAGGAACTGATTGCTGCACCCTGCACATTGAAGCATCGTGCCTGGCGCAAGATGATCCGGCAATTGCAACTTCTGCCGACAGTATGGACACCTTGCCTGCTGCATGGCGCTCTCAGTTACATCAACTGGACCTTATCGATCCAGTTGACTGATGTGGTGAAGATCCGATTACTTCTTATCCTTTTCTTTATCATCCTTATCGGCGCTCTTCTTGATTTCCTCAAGGCGGTCACGCTGAGCCTTGGTCAGAGTCTTGAGGTATTTGGCGTTGCGCTCCGCCCTCATATCGTCCATCTTCTTCTGAAGATCGTCGATCTTGTCAGAGTATTCGTTCTGAATCTTGTAGATGGCTTGACGCTGTTCCTCGCTCAGAGCCAGTTGCTTATAGTGTGCTGGCAACACGCCACGTACTTTGCTTTCCTTTTCTTTGGTGCTGCTGCTTCCTGATTTGGATTTCTCTTTATCCTGTGCCACCGCAGTAGTGGCTGTTCCCAGAAAGAAAGCTAAGGCAAGAACTCCCGCTACGTACCGCATCGCTGATCTCCTCGGAGAAAAACATGGTGTTCGACTCTTACCAGTCCCATCATGAGTCTTCCCATTGATAATTCCAAGCAAAAAATGGCACAATTGCGCTAACTTTTTGACAAGACTCAACCTTACGGTCGATAGTATTCAGCCAGAGTCTCCAGACTGCCTTGAAGTCTGGATCTGGTAACCCCATCGAGCCAATCAAACTGTGAAACAAGACTAATTGCTACTTCTTGGATGCTCCCGGCTTGGAGGTATCGACTGGCTTCAGAATCGCTGATTGTATGCTTAATAATCGATAAGAATCGACGCCAATTTGAGGGTTCTTCTCGTGACTCGTCGTCAGCGGATCTTTCTCCTGGAAGGTGCTGATTTGGTAATGTATCACCCTATCTTTGGGTTTGATTTCATATTCGACGTGCAGCAAGGAGTTGCTGATCTTGAACAGGCAGAGCAGCTTGTTCTCGCTCCTGTGCATTTGCATCTTGATGCCTGACTTTTCGTCCAATTCGAAGTAATTGGGCCGTCGTGGAAGCGCAACCAGTTCATAAGGTCGCACACTTTTCTTCTCGCCCTCTCCATAGGTAATCTGCCAGGTGACTCGGTCAGCATTCTCTAATGGCTTGATCACGAGCTCAATAGGAACATCCATATCCGGTTTGCCCGGCGACCTGATCTCCAGCGTTCCCTGGTAGGTGCCATACCAGTAGGCTGGCAGTGCTGTAATCTCATGTGAATACACTATGCAGCTAAGCACAAGCAGAATTGCCATCGATCACCTCATGATGAATTGCGCACAATGAGAAGGCAGCCTCTGTCTCATTTGCTATGTTTTCCTGAGTGGTTCGTCAGGAGCGGCAGTCGATGCGGATAGCGTCCATCACAGCTGGTGCAGGGGGTATGTACTGTGGCTCGTGCATGAAGGATAACACTCTGGCCAACGCGCTGCATCGACGGGGTCATGAGTGTTTGATGATACCATGCTATACCCCGTTGCGTTTGGATGAACCTGAAGCCAAGGCAACGCCCATCTTCCTTGGCGGCCTTACCATGTACCTGCAACAACAGCATGGCTGGCTTCGCCGTATTCCGAGCTTCCTGGCCCGCTGGATGGCCTCGCCCTGGCTGTTGCGTAAAGTCAGTGGCAGTACCGTGAAGATAGACGCTGCCCAACTAGCCCCGATGACCTTGTCCATGTTGAAAGGCACTCATGGTTACCAAAGGTCTGAAGTGAATCGTCTCATCGACTGGCTGGTTGATGAAGTCAAACCCGAAGTCATTCTGCTGACCAACGTGTTGCTCTCAGGCATTATTCCTGAGCTCAAGCGCCGATTAAACATGCCTGTTTTTACTACCTTGCAAGGTGATGATATTTTCCTCGAAGAGTTGCCTGCTGCGGAGCGAGCGGAAGCTATCCAGCTCATTCGCCAGAATTGTGAACAAGTGACAGGGCATATCGCCACCTGTCGGTACTACGCCGACTTCATGGCCGGCTACCTGGGCCTAGACCGAGATCGGATGCGGGTTGTCTACCCCGGCATTGACCTGCATCACTTTGCGTCAGATGCAAAGCCAGCGGACCGTGAGGTGTTAAACATCGGCTATCTGGCCCGCATCGCTCCGGAAAAGGGGTTTCACGTCCTTGTTGAAGCCCTCAGCAAGCTGCATCAGATGCCGGATGTTCCTAAGTGGCAATTCCATGCTGCTGGATACTGTGCTGGCTATCGAAAGGACTACCTTGAAGAGAATCGAGCCAAAGCTCAACAGGCCGGATGGGGAGATCGCTTCAGTTATGTGGGCGAACCAGACCGTGCAGGTAAAGCCAAGTTCCTTCAAGACCTTGATGTCCTCTCGGTGCCCACGACCTATCAGGAACCCAAGGGGTTATATGTTCTCGAAGCCTGGGCCTGCGGGGTGCCTGTCGTTCAACCAGCTCACGGCTCATTTCCAGAACTCATCGAGGCCAGCCAGGGTGGGCTGCTCGTGACGCCTCATGATACGACTGCACTGGCCGAGGGCCTGGCGAAGATGTTACGCAATGCTCTCTTACGACGACAGATGGGGGAAGCTGGTCGCACGGCTGTGCAAGTGAAGTTTTCTTCCGATGTAATGGCGCAGGCGACACTGGCAGCGATGATGAATTGAGCGAGGGCTTACATTAAACTTGAATCGTTTAGGCAGTTTTATGCCCTTTGTCAGCCATGCTGCCCTCGGATACAGCAGACTTATGCTCATCTCTCCAAACAATAGTATTGGCTTGTTCTGTGCCCCCCGCAGTTTCGTCATGATGGTTCTTTGATGCCTGCCTGATTCCTTGAGAACATCAGTCGGCTGTTGGCTTGTCTCCCTTCCAGATGGCATGTTGCCTGTGGCGATTCTGTCTGTTCACCCCTCGTCTCATTTCGGAGAGACTGGCTATGGCACTGCCACGTCCTGCGTCCGCATTGCGCACCCTGCGACTGATCTGCGAAGTCCTTGAAGATCGTCTGCAGCCCGATGCCAGCCTTATCGCTAACCTGGCTGCCGGTAACTATGTGCCCGATCACATCCTGGTGCAGTTCAAGCCCGATGTTACTCCAAAACCAATCCTCGGCACGACCATCACCAGTTCACTCAGTCTGATTCCCGGCCTTTTCGACATCCAGTTGCCCCAGGGCCTTTCGGTAGCTCAAGCTCTAGATGCCTACAATGCTGACTTGCAGGTAGTCTCTTCTCAACCTGATTACCTCATTCAAGCTGATGCCGTCCCCAACGATCCATCGTTCAGCCAGCAATGGGCGCTGAACGGCAATAATCCAACCGCATCGATTAGCGCTCCCACGGCCTGGAACACGACCACTGGCAGCGGGAACACCATTGTAGCCACCATCGATAGCGGTATCGACACGAGCCACCCCGATCTGGCAGCCAACCTCTGGACCAATGCAGGTGAAATCCCCGGGAACGGTATCGATGATGATCACAACGGCTTCGTGGATGACGTTCATGGTTACAACTTCATCAACAGCACCGGTAACAACAACGATGATTATGGCCATGGGACACATGTCGCCGGCATCATCGGTGCGGTAGGGAACAACGGCCTCGGCGTAACGGGTGTGAACTGGAATGTCAAAATCATGGCGCTCAAGTTCCTGAACTACAATGGCAGCGGCTCCACCAGCAATGCGTTGCGCGCGCTCAATTATGCTGTGCAAATGGGTGCCACGATCTCAAACAATTCCTGGACCTCGCCAGCTTATGATACAGCTTTGGAAACGGGCATCAGGAATGCCGGGCTGGCCGGGCATATCTATGTCGCAGCAGCAGGCAACCTGGCTCAAAACCTGGATACCAATAAGCTCTATCCCGCCAGCTTTGCTCTCGATAACGTGGTAACTGTCGCTGCCCTTGATAGTAACAACAACCTGGCGGGTTGGTCAAACTATGGCCAGACGGTTGATATTGCGGCTCCCGGGGTGGATATTTACAGCACCTTGCCAGGTGGCAACTATGGCTACATGAGCGGAACGTCGATGGCGACTCCATTCGTCACCGGTGCCATTGCATTAGTGCGTGATGCCCATCCCACGTGGACTGCTCAACAAGTCATTCGACAGGTTCTCAGCACAGCAGATACACTCCCAAGTCTGACGGGGAAGATCAATGGCGGCAGGCTGGATGTGGGAGCAGCCATAGGGATTCCGGTGCTCCCTCCTCC
>DAOMFV010000180.1:0-7728 GCA_035430005.1 Gemmatales bacterium
CCCCGGCTCTTCAAGCCGGGGGCGATCTGGCTGAGAAAGAATGATGCATCAACTCCCAGAGTAAGGCGTTGTCACGGAGGCAAGACGCCATCGCCGTCCGAGGGCCTTTTGTTGATAACGAAAACAAGACAACTCCACACCGTGATCGCCCCCGGCGTACTCGCCGGGGGCTAAATAGGATACAACCGATACGTTAATCATCGAAATCACCACACACCAGGTGCCCCATGAGCAAACATCGTCGCAGGTACGAAAAGGTCACTCAGCCCGTGTTGAAGCGGCCCGCTTTTGCCAGGCGGGTGGTCAGGAACTTCCTCATCGCCTCGGCCATGATCGGAATCTCCCTCTTCGCCGGCATGCTGGGTTTTCGTTATCTGGAAGACAAAGAGTGGATCGATGCCTTTGCCAACGCTTCAATGCTCCTATCAGGCATGGGGCCACTGGAACCGGCTAAGAATTGGTGGGGGAAGTTCTTTTCCGGCTGGTATGCCCTTTACAGTGGATTGCTGCTTATCCTTGCTTCCGGAGTGCTCCTGGCTCCTTTCGTGCATCGGATGCTGCATCGATTGCATTGCGATGTGGAGGAGGAGGGGAAATAAGAAATGGGTAGGAACTGTGCCACTCTCCGGCGGGTGCTCCCGTCGGGGTGTGGGTGCATGGCACAAGACGCTGTTTCAATGATCAAGAGAACGGGATTCAAAGCCTCGAAACCACACCCCGGCTGAGTACAGCCGGAGTGTGGCACAGCTTTACAGAATACCGGTGAGAAGTTCCCCATGCACATCGGTCAGTCGCATGTCTCGGCCACCGAAGCGGAGTGTCAGCCTCTTGTGATCAATGCCTAAGAGATGCAGCATTGTCGCATGCAGATCGTAAATCTCGACTTTGTTCTCGATGGCGTGGTAGCCATAGTCGTCGGTGGCACCGTAGATCATGCCAGGTTTAACGCCGCCGCCGGCCATCCAGATGGTGAAGCCGAACGGGTTGTGGTCTCGACCGTTGCCACCCTGTGCCATGGGGGTGCGACCAAACTCGCCGGCCCAGAGAACAAGGGTACGCTTCAGAAGCCCCCTGCTCTTCAGGTCAGCCAACAGCCCGGCAATGGGTTGATCGACCGCCCGTGCGTTGTCTTCATGCCCCGCTTTCAGGTTGCTGTGTTGATCCCAGCGATCATGTTTGTTGGCCGGGCAAGTCAGTTCGATGAAGCGGACGCCCTTTTCGACGAGCCGACGAGCGAGTAGGCAAGAGCGACCAAAGGCCTGGGTCTGCGGATACTCGGCATCAAGACCATAGAGCTTCTTCGTCGCTTCGCTCTCACCTTTGAGATCGAGCACTTCCGGCACCGCTGACTGCATGCGGAAAGCTAATTCATGATTGGCGATGGCTGCTTCGAAGGCATCGTTGGGGCCTAGTCTGCTGAGCACGCCTCGATCCAGCTTCGTCACCAGGTCGAGCTTGGCTTTCTGCCGTTCCAGTGTCGGTTCACTGCGCTGCAGATTGGCTAATGGCACCGGGCCGGGGTAGAAGATCGAGCCCTGATGTGAGGCGGAGAGGAAGCCGTTGCCAAAGTTATCGATGCCACCCGGTGGAATGAGACCGCTGTTGAGGACAACAAAGCTCGGCAGGTTCTTGCTGAGATTGCCCAGCCCATAACTGAACCACGCCCCCATGCTCGGTCGGCCCTGCTGCCCATGCCCGGTGTGGAAGAAGTAGTTAGCGTTGGTGTGTTCGGAGAAGTTCGAGGTCATCGAGCGGATGATGCAGAGATCATCGACGTGCTGAGCGACATGGGGGAACAACTCACTCACAGGGATGCCCGACTGGCCAAACTGCTTGAACGACCAGGGCGACTGGAGCACCTTGCCGATGTCGTTGAACTGCGTCGGGGCGACCTTGGTCTTGATCGGCTGGCCATGCTCCTTCGCCAACCGGGGCTTGGGGTCAAACGTATCCATCTGCGACGGGCCACCATCCATATAGAGGAAGATGACGTGATCGGCTTTGGCGGGGTGATGGAGTTCAGCACTGACCTGCGTGTGCAACAGATCGGTCAGGGCAAGTGCACCGAAGCCATTGGCAGCACGAAGAAGCCAGTCGCGGCGGGTGAGTGGGGGCATGGGGGTATGTTAACAGAAATCGATGGAGATTGTCGAGTATTACACTCATTCTACTCTCTGAAACAGTCCAATACCTCCAGGAGTACATCTCAGACCGCCCTTTTTCGCTTCATCCTGTCCGAATCTTCCCGTACACTGGACGAACAACCTACTACAGCCATTACTTGGTAATGAATACCTATGCACCCCGATGAACTGCCAACCCTGCCGCCGGTGAAACCATCCAGTGGTGATGGCGTTCACGATGTGGCAACGTTGTCGGGCAACTCGGTCACGGCCCAATATGGCTTGGGACAACAGCCTCCCCCTCTTGCAGCCCAGCAGTCGGGTACTCTACCCCAGGTAGAGGGCTTCCTGCTCGAAAGCGAACTGGGCCGAGGGGGCATGGGCATCGTTTACCTCGCCCGGCAATTGAAGCTCAATCGTCTGGTCGCCCTCAAGATGATCTTGAACGCTGACCATAGCGATGCCGCCACGAAGCAGCGGTTTCTCGCTGAGGCGGAAGCGATCGCACAACTTCAACATCCGGGTATCGTCCAGGTGTATGAATTCGGCACCCACGAGGGGAACCCTTATTTCGCCCTTGAGTACATCAGCGGCGGCAGCCTGGAGAAGAAGCTCGCTGGTGTGCCCCAGCCTCCTCGAGAATCAGCCGAGTTGGTGGAAAAGCTGGCCCATGCGGTCGGGTCGGCCCATGAGCGAGGCATTATCCACCGTGATTTGAAACCGGCAAACATCTTACTCAGTCCGGAGTCCACAGTTCTGAGTTCAGAGAGCAAATTGGCGTCGTTCAAGCCTCAGGACACTGCTCTCAAGACTTTGTCACCGAAGATCACCGACTTCGGCCTGGTGAAAAAAGAAGGCAGCGATATGACTGCCACGGGAGTCATCCTTGGCACCCCCAGCTACATGGCTCCCGAGCAGGCGGACAGCAAGAAGATGATCGGCCCCAGCGCAGATGTGTATGCTCTCGGCGCTATCCTATACGAATGCCTCACCGGTCGTCCGCCCTTCAAAGCATCCACGCCGCTGGATACCGTGCTGCAGGTGGTGAATACGGAACCCGTCAGTGTTCGTAAGAGCCAACCGAAGACGCCACGAGATTTGGAGACGATCTGCCTGAAGTGCCTGCAGAAAGAGCCTGGCAAACGATATGGTTCTGCGGCGGCGCTGGGGGATGATCTGCGTCGGTTCTTGAACCATGAGCCGATCCTCGCCCATCCGGTAGGCCGTGTGGAAAAGATGTGGCGCTGGTGCCGGAGGCATCCGGCGGTAGCGGGAATGGCTGCGGGGATCGTCGTACTGATTCTCATTGGCGTGGTGGTGGCCAACAGCGTGGCCCAATGGGTGGCCAACGAAAGCATTCAGAATGTTGCTCGTGCTAAGCAAGTAGAGGAAGAGAAGAAGCGGGCCGACGAACAAACCGAACTGGTTCAGACCGAAAAAAACACCACCCGACGCATGCTGACCGCCCTGTTGGATATGGTCAAAAGCAAGGATGATGCTACCAGCAACGCAGCGATCAATACGATTGTTCAACTGGGCTTTGCCACGACAGGCGCCGTGGATGAGTTAATCAAACTCATGGATGTCTCCGGGGAAGTGGTAACGCCGGCTGACGAAGCCCGAGTCGAAAAGTATGCCCAGCTTCTGGCCAAGTTCGGCCCGACTGTCATTCCCACCCTTCGCAAAGGGCTGTCTAACCCCAACATTACCCGCTGGGGCTGCGTGAAAGCGCTGGGCATCCTTGGCCCGCCCGCCTATGAGGCGGTGCCTGACCTGGAGGCCCTGCTTAAGCAAGAGCAGAACGAGCTCATCCAACGGGATATCAGGGAATCGATTCGGAAAATTGAGAAGCAGTAGTACCAGTCTGTTATGCAGGATTATTTCGTAGCTGCTCGTTGAAACCCAATATCATCCAACTCCTTCTGCCATTTCTTCAAATCTTCCGGTCGATGAGTTGCTTCATAGAGAATAACGAGTCGCTCGCAGGCTTCATGCAAACGCAATTTTCTCACCGGCAATGGTATGGAGGAGGTTCGCTCTTTCAGGCCAAGATAACCTTTCACCAGGTGCTCTTCTGCTTCCTCGTTCTTCCCAGCGGCGAAATATACACTGCCCAACACGGATTGTATGTTGAATCGCCCCCAATCATCCGGGATTTTCAGTGACATGACCTCGTAAAAGTCTTTCCAGACTTGAATCGATTCGTCGTAGCGTTTCAGATCGTTTAGCAGAGTACCAAACCTGTCGTACCCGCCGAATTGTTCACTGGTCCCTGCGGGGATCGTTGGAATCCATCTCTGGTAGGCAAGTACCTGCTCTTCCTGCCATTTGCGTACCAGTTCTGGTTTATCCCAGCGTCTATATAAATCGATAAACCGTCCGATATAGATAACGGGCCAATCAAAAGGAAAATTGGGCAAGTGACGCATAAGGCCGTCATAGCTTTCCTGCATGTCGCGCTCTGCCGCTTCGTAGCGTCCCAATGACATCAGGCAACAGGCTCGTTGACTTTGTGTATCGTGGGTCAATAGATGCTTGGGGCCGAGATGTTTTTTTCGTAATTCCAACAGTTCAGAGAAGACTTGCACCGCACGGTCGTTCTCCCTGCTGCCGACGAGATTAAATGCCAGGGCGTTCAGCCGACTCATGACTTCTGCTGGAGTTTCTGGACCATTTGGCATCTGTCGGCTTTTCAGAAGAGCCCGAATCCCATCGGCTTTCTTTGGTTGATTGGCTCGTTGATAGGTGGCAGCCAGTTCTTGAAGAGCAGCTTGTGTGGCACCATCCTCCACTCCCAGGGTCTGCTTCATCTGTTCACAAAGTTCAACGAGCACAGAAAGTTCAGCCTCAGGACCTTCCATGGCCCCCATGAGCGCGGCATAGGTTGACCTGAAACGTAGGGTGCGCGGGTGGTTGGCACCCGCTGTTGCCTGAGAGCGGTCAACGGCTTCCTTGATCAACTTTCGGGCTTCTGGTTTCGAGCCCTGTTGAAACAACAACGTGGCCAGCAGAGCCTTGCATTGAATCGTAACATAATGATCTTCGCCCAGGAGTTGGCAGGCACGCTGGTGCGCAGGCTCCAGCACACTGCGAGCCGCAGCAGTTTCCCCAAGTTTCTTGCAGATACTTGCGTAATTAGTAATCATTGTGATCGTGGATGCGTTCTCAGTTCGGGTATTCCATGATGCATCTTCCTGGATGGACTTCAATAACTGAAAGGCTTCCTTTGGCCTGCCGGCATTATCGAGCGCAACCGCAAGACTGTTCAGAGCATTGAGCGTGGTCGCTGCGGCAGGCCCGTCCAGTTGACGATACAATTCCAATGCGCGTTCCAGGTTGGTTAATGCCCAGTGAGAATCGCCCAGTTTCCGGTAGGTAATGCCCAAGGTGGTCCGCAATTCAGCTTCAATCCGAGGACGATTTTTGAAACGATTGCCCAGCACCTGGGTAGCTCGATCCAACAGGTCACGTACCTTGGTATCTTTTCCTAGATTGGTTGCACCCATATCATACTGCTGCTCGACACTTGCCAGTGAAAGCAAATCTGTTCTCAGGAAAGAGTTGACTTCCTCAGCCAATTCATTTTTTTCCTTGGCATCAGTCAGGGCGGCATCCAGTTTTGCATTAGAAGAGTACAAAGCCGTGTTGGCCGAAGTCAGGTCGTTGTTAAACTGGTTGATGCGAAAAGCCACAAGCAGCGACGCCACGGCAATGACCAGCAGCAGTAAAGCAATGGATCCGGTCAGCCCAGCCACGATGGGATTCCGACGGCACCAGCGGCTCAGGCGTTCCCAGCGGCCTACCGGGCGAGCCAGAATTGGTTCGTTCTTAAGGAATCGATTCAAATCTTCGCGCATCTCGGATGCAGTTTGATAGCGCTTACCAGGTTCTTTGAACAAGGCCTTGAGACAAATGGTCTCCATGTCGCGCGGTATTCGGTCATTGAGCGTTCGAGGCGATTTGGCATCATCGTGAATGACCTGATGCAACAGCATCCGTGTGTTTCCCCGGAAAGGTAATTCTCCGGTAATCAACTGATACAGGATGACTCCCAGGCTATAGACGTCACTGCGCCCATCAACCTGGTGTGATTCGCCACGTGCTTGTTCCGGACTCATATAGGCCGGTGTCCCCAGCACCTGTCCATCGACAGTCATGGTGATCTCACCGGCATCACGTTTAGCCAGGCCAAAATCCATCAGGAATGGATTCCGCTGCTGATCCAACATGATATTGGAAGGCTTGACATCGCGATGGATAACTCCGTGCTCGTGAGCATAGGATAGCGCATCAGCAAGTTGTGCGATTAGCTGTGCTGATTCCCGAAGCGCTAATGATTTCGCAGTTAACTGGTCGGCCAGGGTGACACCGTCCACGAAGTCGCTGACGAGATAGGTCACGCTCTCAGTCTGGCCCACTTCAAGCAAGTTTACGATCGCCGGATGGCGCAGTTGCGCTGCGCTGCGTGCTTCGCGGAGAAATCGATCATGGTCCTGCTGCCCATCCAGGTTTCCGGCACGCGGTACTTTGACTGCAACGATGCGATCCAGTTGTTTGTCGTGTGCTTTATAAACCGTTCCGAATGCTCCATGCCCCAAGACTGACTGCAACTCAAACTTGCCAAGGCTGGAGTGGTCTTTCGCATGCCAGGTGCCTGTGGTTTCGCCTGTCTCCAGACGAAAGCTTGAGCCGCACGAGGGGCATGGAATCTCCTCACGAGGATTCAGTTGAACTAACTCAATGGGATTTTGACAATGTGGACACAGCAGCTTCATCGGAGAAGAACTCTTGAGATCCGTCCCATTCTCAGGGTAGAAATAGTGCTGGTCAATACTCCAATCCAGAAAACTCTCAAGTTGGCTTATCGTGGCCTTACTCTCGATGCGTGCCTCTCTCCCAATTACTTGTCTGGACAACTATTGTCTCGACGACTATACTGCCGATATGAAGAACAGGCTCATCCCGCAGAACGCACAGCGTCGGTTCGATTCTCTCGAACAGGAGGCATACCTTTCCCTGTGGCGAACGTATGATCGGTTGCGGGCAGTTGAAGATGAGCTGTTCGCCCACTGGGAACTGACACCCCAACAGTACAACGTGTTACGGCTGCTGAAGTCTGATCATCCGGAACCGATGGCGACACTGACCTTGATGAGCCGACTGGTTTCCCGTGCGCCTGATATCACTCGCATGCTCGATAAGCTCGAACTGCGGAAACTGATCAGCCGCAGTAAACGGAAGAATGATCGAAGATCAGTGATGATCAACATCACGGCTGCGGGGTTGGTTCTGCTCCATGAAATCAGCGAACCGCTCCAGGCTGCTCATGAAAAGCAACTGGGGCACCTCAGCGGGGCTGACTTGAAGACGCTGCTGAAGCTGTTACATGCGGTGCGCCTGCCTCATGAGACGGAGGGCAGCCCGTGGCGACAGTGAGTAGAAATTCAACTCTAAGAACTGTGCCACACTCCAACGGTACTCCGCTGGGGTGTGGTTGCAGGAAAATTCGTCGCAGCACACCTCGACGGAGTACCGTCGAAGTGTGGCACCCAACGCCCTAAACACAAGCGTGCCTTGCCAGCACAATTCCAAGCGTTTTCCCTTG
>DAOMFV010000181.1:0-7674 GCA_035430005.1 Gemmatales bacterium
CAGCAACTTTCAGGCTATAGGGATGGGTTCGGAGCAGATACGTCTTCGTTGTTCGAGTAGCCGAGTCGGGTTAAGGCATTTTCTCTAGAACCAGATGATGTTCCTGTGCGCCTGGCGCAACCGTGAAGCTTAAGGGCGTCATGGATTCACTGGCATACTGCTCCGGCAAGGACAATCGAGTGGGGAATGTATTCTTGTCTGTTCTACCGGAGCTAAGACCTTCGGGGAACAGACTTGAATCTACTACGATTTTAACAACTCCATCTTTGATTCCGCTAATGGAGTAGCGTCCTTGCCTGTCAATGATCGACTTGAGCTTCCTGCCATCACTTTGAATAAAAGTGATTATGCCATACTCCAACGTCTTCTGCTGATAAGTGACTGTGCCCGAAACGGTATTCACTGTGGGCACGGTGGAAGCATTGGTAGACAGACCGCAGCCAACTACAGGGAGCGTCAACAATGAAAGCAGCAGGCAATACCGCATGGAACGTACTATGAATTGTTCAGGATGTATTGCTGATAGCTTGCAGAAATCCTTCGATAAGTCTACCCAGCCTGTCAGCGGCCAGCCTGGATTCAATCAACACCTCTTCATGGTGAGGCGGCGTTTCTGATAACCCCGCGGCGATGTTGGTGATGCACGAGATGGCCACGGTCAGGATGTTTCGCTTGTAGGCCGCTTCGGCTTCGAGGGCGGTGGACATGCCGACCGCGGAAGCACCCAGGGTGCGGAGCATGCGAATCTCAGCGGGGGTTTCGTAGCTGGGGCCCGTCAGGCAGGCGTAGATGCCCTTTTCGAGGGGGATGTGGAGTTTGGCAGCAACAGCGAGTAGCTTGTCGTTGAGCTGCCAATCGTACCAGATAGGGTCACCCTTCTGCACCCCCTTAGCCCACCAGCGGGGCTGGGTGCATTTCAGATGATGCTCGATTAGCATGAGGGTGCCCGGCTTGAAGCCCGAACGAATCCCACCGGCGGCGTTGGTAAGGATGAGCTTCTGGATGCCAAGGTCTGCGGCCAACCTGATGGGGGCCAGCACCGCATCCCAGCCGTGGCCTTCGTAGTAGTGGATGCGACCGGCGAACATGAGGATGGGAACGCCGGCCCAGGTGCCATAGAGGAGCTGGCCGCGATGGCCCTGCACGCTGGAGGTGACCAGGCCGGGGAGTTCGTCGAAGGACCAGGAGTGGAGGACCTGCATGCGGTCGGCGAGGAGACTGAGGCCGGAGCCGAGGACGAGGGCGATGGGGGGGGGGGGCGGGGGGGATGACTGTTTGTAGGTCGATGAGGGTGAGTTTGGGCATGTCAGTTAGCCTTATTCTTAGACTGTTCTTTGACACGTAGACGGACTAATTTTCTTGCATAGAGACGGAGCCTGATGAAATCCCATAGAGACATAATGATGAGTGCGATTCCTGCCCCTTCAAACCCACCACCAATCGCACCCTGCATAACATAGCCAAGAGGAATAAATAACACTCCCAGAATCAATGCGACGATTGGCTGTATTTTTGGTTCACGTCCCAGGAATGATCGATCATATTCCATGGCCAGATGCTGCCAATGAGGCTGGGGGTCCTCAGTTACAGACGGCAGGCAGAGCCTGCGTTGCAGTGAGTTCCCAGGCAGAGCCTGGGAACGAGAAGTGTTAGAGCGTTCGCTGAACCTGTTCCACCTTGAACGCTTCGATCACGTCGCCGGTCTTCACATCGTCGAAGCCGACGATCTTGATACCGCACTCGTAGCCTTCACGCACTTCGCGGACATCGTCCTTGTGGCGTTTGAGCGAATCGAGGGTGGCATGTCGTTCCGGAGGCGGGTAGATGACCACACCATCGCGGATCAGTCGAATCTTGGCGGAACGTTCGATGACACCCGAGGTGACATGGCAACCGGCCACAGTACCCACTCGGCTGATCTTGAACGTATCGCGCACCACGGCACGGCCCAGGTGAATGACTTCTTCCTTGGGCTTGAGTTTGCCTTCGAGGGCGAGTTTCAAGTCGTCGGAGAGTTTGTAGATGATGTCGTAGAGCTTCATCTCGATGCCCTGAGCATCAGCCATGCGGCGGGCTTCATCGTCAGGGACTACATTGAAACCGATGATGAGAGTGTCTTCGGGTGAAGCGAGGGCTAGTTGGACATCGCTTTCGGTGATGCCGCCGACAGCGGCGTGGAGCACCTTGATCTTCACTTCATCGTGAACGAGCTTCTCAATATCCTTCTTGATGGCTTCGATCGAGCCTTTGACGTCGGCCTTCAGGATGATCTTGACTTCGGTAGCCTTGGCCTTGCCGAGGTCTTCCAGGCGGAAGGTAGCGTGCTTGGCGGAGATGGTATCTCGGTGTTTCTGGATTCGCGACTCAGCGATCTCACGAGCCTGAGCAATGTCATCGACCACGTAGAACTTGTCGCTGGCATCGGGCGCCTGTTCCAGACCGATGAGACGCACAGGCATCGAGGGGCCGGCTTCTTCGATCGGTTCGCCCTGATCACTGAACATCTGGCGGGCACGGCCAAAGGTCTTGCCGCACAGGATGATGTCGCCACGGCGCAGGGTGCCGTCCTGAACGAGGAAGTTGGCGACAACGCCTTCATCACCATTGACACGGGCTTCGAGACAGGTACCGGTGGCGGCACGCGCTGGATCGGCTTTAAGATCTTTCAGTTCGGCAACGAGCAGGATCATATCGAGGAGTTCGTTGATGCCCCGGGCGCGATCCTTGGTCGCCACGGTTTCGATGAACGGCGTATCGCCGCCCATATCATCGGGGATCAGCTCCTTGGAATAGAGCTGCTGGCGGGTACGATTCATATTGGCATTGGGCAGATCAACCTTGTTGATAGCCACAATGATCGGCACACCGGCAGCCTTGGCATGGCTGATGGCTTCGTCGGTCTGCGGCATGATGCCGTCATCGGCGGCTACCACGAGCACCACGATATCGGTAACGTTGGCACCGCGGGCACGCATTTGGGTAAAGGCGGCGTGGCCGGGGGTATCAAGGAAGGTGATGTCCTTACCGCTGTGGTTGACTCGCCAGGCGCGGATGTGCTGGGTGATGCCGCCCGCTTCACTGGCTACCACGTTGCTTTCACGGATGCGATCCAGCAGGCTGGTTTTACCATGATCGACGTGGCCCATGACGGTGACAATGGGGGCACGATGGATGAGGGCTTCATCGGCGGTTTTCTTATCGAACTCGGCGAGGACGAGCTCCTCTGCTTCCTTCTCTTTGACGATCTTGATTTCGATGCCCAGTTCGATTGCCAGTTCTTCAGCGGTTACCTCATCAAGACCGGTGTTGATGGTCACGTTCATTTCCCTGGCCATCAACTTCTTAATGAGATCAGCAGCCTTTACGCCAAGGTTCTCGGAGAGTGATCTAATGGTGATGGGCGTTTGAACATCAACGACGGTGCCCTTACGTGGCAGGGTGCCCTGGCGTTGTCTCTGGCGATTGAGACGATGCAAGTGCTTGGGCGAGGGTGTATCGTCATCGTCGTCGAGCAATTCAGTCAGTTTGCGAATATCGTCTTCACGGGCCTTGGCACGAATGGAGCGCTTCTTGTGACGTTCTTCACGGCCTTTGACCAGGCCGGGGCGCAGCATATCGCCATCGTCGTCAGCGAGCGGTTCATCGCCAGTGTCGCGGCGGGCCTTGGCCTTGTCTTCGAGATGTTTCTCTTCGATCTTGCGGATGATATCCTTGGCAGTGACCGGACCTTTGGTTGTGTTGATGCCCACGAGCATGTCGGGGGTGAACTTAACGGTTGGCTTGAGCACGCCGGGCTGCGACGAGGGCGCCGCGGGAGCATTTCCGGGCATCACAATCTTGCGACGAGCCTGGGCATTAGGTGGTTGATAAGCTGAAGTCGGTCGCGCTCGATCCAGGGCAGATCGACGTTCTCCTGGAGGAGTGTTCGAGGTGACTCCGCCGGCAGGGCTCATATTAGGAGGCTTGGCGGTAACATTAGCTTGCAGCGGACGTGGCGTTCCGATCGGTTTGGGTTCGGTCGGCTGGACAGCTGTCGGCTTGCTGGGAGATACAGGAGGCTTGGCGGCCGGAGCTTCGTCAACAACCGTTGGCGCAACTACAGTCGGCGGAGTGGCCGGCGCAACCGGTGGAGTGACAGGCGTTGCCGGCTTGGTGCGCTGTGATCGGGGAGCGTTCAGATTGAGAATGCGGCTCTTGAAGTCTGTCGGCAGCAGAGTCTTTGCTGGGGCAGGCTCTTGAGCCCTAGCTACTTCCGGGGGAGTAATCGGTTCTTCCTCGACCGGTTCATCATGAACGATCGGTCTATGTGCGGAAGCCACTGGCGGCTTGGGAGATAAGGTCGGTGGACGAGCGACAACGGGCGGACGCAGTACAGGCGGAGGTGGAGGCGTGGCAGGAGGCGGCGGCGCAAAGCGTTTCTTGAGCGCAACTTTGATGATCTCAATCTGATCATTGTCTACGCTACTGAGTTGGCTTCGCACTTTGTCGAAGCCCGCGTCCGTGCAGATTTCCAGCAGGATATTGGTATCAACATCAAGGTCTTTCGCCAGTTGATAGATGCGTACCTTGGCTTCCTTCATCGTCGTCAAGCATCACCCCTGTAAAGGTCAGTCTCTGCTCACATAGGCCCGTCTCCCGCGGTCTTGGCCTGCATTAGGAAGAAAACAACGCTATCGACCACCCAAGCAGCTTGAGTGTCCGGATCGAAGCGTATCTTCGCACTGAGCTAAAGAATAGTGTAATAGGGGCAATCGGTTGAGGAAAGCCCCCTTGGGAAGTTAATTCGCTAGTGGGCGGGGACTTCGGGCAAGACTGATTCTGCTGTGTGGGGTGGTTCGACTACAGGATGCTCTGCCGTCGGGGCTTCATGAATAGAGGGATCAGCGGCATCAGTTTCCACGTTTACTTCGCTGGTGGCCACAGCAAGAGCAGGCTCGCCTTCATTGATTTCAGCGTTTTCTGCGGGTGTTTCTTCAGCAGACGGTGCCGGGTTGCGGGCGGCATGTTCCCGAGCCTCTGCTGCCGCTTCTCGATTTTGCTCGTTCAGCTTCTCTAGTTCTTCGGAAGCTTCTTCAGCGAAGTTGATCACGTTGATCGCTTCTTCTTCGGTTACGCCCAGCATCTCAGCCAGATCGGCGGTTTCCTGGAAGGTGAGATCATCGTAGGAGAGGAATCCTTCGGAAATGAGCACTTCGACCATGTCATCGGTCATGCCCGGAATGAGCTTGAAGTAGCCTTCAGCCTTCTCAATGCTTTCCGAAAGTTCATCTTCAGTCATGATCTCCATATCCCAGCCGACGAGCTTGGAAGCGAGGCGGACGTTCTGTCCACGGCGACCGATGGCCAGGGACAATTGATCTTCGGGCACCATGACGATGGCCCGACCGAGTTTGGTGTAGAGGAAGACTTCGGTGATGTTGGCCGGTTGCAGAGCATTGGGAATCATGACCTGCAGCGAATCGTTCCAGCGGACGATGTCGATGCGTTCGCCGCCCAGTTCATCGACGATGTTCTTGATACGGCTGCCACGCACACCGACGCAGGCGCCGACGGCATCGACCTTGGTATCGATGCTGCTGGCGGCGATCTTGGTGCGGTAGCCCGCTTCCCGGGCGATGGCTCGAATGGAAATGGTGCGATCCGCGATTTCGGGGATTTCCTGCTCGAAGAGGCGGCGGACAAAATCGGGGTGGGTGCGGGACAACACGATACGAACCCGGTTGCCCATCTTACGGACTTCGAGGATGATCGCCTTGATACGCTGGCCGACGTGTGGGGTTTCGCCAGGGATCATTTCGGAACGGGGCAGGAAGGCTTCGCTTTTGCCCAGGCTCAGGATGGCGGAGCCGCCCTCGATGCGCTGCACGGTACCGATGACCAGTTCACCCTTGCGTTCGCCATAATCCTGGAAGACGACATTGGATTCAGCTTCACGAATCTTCTGGATGAAGACCTGCTTGGCGACCTGGGCGGCGATGCGGCCAAGGATCTGGGGATCGAGTTGAACGCCGGCTTTGCTTGCCGTCATCATGCCGGTCACCCGGTCGATCTTCACTTCGATGTCATCGGTTTCCTGATCAATGACGCCGAAGTGCTTGCGGGCTGCCAAGTGCATGCCTTGTTCGATACCCTCAAAGATCATTTCCTTGGGTATGCCTTTGTCGCGGTGCATGGCATCGACAATGCGAAGGATTTCTGGGCCGTTCATGCGTTACTCGTGGTTGAAGCCGTTTGAGAAGCTCCTCCCCTTTCCAAGGGGAGGTTGGGTGGGGTGTTACTTGCCAGGCAAGTTCAACCCCCTCTCACTCCTCCTTGGTAAGGGGGAGAATCAGATGTTGCTCATCGAGGGAGATCACACGATCAGCAACCGCATGTGCTTCAGCGGGATCGTGCGTGACCCAGACGACGGTGGACTGCCAGCGGCGGAAGCACTCGATGAGACGGGTGCGAAGCCTCAGGGCAGTGGCCAAGTCGAGGTGAGAGAGAGGTTCATCCAACAAAAAAACCGCCGGGCGGCGGATCAAGCACCGTCCGAGGGCGACTCGTTGCCTTTGACCTCCGGAGAGTTCAGAAGGGAGTCGCTGCAAGTACGGTTCCAACTCGAGGAGAGGAATCGCTTCGTCCAGCCGCTGGCGGAGTTCGGAAGGTTCCGTTCTCGCCCACCAGAGCTTACGAAAAGAATTATAGTGCATCCGCCAGCCGATGGCCAAGTTCTCTCTGACATTCAAATGAGGAACGAGAGCCGGATGCTGGAAAACCATACCGATGGGGTGCTTTTGGCGGGCGATTTCAGGGGGCCAGGTGATGGTGCCGGTCGTGGGCTGTTCCAGACTGGCGAGCAGACGGAGGAGGGTAGTTTTGCCGGAACCGGAGCGGCCGAGGAGGGCGAGGGTCGTTCCCATCTCGATGGCGATGCGGTAGTTCAACGCCTCCTGGTTGACAGGAAACTGTTTACCGGCGTCTATCTGGATGGGGGAAGACATGCTCATTCCTGATAGACCACGAGAAGAAGAATAACAAACAATCTACTTCACCCCGCTCGCCTCCCGGGCGGCTCGGAAGTGATCGCCGGGTTGCCAGTTCGGAAGTTCAGGGGCATTGGCCACTTCACAGGCGGCGTCGAGAGCAAAGCGAATGAGTACCGGGTAGCCGGCGAAGTCCCATTCTTCCTGGTACTTGTCCTTCGGCGTGTGGTAGGTGTTGGCGATGAAGTCGGCAGTGAGCTTTTTGGTGAAGTCAACGGGCTTGCCTTTGACTTTGTCGCCACGGGCTACGGAGAAGGCGGGGACGCCGCCGCGGGCGAGGGCGAAGTGATCGGAGCGGAAGTAGGTGCCGAGGTGGGCACGTTGATCGGGTTCGATGGCCAGTCCGTTTCTGGCGGCAGCATCCTGAAGCGTTTTCCAGGCGGTGGTGCGTTCGCTGCCATTGATGACGATTGATTCAGGCTCGCCGATGGGGGATACCATATCGAAGTTGAAGTCGATGGCTGTCTTGCCGAGCGGGAAGAGGGGGTGACGGGCGTAGTAGACCGCGCCCAGCAGGCCGCTCTCCTCGGCTGTGGTGGCCAGGAACAAGACTGACCGCTTCGGCTTGGGGTTCATGGCAACCCAGGCACGGGCGGTTTCCATCAGGATGGAGCAACCGCTGGCGTTGTCCTGGGCACCGCTGTAAATC
>DAOMFV010000182.1:0-7672 GCA_035430005.1 Gemmatales bacterium
AGCATGAAAACAAGAAAACGGTTGACAAACAACACAGCCGCTCCGTTGACCCCTGTGGACCTCGCAGTAATTCAATGTTCTTTGTAATGCCGCAGGGGGCACGAGGAGTACCTCGTGACCCCTGCCACAAAACACATAACCCCTTCATTTCTTGCTGGGTTCCTGCCAATGGGCCCACATCGCTGCCCGGCCTATCGGCAACTTCGTGATCTGCTTCTCCGCATGATCTGCCAGACGCATGATGATAAGTTGGCGAACGCCCTCACGTTTGGAACCGTACATCAGCCACTTCCCATCTTCTGAAGGCTCAGGATGATAATGCAATGTACCCGGCGTTGACTTGGTGAACTGCTCGGTCTTGCCCTCGATACTGATCTGAAACAGTTCCACCGCATCGCCAACGGTAGCGGTGTAGAAGACCGTCTTGCCATCGGCAGACCAGACAGGCACATCGCTGCTGCCATTGTGGTAATCAGGAACATCGAGGAAGGCGATCCAGCCCTGGTAGCGGTTGCGATCAACAAGCTTCTTCAGCCCCGTGCCATCACGCTTGACAACATAAGGATGGCAGTGGCCATGCTCGCCGCTGACGAAGAGCAGCCATTTGCCATCGGGTGACCAGCGTGGGCCGAAGTTGAACGGGTTGCCGGTGGCAATGTGCTGCTTGTTGGTGCCATCAGCATGGGCGACGTAAATCTGATAGTTGTCATGATAACTGATTTGTTTGCCATCGGGAGAGGCACTATAGCCATAAGCGAAGCCACCGCTCTTGCCGGAGACATCCCGTTTGTTGCGGCCATCGAGGTCCATCACGAACGGTTTGGAATTGCCATCGATGAGTGGTGTGAAGCCCAGCCCCTTGCCGCCGGGGAGAAAGAACAGCCCGGCGTTGTAGTGGCTGACTCGTTCGATAGAGGTCATGTTCTCGATCTTGCCGGTGGCTAAGTCGACCAGGTACGAATCGAGCAACCACATCTTGGGGTCGAAGCGGAAGGTCTTGTGTTCCTCTTCCCAGCGAGCGTTCTTGGGGTCTTCCCAGGCACGATAGACGATGGCTTGCTTATTATCGGGCGACCAGCCGACGAACTGCGTCCAGGCGTTGGGATTGTCGATGAGCTTTTCAGCGATCAGCTTGCGGCCGGTGCCATCGCCGTTGGTGATGACTGCCCGCATGGTGCGAACATTTTCATGCCTGCCGCCGGGGAGGTTGGTTTGCAGTTCGGTGTAGCCGATCTGACGCTGGGCGAGTTCGGACCAGTCGGGGGGAGTGGCTGGTGGAAAGAGCAGGGCTGATAGCAGTATGACGAGGAGGTCGTACATAGAATGGTTCTCCTCTAGGGTTGAGGCAGCTTGATCTCAACCCCATACCGGGGTGCGATCTCCAGCAGCTTCATGATCTCTTCGTGACTTGGCGGTGGAGCGCTCGTGGTTCCCGGAGGGACCGAAACACCGAACTCCAGGAACATTTCTTCGAGGCCGGCCGGGGCGATGGTGATCAGCATCTTGGCCGGCTTGCTGGTATCATTCCTAAACGAATGAAGTGTTCCGATGGGGATGTTGGCAAACATCCCCGGCGTCGCCACGATAGTCTCGTCTCCCACCTGGAAAGTGATTTCGCCTTCGAGGATGTAGAATGCTTCTTCCTCACGGCTGTGCACATGCGGAGGAGGGCCGCCGCCCGGCCCGACGATGGCTTCCATCTGGGCATACTTGCCATCCGTCTCGGCACCTGTCGCCAGGAAGCGATAGACATCGCCCACCACAGCCATGCAGCGGCCTTCGGTGGACTGGCGTAACGTGGGCGGGTGCTTCATCGATCACCTCATTGAATCAATAGTACTATGCGACTGCATCCTAAGTGGGCGATCCAGGAGTTGCAAGGACGATCCACTCATCCGTGATGCAAAGAATTTCATCAATTCTCCGTAGATACATCGTCCTCCACCATTTACAATGGTGAGGAAGTACCCACCTGATCATCACCAGCAAACCTGGTGACTCGCCAATGTCAAGAAGATGATACCTCTCCGGTTCATCAGTCGCAGGAAGCAGAGAGTCGAGATGAGTTCATCGCCGTTTCCGGTTCGTGTGCTGATAATTTTTGGTGTCATCTCGTGCATCGTGTTGGCCCTGTCGCATGCAGGATCCATCACGGCACAAGAGCAGCCGGCCCAGGTGCTGGTGAGTGAGTTTGCTTCCACGATTAAACCACTGCTCAAGAAGTACTGTCTCGATTGCCATTCGACTTCGGCCAAGAAGGGCAGCCTCGATCTGGAACGCTTCGCCACGCTGCCTGATCTCCGCAAGGATCTCAAGCCCTGGCAGAACATGATCGAGCAGATCGAAACCGGCGAGATGCCGCCGAAGAAGAAGCCTCAGCCGACCGAAGCAGAGAAGAAGCAGTTGCTGGCGTGGGTGAAAACGTTCCTGGATCATGAAGCACGTTTCCGTTCGGGTGATCCTGGCTTTGTTCCGCTGCGTCGGCTCAGCAATGCCGAGTACGACTACACCATTCGCGACCTGACCGGCGTTGATCTGCGGCCTACCAGAGAGTTCCCCCCGGATGGCGCTGCGGGCGAAGGGTTCACCAACGCCGCTGAGGCGCTCACCGATATTTCCCCGGCCCTCTTGACCAAGTACCTCAACGCCGCCAAGGATATTGCCGATCATGTGGTACTGCTGCCTGATGGCTTTAGGTTCTCACCATCGAAGACCCGCCGGGACTGGACGGATGAAGGCACGAAGCGGTTGCAGCAGTTCTACGTCGAGACTGCCCCTTCTGAGGGGAAGCTGCCGTTGCTTCCTTATGTTTCAGCTACCGTCCGGCATCGTGACGATATTCGAGCAGGCAAGAAGAAGCTGATCGACATCGCCAACAGTGAGAAGCTCAACCCTGGCTATCTGACGACACTCTGGAAGACGCTGAACGACCAGGAACCATCTCTCGTCCTCGACGATATTCGCGCTCGCTGGCAAAAGGCTGGGGTGAACGAGATACCCGCCCTCGTAGCCGGCATCGAACAATGGCAGCGAGCCTTGTGGAAGACCAACAACATCGGCAACTACATTCAAGCGGTGGGCACGGGGTGGACTGAATGTCACACCCGCCAGTTGTCCGTTGATCCGAAGGCTGTTAAAAACCTGCCAGTACGGTTGTCGTTCAAACCGGTGCCAGGACAGAACGAGGTGGTGCTCTATCTTTCTGCCCGTGATCTGTTTCCTACAGCAACAGGTGCCAGGGTCATCTGGCAGCGACCGAGGTTTGAAGCCACCGGTCAGCCAGCGCTGCTGCTCAAAGACTATTCCACGTTCGGCAAGAACTACGAAGTCAACTATTCTGCGGTCTTTGGCAACACAGCCAACTATTTGAAGGCTGTTGCTGAGGTGACTGATCGAAAGACCAATGTGGATGAGTTGGCATCGAAGATGGGGCTGGATGCGCCCTTCCTCAAACGCTGGATCGAAGTGCTGGCTGCGGATGCCGACCAACTGGGCCGGGTTGCTCCGCTGGTGACTCTGGAACCACTTACTGAAAAGATAGAAAAGGCATCGGGCAAGCAGTGGATCAATGGCTGGAAGAAGTTGGGGAAAGAACTGCCGGTTCTGATGACCAATGCTTCGGATACTGCCGAACACATACCGGGCAACTCGCTGCCTCACAGTGTCACCGTGCATCCGACTCCCACCGAGTTTGTCGCCGTCGTCTGGAAAAGTCCAATAGCTGGCACGGTTGAAGTGTCTGCCCGCATCACCTCGGCCCATCCTGTATGTGGCAACGGCACAGCCTGGTGGCTTGAACATCGCCATCACGACAGGGCGTTCATGTTCTCAGAGGGCACCAACAACCTGGGAAAGACCACGACGTCCCAAGCGAAAAAGGTGAAGGTAGAAAAGGGCGACCAGATCATCCTGGCCATTGATGCCCGCAACGGCGATCATGGCTGCGATCTGACGGATATTGATCTGACCATCACCGAAACCGATGCAGCCAAGCGAACGTGGAAGCTGGCACGTGACGTGGCTGACACGATTCATGCTGGCAATCCTCACGCCGATACGCAGGGCCAGCCTGATACTTGGAGCTTCGTGATGGGCCCCACACGGCCTGTCAGGCAGACAGCCACGGTCATTATTCCGCCCGGCTCGCTGCTGCATCAATGGCGTGAAGCTCAAACTAACCCTGCTCGCAAAGCTGAGGCAGAGAAGCTGGCCCAGCAGGCACAAGCCCTGTTAACAGGCTCACGACCCACGGGGGAGAAAGACCCCAACCGCCTACTTTACGATAATCTCGTTGCTGTCGAAGGGGTTCTTTTCCAGGGTCAGGTTCCGGTTCATCTCGGCAATACAACGACTGGCAGTGCAAAGTATGGCATCCCCCAGGATCGTTTCAGTCAGGGCGACGATGCAGCCAGTATGGCTGTTGATGCCAACAGTGTGGTGGAGGTGCGTCTGCCCGCAGCCTTGTTCGCTGGACGGGAGTTTGTTGTGGAGGGCAAGCTCGATCAGCCTGGCCCGGAGCGTGTCGTACAGTTCCGGGTACAAACCAATCTGCCTGCTGCGACATTGTCGTGGGATGGCAAGAGTTCGATGGTCGCCAGTCCCAGTGGTGCGGGCTTCCAGCGCGTGCTAGAGGGTTTCAACCAGTTCAGAGAGCTCTTCCCGCTTTATGTCTGCTTCCCCAACGTCGTGCCCAACGATGAAGCGGTGACGCTCAAGATGTTCCACCGGGAAGATGAACCGCTCCTGCGGATGTTCCTCGATGCTGAGCAAATCAAACGACTGAATCACCTGTGGGAAGAACATCAATTCGTCAGCAGACAAGCTGAGGCTGAGGAAGCCTACCTGCCCCAGTTTATCGGCTTCGTCTCGCAGGATGGGGCCCCCGGCATGCTCGAGTTCTTCAAGGCTCAGCAACCTAACTTCAAGCAGCGTCTCGAAGCGTTCCAGAAAAAGGAACTCGCTGCCAGTGCCATTCAGTTGGATGCTCTCATGGAGTTCGCCGGCAGGGCCTATCGTCGGCCAGTCGATGCAAAGGAACAGAAAGAACTGCGTGAGCTCTATGAGACCATTCGTTCCAAGGGAGCATCACACCTGGATGCAGTCCGTGGCGTATTGACCCGAATCCTTGTCTCGCCCGCCTTTCTCTTTCGTGCTGAACACTCTCCGGTCGGAAAGGCTCCCGGCCAGGTCAACGATTGGGAACTGGCCACCAGGTTGAGTTATTTCCTCTGGTCGTCCCTGCCCGATGAGGAACTCCGCAAGCTGGCCGCGAGCGATCAACTGCACGAACCGGCGATTCTTGAAGCTCAGATGAAACGCATGCTCAAAGACCCCCACACTAGAGCCCTCGGTATCGAGTTCGGTGCCCAGTGGATTCATGTGCGTGGCTTCGATGAACTTAACGAGAAGAACGAGAAGCTCTTCCCCACGTTCGATGCCAACCTGCGGAAGGCCATCTACGAAGAATCGATCCTCTTCTTCCAGGATCTGTTCCAGAATGATCGCCGGGTGACAGACTTGCTCGATACCGATGCGACTTACCTCAACGAGACGCTGGCCAAGCACTATGGCATCCCCGGCGTCACCGGGCCGAACTGGCGTCGGGTAGAAGGTATCAAGAAGCATGGTCGAGGCGGACTGCTCGGTCTGGCCAGCGTACAGACCAAGGAAGCAGGCGCATCGAGAACCAGTCCGGTACTGCGAGGCAACTGGATGGTCGAGACGCTCTTTGGCGAGAAACTCCCCAAGCCGCCGCCAAATGTGCCCAAGCTCCCCGAAGAAGAAGGCGGGGCTGACAAGCTGACCATGAGGCAACTCGTCGAGAACCATACCAAGCTCGCTGAGTGTGCAGGCTGTCATCAACGCATCGATCCGTTTGGCTTCGCCCTGGAGAAGTACGATCCCATCGGCCGTCGCCGGGAGAAGGACTTCGGCGGGCTGCCTGTCGACGCCAAAGCCATCATGAAGGATGGCTCCAGCTTCGACGATATTGATGGCCTGCGCCATTTCCTGTTGACCAAGAAGAAAGACATCATCATTCGCTTGTTCTGTAAGCGGTTGTTGGGCTATGCTTTCGGCAGGATGGTGACTCTTTCCGATACCCAACTGCTTGATCAGATGGTCGCAGCGCTTAACAACAACGATGGCCGCATCACCGCAGCGATGCAAGTGATCATCCAGAGTCCCCAGTTCCGCATGATTCGTGGCAGCGAGTTCGCCGAGTAAGGTCTGGTTCTCCCCCTTACCAAGGGGGAGAACCAGACGGTGTCAGCTAGTAACAGGAGACAGAGCCAATGTCCGAAAAGATCACCCACCCGCTGTCCCGGCGTGCCTTCCTGCGTGGCATCGGCGTGACGATGGCGCTGCCCTGGCTCGAATCGCTTCCCGTCTGGGGCGATGAGAAGCCAAGCCATAAACCCTCTTCGGAGCCGCCCGTGCGCTTCGCCTGCCTCTTCTCCGGCAATGGCTACCACTCCAAAGAATGGTGGGCCAAGGGCGAAGGCAAGAACATGGAACTGGGCAAGGTGCTCGAATCGCTTGCTCCTCACAAGGAAAAGATGCTCTTCCTGCGTGGTCTCTACAACGAAGAAGCTCTCATCGGCGGCATTCACAGTTGTCAGACGGGTAATCTGCTCACCGGGGCACACCTGGCCCCAGCCGGTGAGATCAAGTCGGGCATCAGTTGCGATCAGATGCTGGCTGAGAAGACCAAAGGGCAAACCAAGGTACCAAGTTTGGTGCTCGGCACCGAGCCACCCATTGCTGCCATCCACAAGAACTACTCGATGATCTACAGCTCCCACATTTCGTGGAGCTCGCCGACGACACCGACACCCTTGGAACTCTATCCCGCTCTCGCCTTCGATCGTCTTTTCCGTGACGAAGTCGGCAAGGCGGATAAGAGCGTGCTCGATGCCGTCATCGAAGATACCCGTGGCCTGCGTAACTCGGTCAGCCAGTCGGATCGCCGTCGTCTGGATGAGTATCTCTCCTCGGTGCGTGAAGTTGAGCAGCGCATCGAAGATGCCGGCAAGGCTGGTCGTCTCCAAGGCTGGCGACCCACACTGACCAAGCCCGATATGCCACGGCCACCTGATGGTATTCCGCAGGACGTCGATCAGCACATGAAACTGATGTGCGATATCCTCGTCCTGGCGTTCCGCACTGATACTACCCGGGTGACGACGCTGAAGCTCAATAACGATCATTCGTCCCTGCGGTTCCCGCACCTCAAGGTCGATTACATGATCCACCACCTGCTCTCGCACACCGATGGTGCTGACTGGCTGAAGGTCAATCAGTTCTTCGTGCAGCAGTTGGCTTATATTGCCGGCAAGCTCGATGCCGTGCAGGAAGGCGAACGCACGCTGCTGGATAACAGCATGATCCTGATGTGCTCCAGCATGATGACCGGCAACCACAACAACGATCAGTTGCCGGTGGTGATGGTGGGCAAGGGTGGCGGCCAGATCAAGACGGGTCGGGTGCTCGACTATCTGGGTAAGCCGAACCGGAAGATGTGCAGCCTATACATGTCGCTGCTGGAGAAAGCAGGCCTGAAGCTCGACAGCTTCGGCGATTCGAAGCAGAAGCTGGCGGAGATATAACCGTTCAGGGACCGTGGCAGGGGTCAACGGTACTTGTATCTTCCCTAAAAGGGGTAAAACGGCTA
>DAOMFV010000183.1:0-7632 GCA_035430005.1 Gemmatales bacterium
GATGATGATGCGCGGGATGCGGCCCAGGAACTTCATCGGTCGTCGCAGGTGACGACGAGGTTCAGCGAGGAATACCGCAACTACCGTGGCGACAGCGCCGGCCCAGGCAGCGATGCTAGGGCGAGCGAACCAGTAGAGGATACTGAGGAGCGTATCGATCATCGCACGGCTCGGCGGGAGCCTCGCCCTCCCGTAACTAGGACGATGGATACTCAGGCTGCCAGGCTACTTCCTTGCGGTCGACCTTCCAGCCCTGCTTTTCGGCTTGCTGGCGGAGTTGATCGTAGACGCCTTCACCAGGGAAAGGATCGAGGAAGATACGCAGTCGCCTGCCGGGTTGATCAGCGCTGGGAATCTCTTTCAGGTAAGTCTCCAGAACGTCGGAGTTCCGTTTAAGAAACTCGCTGAGGTTTTTCGCTTCGACTTTGCTAACGACCTGCTCCCAGCCATAGCTCTTACGGCGAAAGCCCACCAACTCACAAGTAAAGTTGGCGACGTTCTTACTTTCTTTGTCACGAACAAAGTAGAGATCGATCGAACTGGCAAGGTAGGTATCTGGCCGGACAGGCTTGGTCGGTTCGATCTTCGCTGGTATCGAAGCTACAGGAACTTGCTGGATCGGCAGTGTCGAAACCACCGATTGCCCCGCTGTCGTCGCTCCACCGCCGCCACGTCCGCCGAATTGGCCAGCGACGTAACCCCCCACGCCGCCGATGATCAACGAGATGGTGCTGACCGCAGTCACTGTACCGCGCCAGGTCTTGCCCGGCTCGAGTGGAACCTTCGGCAGAATGATCGCCCCCAGAATGGTCAGTTCCGAGATAATGACGACTGCCAGCCCCACCGAGAGAGCGACGCCCCAATCCATCATGATGGTTTACTCCCCGGACGAGTGACGCCAGGCTGGCGATGAAATGGATAGATGCGGGCGATCTCCACGCCCCATTGTTTCTTCATGGTTGCCAGCTTCTTTTCGCTCCAGACGGCATCGAAGCCCTGATCGCTGATGAGAAGGATCACGAGAGGGTTGCCCTTCTTGCCTCGTAGTGCCAGCAGTCGATTGAGATCATCAGGCACATCAGTCCGCACTTCACGAAGCAGCTCCTGCTGCGGCCCCAGTTCATAAGCTCGGCCCAGTTCGCCGCCGGCAGTGCCGGCGTAGAGAAAGATCAGATCGAGCCCAGCGGTGTCTGCCAGTGTCTTGTTCGCCTGCGGGGCAGTCTCCTTTGGCTTACTGCTGCGCATCTGGGCCTGGGCCATCAGCACAATCATCATTCCCAACAAGATGAATGCGACATCGAGCAGAGGAATGAAGCGAACGATGATCCCGGTCGCACGGAGGTTCATGCCACCTCCTCGGTGTTGAGGTGCTTCGGCGTAGCAAGCCAGAGCAGCGCGTTGAGCACCAGGTTCGGACCAATCATCAAGAGGCCGGAACAGGTCGCGCTCAGGGCGGGCGCAAAGGTGCGCAGTGTTTCAGCCAGGTTGGGTGTTTCTTCGACAGTGGTCTGGAAGCCTTGAAAAGTGGCCATCAGGCTCAGAACGGTTCCCAGCAGCCCGAGGATGGGAAGCAGTTCGGTCATACTGAGCAGTACAGTGCGATAGCGTTCGAGGCCCTGCATGAAGACCATACTGCTGCCCCGCCAGCGGGCGAACAGGCCAATGAGATGGGCGACAATGAGCAGGCTGCCCCAACTGAGAATGAACCAGTCGATGCCGCTGTCACGAACGGTGTTCCAGTAGACTTCCCACATGCAAAGGCTCCGTGAGAACTACGCAGGGAGGCTGGGAGTAGGTGAACCGCCCAGAAACTTTGTCGAGTTGTTTGGCTTCGGCAGGAACTTGCGGAGGGCAAGGACGCTGTCCATCAAGAACTTGCGTGTGGGCTGATGCTCTTCTAAAAGTGGTGGATCAATCACGATAGGCTCACCCAGCACCAAAGTGATACGGCGATTCCAATCGAGGCCGACGCTTTTATTGACGGCCGGCGGTGTGCCACCCACATAGGAGGCAAAGCTGCCCCAGCCCCCTTCGATCCAGATCGGGACGATGGGAGTATTGGGCCGTTCCTTGAGGATATGCCAGACACCCTGCCCGAAGTGCTTGAGCAGTTCCTGCTCTTCCCGACGCATACGGCCTTCGGGGAAAAGCAGCACGCATTCTCCATGCTCCAGCCGTTCCACCGCTTCAACTAGTTCGGGCGGCGTTTCTCTACGGCGAGAGATGTCCTGCACCCGTATCGTTCGGAAGATCTCTTTCACGATGAACTTGAGGCCAGGTTTATCGTAAAAGCTGCTCGTCATCATCGGCGTCACTTGCCGGGGGATCACCTTTCCGACCCAGACCGGATCGAACCACGCAGCGTGATTGGCCACCACCAGCACCGGGCCATACGTGGGAAAGTGCCCGACACCCGGCCCCACCAGCTTGAAGCGATACCACGGCAGGAAGAAGAGTTCCGCGAACGATTCAAACATCTCTCGACGGAATATCCAAATCCAGAGCATCAGCACGATGGTGGCGATCAGGAACATGATCCATGCACGGGTCTGCACGCCATCCCAGAGGGCATGGTAGGTGACCCCCATGATAAGTAGCGGATTATCTATTGAAGGTGTATGCCGCTCCAACCGACGAATGAGTTCGGTGATCTTCTGGTTGTAATCAGACCAAGTGAACAGCAACAGGCTGAACCCCCCCATGAAGGCCGCCGCCGCCCAGTCTAACGGACGCCGTATTCCATCCATAATCGACACGTTCGGTAATCGCCGAAGTGCCGTAGCGAAGGGCACATACCAGATGACACCGGCAACAATGGCAAATAGAGGCCGGCCAAAGTAGGGCGAGTATTCAACAACCAGCCCGATGATCATCATGATCCAGAGAAACAGGCCGCCCCAGGGAAGCAGGCCCAGCGCCCGCCAAGGGTGGGGTTGCAGGAGAAAGGCAATGGCGGCGCCCACGAGCATGTAACAAAGCACTACTGCGGTCATGGGCCGTGTGTTTATCAATTCATTACGATCAGGAGGAAAGACCGGTGGTTGGAGGAGATGATGCCAGACATAATTCACGTCGATCCAGAGCCAGGTGAAGAGCAGCAGCGCGATGGCACCCACGAAGAACGGCAACGGGCTGACCGTTCGATCATCTCGCCAAGGTCGTACGGATGGGCTGCCGCTGGACATGCCTTCCCCAAAATTCGTGGCTAACGCTTGTTCTTCGCTTAGACACTATGGTACAGTCACAGTCCGTGCCTGTCAGCAGGAATGTTTGAGGCAAGTTGAACCTCTCCGCCGGCTCGACCTTCGATAGCGATTTTGCTGAGAAGGCTGGCAGGGAATGAGGAGTGACAGACCGATGACACATCGTGTCGTGACCCATCGAGGATGATGAGCCCATGCAAGAGAAACCGTCACCAGGATTTCTACAGTCGCACCCGGAGACGAGGTGGGGGCTGAACTTCCTTGCGCTCTTTGGTGTCATCATCGCCCTGGCCCTGGGCAAGCCGCTGATCATGCCCTTAATTGTCGCCCTGATGCTGGCAGCAGTCTTCTATCCTCTCGTCGAACTGCTACGGGTGCGCTGGTGGCTCCCGCGGGGAGTTGCCGCCATCGTTGTCATGATCGGCCTCATCCTGGCCATGACTCTGGGAGTGATCTGGATCGTCGTCTCAGTACAGAGCGGGTTCCAGGAGTTTGGCACCCCCGAAGGCCGAATCCTCTATTACAAGAAACTCCACAATCGTATCAAGGAAGACATCGATCCTAAACTCGCTGAGCAACTCTTCCCCATCCTTCCTCCCAAGAAGCAGGATGACAAGGCAGAGGAGACCCCCGCGGATAAGAACTCCGTGAAGCCGGTGCCTACCACTACTGCCCCCGATGCAGTGGCGAAAACAGACACGCCGAAGAAGCAAGGGGAGCCTGAAGCTGAGAAGCCCCATATCCCCGATCCAAACCAATCGTTTCTCTTCGGTTCAATCAACAAACAATTCAGCATGGAAGGCACACTGATTCCTACCCTGATCTTCTCGACCGCCGAAGTGACGATGATGACCCTGATCGTGTTGTTCCTCATGCTGTTCCTGTGGATGGATGGCGAAATGCTGGCGGGGCGGCTGGCAGAAGTTTTTGGGCCGCGCACCGGGCCATACTTTTCCGCGACGTTCCGGGCATTAGAGGAGATGTCGAAGCAGGTTCGGGCCTACATCGTCTGGCGAACCGCCATTAACCTGGCCATCAGCCTTATCCTTGGAGTCGTTTACAGCGCGATGGGACTGAAGCAACCCTGGTCGGCAGCATTCTTCGCGGGAGTGATGGGTTACATCCCCTACATCGGCCATGTGGCCGGCGCCATTCCTGCCATTCTCGATGGCTTTGTGAACGTGAATCTTGTCGTCGTTCTGTGGATCATCATTGTCTATGGTGTGCTGCTGCTCATCGAAGGATATGTCATCTTCCCGCTGGTGGTGGGTAGACACATGGAGATGAACGCCACCACGGTAATCCTCGCCTGCTTGTTCTGGCAACTGGTGTGGGGGTACATCGGCCTGTTTCTGGCAATGCCGCTCACGGCAGGGATCAAGGCCATCTGTGCCAATGTGCCGATGCTTAGACCGTGGGCGAATCTCATGGGGCAGCACGAGATCATTCCCATGGAGGATGAGCCTGGAGTAGACGTCTGGCCCGATCCTCATCCCCCGGTGCAAACACCCTTGATCGAAGATCAAAAGAAATAACGTGGGGCATGCTCAAAAACGAACAGGCGACTTCATCCATGGTGGAAGAAGTCGCCTGTTCGTTCTTGACTTATAATGAGGGCGACGGGCGGCATCGCTCTCACACTGCTCAGGTAGTTCGACTACTTGGCAGGAGCGGGCATGGTCTTAATCGCAGCAGCAGGTGCAGGCGGCACATGCACCGTCGTGTTGTTGCCACAGGTGCTACAGACATCTCGACAACAATCGCAGGTGTCGTGGCAGCAACCCATCATCGCGGAAATCAGGGCGACAGTGAACAGGGAGATCAGCTTACGCATGGGTGGAGCATCCTACCAAAGGCCTGCATCGTGCAATCTGCAAGCCTTCTGCGAGGCAGAAAGTTTGCAGAGGGATGATCCATCACCCCCTCGAATGATCGACGATGCACTATTGGCATCGTCTTCAGAGTGGGCCGGGCTTATCGAAAAGACCGGCATCTCGTGCAAGCACACGGCTAAAGCGTACCGATTTCACCGTCTGTACCTGCTATGATGTTAAGATATGCCGATTATGCAGAACGCTGATGGCAGCCTTACGGATGAGCATGGCACGGAGTCGACGATGGAAGCAGTGATTATGGCAGCGGGTTTAGGCACGAGGCTTCGACCCCATACGGAAATGGTTCCCAAGCCTCTGCTTAACGTACAGGGCAGACCGATTCTCGACTGGATTCTTGCAGCGTTGCCCCAAAGTGTCGATCGCATCGTCGTTGTTGTGAATTATCTGGCGGAGCAGATTGAAGCCTACCTGACTCTTCAGAAGCATGTGCCCAACTGGACGACCGTTCGACAGGAAGTACCCCGTGGCACCGGCGATGCCTTTCGATCTTGCTTCCCCCATCTCAATAACAAGAAGTATCTCGTAATGAATGCGGATGACCTCTTTGCCGCTGCTGATCTGGAGAAGCTGGCAGTGCATGAAGCGGGACTGCTCGTTCATCCGGTCGATACGCCCCGGCAGTTTGGCATCGCCTTTCGCCGACCGGATGGTACGCTGGAAAAGCTTGTCGAGAAGCCCGACCTGGATGGCACCCAGCTAGCCAATGTCGGGGTCTATGTCTTCCCAGAGGAAGTAAAGCAACTGGAACTCAAGCTATCGCCTCGGGGCGAGTATGAAATCACAGACTATGTATCACAACTGGCATCTAAGGGAGCGGTACATGTTGTCCACGCACAATTCTGGCTGCCTATCGGTAATGTAGCCGCCTGGGAGCATGCTCAGACGGTTGACCTCACGCCGTGCAAGCGAACCTGAACTTAGCGTGACTGATGGGGTACCGTAGACAATTCCGTCATCATCGCTTCCATGTTGCCACAGCGCATCAGCGTTTCGCCGACGAGGATGGCCTTGATGCCTGACGAGGCCAGATGTTCGACATCGGCCCGGCTCTTGATCCCGCTTTCGCTTACCAGGGTACACTCGCCCGGCACATGCCTGGCCAGTTCCAGGGTATGTTCCAGGTTCACTTCAAACGTATGCAGGTTGCGATTGTTGATGCCGATGAGTCTGGCCCCGGCATCGACCACGCGCTGCACATTGTCAGCTTCATAGCATTCGACGAGAGCATCCATCCCCAGCAGTTCGATGTCATGAATGAGCTGAGTCATCGTTGCATCGTCGAGAATCTCGGCGATAAGCAGCACCGCGTCGGCCCCGGCTAATTTCGCCTGAAGCACCTGGTAGCGTTCAAGGATGAAGTCCTTGCGAAGCAGTGGCACTTCCACTGCACTGCGCACCTCCTGCAAGTCCATTAGATTCCCCCCGAAGTGGGGACCATCAGTCAACACGCTGATGCAGGCTGCACCGTATCGGGCATACTCGCAAGCCACCGTGACGGCATCAGCACCAAGTTGTATCGGCCCCGCCGAGGGAGAGAACCGCTTCACCTCGGCAATCACCCGAATGTTCGGCGTCGCCTGAAGAGCAGCGAGAAACCTGCCCTGAATAGACGAGGACGAACGCCCCCTGAGGGCTAATTCGAGATCACCCTCGCTGCTCACCACCTTCGCCGAGGCTATCTCCTGGCGTTTGTTGATGACGATCTGGTCAAGTATGGTGGGCATGACATGCGCCAGGTTCGATGGAATCGGTTAAAGGTTCTTCCTATCTCAATAGAAAGGATATTCATTCTTTCCCGATCTGGTGTTGATATGTCAGAACAGCGTAACGTCCTGGGTGGGCCACTGCAAATGTGTTCAGTCGCCCCGACGACCGGGTTCTATCGAACGGGAAAATGTGAAACCGGGCCAGACGATGTTGGCCAGCATTGCGTCTGCATTCTGACGACTGCGGAGTTCCTGGCCTTCTCCAAGGAAGTGGGCAATGACTTGAGCACACCGATACCTGAATATCGCTTCCCTGGGCTGCAACCGGGTGATCGGTGGTGCCTATGTTCATTACGATGGAAGGAAGCCTACGAGGCGGGAAAAGCCCCCTTTGTCGTTCTGGAAGCGACGCATGAATCTATGTTGAAGATTGTTCCGTTGGAAGTGCTGAAGCAATTCGCCGCGACCGGCGTGAACAAGCTGCGCGGCGACATCATGCCAAATTAGTATTGCGGCTGAATCAGCTTCTTGAGTTGAGAGACAACTTCAGCCTACTTTCCTTCCTGATATAGCCAGCATCCCAATAAGTTCTTGGTTTTTGGAATTATGGTCAAGCAATTTCATCATTTTAGGGGCCAAGCTGGGAAATCTCATTAAGGCCGGGTATCATCGCCAGCTTGATCCGTTTGCGGCATAGATCAAGATTCAAGGGATCCTTGATGAGCGGCTTCTAAAGTGCATACGGTGCCTTGATTTTTAGTTTGACTTGCGTTTAGGCCGTGTTGACATTGATCTAGCATAAGCTGGGACAGAGCGGTAAACCAGTGA
>DAOMFV010000184.1:0-7485 GCA_035430005.1 Gemmatales bacterium
CTCTACTTAGCTGGTACCATGCTCTGGCTGGCGTGATTGTCAACACGGCCTAGTCGTATCACCACTTTTTGAAAATGCAGCATCTCTCCGCTCCATCACGCGGAGCGTTATGGCAACTCTCGTGATGGCAACTTTATTTCGCTGCCTTGGCCTGTCTCGTATCCCGCAGGCGGCCATCGTTTTGCAGGCGTTCCTTGCAGTCTTTGCTCTTGGTGGCGTCGCCGAGTTTATCGAAGACGTCGATCAATTGAGAAAGGGCACGGGCTTGTTGATGGCGGTCGGCGAAGTAGACTGTATCGACCCAGAGATAGTCCCACATCGCTTCCTTGTAATTCTGCATCAGGCGATAGTAGTCGCCACGGGTGAGGTGGATGCCGGCCCGGCTGTGGTGGTCGTCGGTGGCTTTTAGCTGTGCCTCCCAGGCAGCGACGGTGGCGGCGGCGGGGTTGCTGATCGCCTGGCAGTAGGTTTGCCGGGCGAGCAAATCAGGCTGGGCAGAGCGATCGGCGATGGTGACCAGCTCGGCGATGGCCTTGGCGGCAATGGCGGCTTTGCCTTTGGCTGCGTCCATGCCATCCTTCTGGGCTGTCAGTTCCAGATCCTGCAGGATGAGATCGCTGCGAAGCAGATCACAGCGGTTGGCCACTTCCTTACTGTCGGTGCCATATTTGGAGCGGACACCTGCCAGGGCTTCCACGACTTCATTGACAGGTTGGCGAGCGATGACAAGGAGGCGACCGAGGTTGTCGTAGGCCGTCAGGCTTTGACGGCTGTCGGGATGGGCCTTGATGAATTGGCGCAGAGCATCAAGGGCAGCGGCGGGGTTGACGCCGGCATCGGCCTGAGCGGTGCGCATTTCAGCGATCTTGTACTCGAGATGGCGGCGGAGGAGCTTCTTATCAGAAGGAGACTTCTTGAGCGCATCGGTGTAGCCGGCCAGGGCCACATCGTATTTGCGTTCACGCTCGGCGGCGCGGGCAGAATTCATCTCGGCAGTCGGCTCGCCGTCGTAAGCGATGTCGATAACGTCAGACACGGGTACGTCACTGCGGCGGGCATCGCCGAAAGAAAGCGTGACCTTACCAGGGTCTTCGCCGGTGATGGTGCCGCTCTTGAGAAGCGTCGCACCGGTCTTGGAGCTGCGGTCCAGGTAAGTAACACGATCCTGGGCGGCAGCCGAGCACACGGCGAACAACCAGAGGAAGCAGCATGACACAACACGATGCATGGGGACGGATTCCTATTGAGACTTGCTGCCAGAGGAAGGTGAACCATCGAGCCGATCAACGGCGGCTTTCAGGTCAGGATACTTGGCGAGCAGTTCGTGGTATTTGGCGGCCTGAGTCGGGGTGCCGAACTTGGAACGCCGGGCATCAACGATGATGCCGGCTGCCCGTTCGATGCCCTTCTTCTGGCTTTCGGGATTCTTGAGAATCTTCGCTTCCTGATAGACGCAGTAGGCGAGGTTGTAGTTGCTTTCCCAGTAGAGTTCCTTCATGGCTTCGTTCCTTTCCATGAGAGGGCGCAGCACGGTACGGAAGCCGTCCCAGCGGACGATGGCCCCGCTCCTGCCGCTGTAGTTGCCGCGCAGCTGCTGGAGGTAGATGTCGTCTCTCAGCAGGGCAGGGTTCCGCTTGGCCCAGGGTTCGGTCATCACCTTTTGCAGTTCCTTCTCGACGACTGCGAGGGCCTTGTCTCTATCGTTAGCGTCGGCCTCGCTGAGGGCGGCCTGACGCAGGGCGGAGACTCGGAGGCTGACGGCCTGGCGATAGAGCTGCGTTTCTTCGTCGGGGTTGTCATTGGCCTTTTTGTTGGGATCGACGGCAGGAGCCTTGACCTGGCTGAGCACGGCGGCGGCGTGGGCATAGTCGCCAATGCCGGAGAAGCTCGAACCGAGCCAGACGCGCTGCTTGAGTGGCAGCTTGGGGTCTTTCTCGATCTGCTCAAGGAATTGGCGGTAGCTGTTCCGGGTGGCCTGGTACTGAGGCTTGGCGGCATCGCCTTGTTTGAGGTACTCATCGAGTTGCAGTTTGATGCGCAGGGCGGTCGATTGCAAGAAGCGGGTGCTGTCGCCAAGCTGGGGATCGTTGTTGCGTTTGTTCAGAATGGCAAGGAGCCTGGCGGGGCCAGCCTGGAGATCACGCTTCTGGATGTAAGCGCTCATCACCGTTTCGAGTACCTGAAGTTCGGTGCCGGGAGCCAGGCCCGTTGGCATCGTCTTCTGTTCGATGCGAACCAGCAGCGGCTGGGCTGTAGAGATAACCGCATCGACATCGCCGAGCGTATCGTAGATGCCAAGGATCAAGAGAGCTGCTTGCGCTTCGGTTCGCTGTTCGAGTTCATCCTTGTTCGTCATCTTGTCGAAGGCGGCGACCGATTCGTTGAGTAGAGCGAGGGCCTGGTTTGACTCGGCTGACTTGGCGCTGATCTTGTCCTTGTGCATCTCTCGGTGCTTGGTCCAGGCAGAAAGTCCGGCGAGGTAGCGGGCGGTACCGGGGTTGGCTTTGACTTTGGTGAGCATGGCGATGGCAGGGTCGAGCTGATGTTTGGCGATGAGGTCTCGGCCGAGGACCGAACGAGCTTCATCAGCCTGGGCGGAATCGGGAAAGCGGGCATCGAGCAGTTGGGCCATGCTCATCAAGTGGTTAGAGGCGTAAGGATCGACCTTTCCTCCTTCCCGGCTGAGGAACTGGTAGAGACGCAGCGCCTCGGCAGCGGCAGCCTGGGCGATTTCGGGCTGGCGGGCGGTGAGGGCGAGATGTTCGCAAAGGATGGCGGCACGGGGGCCATCGTTCAGGCGGCGCAAGCAGCTCTGCATCATGTTGAAGATGCGGACCCGGTTGCGTTCGGAGACGACCGTGTCGAGCATCATCGCCTGAGTGCGGCGGAGTGCGGCGAGCGTGGTCTCGACTTGCTTCTTGTATTGGGCTTCGACATCGGCCTTAGCGGGTGTGTTACCCACTTCTTTCAGCTTCGCTTCAAGGGTCTGCTGCTGGTAGAACTCCATAGAGGCCCGCAGCAGCGCTTCGTCGAAAGATTTCAACGATTCCAGCGGCCCTTTGGCCCGGCCACTAAGCCGGAGCAGGCTGTACTTTTGACGCTCCAAAGCATCTTGATATTCGGCACGTCCATTGTCCATGCTGTCGATCAGGACGAGGGCGCGTTCGAGCTTGGCTTGAGCCTCGGCAGTTTGACGGCGAACTTCGGGTATCTCTTCGAGTTCCTTGCCGAGGATACGGATGAGCATGTAGCGGACGTGCTGGGCGTCCTTGCTGCTGCCTGCGGTGCCGCCATAGAGTTGGAGCCAGCGTTCGGCCTGGGCACGAAGGCGTTCGCGCTCGGGACCACGTTCGGTAATATCGCCGGAAGCTTCGGCACGGGCGAGAGGGAAGTAGCGCATGGCTCGCTGGGCGGCGACGGCGTTGGGGGTGCTGGCCTGATCGATGTTGCGATAGATCTGGTTGGCCTTGGCATCGTCTGCCCCTTCGAGCGTACGGGCATAGAGAGCATAGCCCTGCCAGCCAGCGGAACTGACGCCACGGTAGGTGGAGAGCTTCTCGGCAATCTGTCGGGCTTCGTCGTTGGCCAGGCCGGAGTCACGCACACCGAGGCCGGCGACACGCCCTTTCTCATAGCGGGCCAGGGCGCGGTAGTAGAGCGTGCTGAGGTAGAGTGGACTTGCCTTAGGTGGGCTTGGCGCGCCGCCTTTGTTCTGTGTTTTATCGGGAGTGTTCTTCAGGCCCAGTTCGTCTTCGACCTTCTTTTGCAGATCGGCGAAGAGACGCTCGGCGTCGTCGAAATGTCTCAGAGCGGCGGCTTGCTGATCCTTAGCTTCTTTGCTGGCATTGGGACGTGAGATACCGGCTCGTTCGCTGGCGGTGGCTGCGCTGCGGGCTTGTTCGACGATGGTGTTGGCCAGCGCCTGGGTGGCTTCATGGGCGAGGGTAGCACTGGGGTTGCTGCGACGGACGGATTCAAGATCGGTACGGGACTTCTGAAGCAGGCGATCTCGCTCCGGGCCTGCGGGGATGGTGGGGGCTACTTCAGCCCGGCTGCGTGCCAGTTCCAGGGGCAGGGCGGCTTTCACCTCGGCACTCAGCATTGCCGGCTGGGCTTGCAGTTTCTCAAGATACGTGAGGGCGAGGTCGTGGTAGCCGCGTTCACGCAAGCCGCGAACGAGTTCCAGGTGAGGCGTGCCATCGTCCTGTGCCTGGGCAGGGGTAGCTGTAAGAAGGGCGACGATGAGAAGGAGATATCGATGCATGCGTGATCAGATTGTGGTAATCGAGTTGCTTCGTGCTTTAAGAACTGTACCGCAGAGCGAGGGGGAAGGCGAGAGGAAAACGGAGCCGCGCACGAAGTAAGCGGGTTGCGGTGTGCGAAACCGCTTACTTCGTGCGCGGCTCCTTGTTACGCTCCGTACTTGCCGAAGCGGTTGGCGTGGGCCATGGCTAGGAGCATTAGGTGTTTCGCCTGGAAGTGGCCCAGGCCGCCGAAGAGGCAGGCTGCTTCGCTGAAGGCGGTGACGGCGTCGGTGCGGCAGGTGTCAGCAGTGAGCAGTGTCGGCACCGGGTGCCAGGAGTGGCTCTTCATCTTGCTCGGCGTGCTGTGGTCGCCGGTGACGATGAAGACATCGGGCTTGAGCGCCCGCATGCGGGGAATCTCGGCATCGAGCGCTTCGATGGCTTTCACCTTGGCGTCGAAGTTGCCATCTTCGCCGGTGCTATCGGTGTACTTGTAGTGCAGGAAGAAGAAGTCGTACTGATCCCAGAGTTTCTCCAGCGTGTTGACCTGTTCGGTGAGCGTATTGCCACAGTCGGAGATGGTCATGTTGACGAGGCGGGCGAGGCCTTTGTACATGGGGTAGACGGCAATGGCACAGGCTCGCAAGCCGTAGACATTTTCCATGGTTGGGATCGACGGCAGTTTGGCGAAGCCACGCAGGGTGACCATGTTGGTGGGGGAATCGCCGGAGAGGACCTTGCCGGCTGCTTCGATGAACTTGTTCACCAGGTCGGCGGTTTTCTTGGAGGCAGCATCCTGCCCCTTGGCTTCTAGAGGCTTGACACCGACCGCCTGGGGATCAGTGTCGTTGACCTTGTCGCCTAGTCCGGCGGCACGCAGGACTAAGACGAAGCGGTGTTCTTTCACCGGCTCAACGAAGATCTCGACGCCGGGGATTTTGATCGTGCTCATTTTCTTGCACATGGTGACGCACCGTTCGGTGGTGGGTCGTCCGGCCCGGCGGTCGCTGATCAAACCCTCTGCATCGACGGTGACGAAGTTCCCCCGGATGGCGACATCCTTGGGGCCCACGGCAAAGTTGATACCCAGAGCTTCGAGGACGCCGCGGCCAATCTGGTGTTCGAGGGGATCGTAGCCGAAGAGAGCGAGATGGCCGGGGCCGCTGCCAGGGGTGATTCCGGGCAAAACGGGGGTGCTGAGGCCGCACACGCCTTGCCGGGCTGCTTCGTCTAAATGGGGGGTAGAGGCGGACTCCAGTTCGGTGCTGCCGCCCGGTTCCAGGGGCAATCCGCCCAGGCCGTCAGCCACGACGAGGACTATTTTGCTGGTGGACTTCTCTCGCAGGCTGCGAATCAGGTCGTGCTGGTGCATGCTATCTGGTAACTCAGGGTAAAAAAAAGAGACGACACAGGTTCACAATAAGAGCTATGCTTGTGAGTGCCCAGCCCTGCCTGATGAAGGTGGGGAATAAGGCACGGGAGGGCGAGGCTCCTGCCGAGCTTTTTGGTTGAAGGTGCAAAGTACCATGCACCCCCTCACCCCCGACCCCTCTCCCTCCGGGGGAGAGGGAAGAAATAGTAACCGTCTCGTCTTTCCCAGGGACTTGAGAAATGCAGCTACCAGACGAGACGATCTCGTTCAATTATCAAGGCCTCTTGAATCAGCCACGGCCTGAAGATGAGTGGAAGCCGCTGGCCGAAATGCAGAACCAGCAGTTTATAGCCCCGGCCCGGCTCAAGGCGATCATGCCGCTGATGATGCAGGTGAAGGGGCAGGTGGCGACGGAACGGGAATTGTTGGAGGCTCCCAACCAGACCAAGCCGATGGACAGTGGCTTCATTGACCTGCCCGATAAGTTGCTGGGCGACCTGCGGAAGAACCGGGAGAAGAGCGAACTGGGCCGCATCCAGGCGGTGGCCTCGAGGCTGCGCGACCAGTGCGATCGCATTCTGATTCTTGGCATCGGCGGTTCGTATATGGGAGCCAAAGCTCTCTTTGAGGCGCTACGGAACCTCTATCACAATGAGCTGCCATTCGAGACCAGGCTTGGGATTCCCCGTTTCTATTTCGAGGGGAACAACGTCGATAACGATGGCTTGCAGGAACTTCTGGAACTGTTCCAGACGACGTGCCTTTCGCCAGACACTCAGCAGGATCGTTGGGCCACGGTGGTGATCAGCAAGAGCGGCAAGACGATTGAGACGGCAGCCGCTTTCAGGGTCTTTCGGAAAGAGGCGGCTGAACTCTATGGGCCGAAATCGGAACTGGCCAAGACGTTGATGATACCGGTCACCGGTCCGGGTGATTCACCGCTTCGCAAGCTCCTGAAGGCGGAGGGGTACAGCGACGATGAGATCTTCACCATCCCTGATCGGGTCGGTGGACGGTTCTCGATCTTCTCGCCGGTGGGGCTATTGCCTGCCGGCTTGATGGGACTCGATGTACGTGCCTTGTTGCAAGGTGCGTCGAGCATTACCCGCAACTTCCTCGAAGAGCCGTTCGAGCGCAACCTGGTGCTGCAGTTTGCCGCCGTCTGCCATCTGATGACCGAGGAGATGGGGAAAACGGTCCGGGTGATGGCGGTCTGGTCGAAGAAACTCGAAGCGCTCGGCCTGTGGTACGATCAACTGATGGCGGAGAGCCTGGGCAAGCAGGGGCGGGGGGCGACGCCGCTCACCTCGGTGATGACCCGTGATCTGCATTCACGTGGCCAGCAGTTTCAGGAAGGCAAGCGGGATAAGCTCATCATCAACGTCACGGTGAAGACGCCCAAGGCGGGGCCGATCTCGGTCGGCATGTCAGATCGCAATGAAGACGGCCTCAACGAGTTCAGCCGACGGAATTATCTCAACCTGATGCAGGCGGCCAACCAGGGAACGAATGCTGCCTACGCCGAGGTGGCTCGACCGACGTGTGAGATCACGCTTCCGACCCTGTCGGAATATAACATCGGGCAGCTGATGCAGATGCTGATGCTGGCGACGGTGGTGGAAGGCAAATTGATGGGGATCAACCCCTACGGCCAGCCCGGCGTGGAAGCGTACAAGCGCAACATGATGTCGATCCTTCGTGCGGCGGCAAGTCAGGATATTAACAAGAAGAACACGGCGGAGTAGGGGCATTAGCCCAAAAGAGATGTAGTAGTAGCCGGGTGAGTAGTGAGTTGGGTGCCATGGTTTAGCCGTAGAGGCCGTCCGGTAATTGAGTTGAACTAAACAGCCTGATCTCAAGAGGTTACGT
>DAOMFV010000185.1:0-7397 GCA_035430005.1 Gemmatales bacterium
TTCCCGGCATAGTATTGCAGGTCGCGTCCGGCTGCTTCAGAAAAGAGCGTGGTATTAGAAGTGCCATCATAGATGTTGGTAATCTTGGTGGTGGCGTTCTGGCGCATAGCGCCTTTGCTGGGAGGAAACCCATTGTACACAGTATTCAGCAATGGATTGGAAGGCCCAATTTCGCCTCCAGAGGCGTTCTTTTTCGTCTTAACCTGGCAAAGGGGAGCGTAGTCTGAACTCCAGCCACTCGAGCCTGCCGAGTTGCTGATCGTTGGGTAAACAGGGCCACCCAGAATGTTCGTTGTTGCTCCTGAGCCGGCAGGCGGTGCAAACGCATTGTTCCCGGGTCCGATGTAGCTGGTCTTGTATGCTATGACGTTATCATCGCTATAAGGACTCGAAGGACAGCGGTACACCTTCACTTTGGTTTTCAGATTGTTCACATTTAGTGGATCGCACCAGTCCACATTGTAGAAGTACTGCTTACCCAGATTGTCCTGCTCAATATAAGGCAGAAGGGCAACCAGAACACTGGATCGACCTTGAGTACCGCCCGGTGATCCGGGGATCGTTTGATTAGTGCCGGCACCGTATGGAATAAAAGGGAATTGGCTGTTATTCTTGGTGATGGCGTTCCAGGGGAATCCACCGTAATCGTTTGCATAGTTGTGACTGGCGACAGTCAATTGCCGCAGATTGCTGGCGCAGAGCATGCGATTGGCAGCTTCACGCACTCGTTGAATGGCGGGCAACAAAAGAGCCATCAACAAAGCAATGATGGCAATTACCACCAATAGTTCGATCAAGGTAAAGCCGCGTCGAACTCTAATACGGTTTGGCATAGTTCCACTCTCCAGGAGAATCACAAGCCATTGCAGCGTGGTACTGAACAACGCGCAGGGGCATGTGAGAATGCAAATCAGCACTCGTGGAAAGTTCTAACTGATCTCCATGACAAGAGGAACAAGGCTCAGCCTTTATTCATCTGAACAACATCGTTCCTTCACGAAATGGCTTTGAGAGGGTTGGTACGAGTAGGATTTGTGAAGGAACGGCAAGGATGTCGTGTAGAAAAAGGGCTACCGTCTCCAGGGGCGAAGGACTGTGTACCGAGGAATGGCTGTGATGCTTTCCCGTTCAATGCTGATGAGTTTGCGTTTGTGCAAACTGGTGAGCGCGTCCTGCACGCTGCGTTTGGAGAGACCGATATTCTCGGCGATGTCAGTCAGGGCAATCTGCACTCTTGTTCGGCCCTTGCCATGCGTCATTCGCCAGAGAAAGAGATAGACCAGGAATGCCGATGGCTGGCGATCATGCCCGACGAGGCCGCGCATGAGCGTATCAAGAATGTAATCATCGATCTCGAGCATTAGTCAGTTTCCTATGGCAATCGCTGCTATAGTAGATGATGCGCTCCTTGCGAACAACTATCTTTTGGCTGTATGCTGCTCTCAACCCCGTTCTTCTAACTACTAAGGAGCAGCAAATGATCAAAGCCATCAAGTTCGCCAGCATCCCAGTTACTGATCAAGACAAGGCACTTGCTTTCTACACCGAGAAGCTGGGTTTCCGAGTTTTTACCGATGCACCGTTCGACGATAAGCAGCGCTGGATTGAATTGGGTATTCCCCGCGCAGATACCAAACTTGTGCTCTTTACGACTGATGCCTTCAAGCCCCTGATCGGCAGTTTCATGAACATCTCATTCACCTGTGATGATCTCGATAGCACTTATAAGCAACTGAAAGCAAAGGGCGTTGAGTTCGTCAAGGAACCCTCCAAAGCCGACTGGGGCAGCTTTGCCATCTTCAAAGATGTCGATGGCAATCAGTTCGTCCTATCGAGTTCATAACCACTATTTAGCCCCCGGCCTAATGGCCTGAGCATACCCCACATCTTTGGAGCAAGAAACATCGAAAAACAGCCGTTTTTCACTGGTCTCTGCTTTGACTAGCAGCGTTATTCAAGGCGAGTTCATTCTAGGGACTCACCCCAAATGCAAAACAGGCTGTATATCGATGAATCACTCCTATGCGAAACGGAAATGTGGGGTATGCTCAGGCCATTAGGCCGGGGGGTGAATCGCGTGATCACTCTGTCGAGTCACTTTTTCTTCACGGAATGGATCGGTTCCATGTACACTTGATGAATGCCCTGGCGATCAAGATTACTGTGGTTCGTGCTTGGTGTGAGCATCACCGGAGGAAGTGTCTTTGGCTACTTCGCCTATCAGGCCATGCAAATGGTGCTGCACGATCCGTACTATGTCGAGCATGCAGCAAGCTGTGTGGTCCATTACCTGGAGGCAAATAACAATCGTTGGCCGACGAGTTGGGATGACCTTCGTCGGGCGAATCCTGATCGAATAATTTCAGGCCCCTTTTCGATAGAAGTACTCGAACAGAATGTCATCATCGACTGGAATGCTTCTCCCTCGGTGCTTGCTCATGCCAAACTCCGTGATGATGATCAACCACCATTTCGTGTCATCTGGCTTCGTAATGGCAAAAGCATCTATTGGTCCAGCACAGAACCTAATCGGTCGATCTGGGAATATCTACAAAAGCACAAAGATCGTCTTCCCCAGATCAAACCTGAATGATGAACCCCACCCGCTGGGCACTCCCCCTGATCGTCCTCGCCGAGGTCTTGGGCACCTCGCTCTGGTTCTGTGGCACCGCTGCTCTCGATGAGTTAACACCACTCTGGTCGCTTGATGCCACCCAAAGAGGCAGCTTGCTGACGGCGGTGCAAATCGGGTTCATCGTTGGCACGCTCTTCCTCTCGATGACTGGGCTGGCCGATGCCTTCCCGGCCAGCAGAGTCTTTGCAGCTTCCACCTTTCTTGGCGTCATTGCTAACCTGGGCTTTGCTTGGCTCAGTCGCAGCATGATGGATGCCCTAGTATGGCGATTTGCCACCGGCTTGGCCCTGGCAGGCATCTATCCCCTGGGCATGAAACTCGTCGTCACCTGGATGCCCACCCGCACCGGTGAAGCGCTCGGCTGGTTGGTCGGGGCGGTTTCCCTCGGCACCGCACTGCCTTTCTTACTCAAAGCATTGGGGGGGCTGGGGCACTGGCAGATGGTCGTCTCTTTCGCCTCAGCTTTCGCACTCCTGGCCGCCATCCTCATGCTCATCCTCGGCGATGGTCCGGCGGCTCGACCGCCAGTCAAGCGACTTGACGCTCGTGCTGCCCTGAGATCCTTTAGAAATCCGACATTTCGTGCCTCGGCCCTTGGTTACTTTGGCCATATGTGGGAACTCTATGCCTTTTGGTCAATGGTGCCGTTCCTCGTCGGTTGGATCACTAGCGACCTGCAAGCCCGCGCCTGGTGGACGTTTGCCATCATTGCTTCTGGTGCCATGGGCAATGTGGTAGGTGGCTGGATGAGCCGACGGCTGAGCAGCGGATTTGTTGCCGTGCTGGCATTGGCCATCTCTGGCTTTATGTGCCTGCTCGGCCCGCTGATGCCTTCACTTCCTGTGCTGCTGGTAATGTTCCTGTTGATGCTGTGGGGGCTTACTGCTCCTGCTGATTCACCTCAATTCTCGGCTCTTTCGGCCAAGGCTTGTGCCCCCGAAGCGATTGGCTCCTCGCTGGCCTTGCAGAATGCCATCGGCTTCAGTGTCACCGTGCTGAGTATTCAGTTGACTGCCAGCCTGGTAGATAGCTGGCATTCGTGGATCAGTTGGCTCTGGCTGCCTGGGCCGATCTTGGGCGTGTGGTGGATGAGGCGATTGATGCGAAGTTAACTCAACGTGAACCTGTTGATCCTTTAGCTTGTCTACGGTTTGTCTTGCATCGACTCCTATAACATCCCTATGACCACTCACTTTCGTCAGGGCCTCTTCTACGGCCTCGCAGCGTACGGCTTGTGGGGAGCGATCCCGATCTACTTCAAGCTGTTGGGCAAGTTCGCCAACTCGTACGAGATTCTGGCTCACCGCATTGTTTGGTCGGCGCTTCTGCTCGTCGTGGTGCTGACGCTGTTGCGGGGCCAATGGGCACGGGTGCGGGCAGCGTTTGCGGTTCCTCGATCAGCGCTGGCCCTGGTGGTCAGCTCCATCCTTATCGCGGCGAACTGGTTCGTTTACATCTACGGTGTCGAGACCGAACGGATCATGCAGTGCAGCCTGGGCTACTTTGTGACTCCTCTTGTCAACGTCGCTCTGGGTGTATTCCTTCTCGGAGAACGCTTCCGACCTTGGCAGGGAGTGGCTCTCGGCTGCGGAGCGATCGGCATGCTCGTGCTGGCCAGCATGAGCGATTCATTCCCCTGGATCGCCATCAGCCTGGCAATTACGTTCAGCAGCTATGGTTTGATGCGCAAGCTGGCATCGATCGAAACGCTGATTGGCTTGACGGCTGAGTCGCTGCTGCTGACTCCCATCGCGCTCTGGTATTTGTTTAGTACCAGCAACGTTTGGCAGAACACCGACGCCAGCGGCCAGTGGATGTTGATCTTGTCCGGGCCTGCGACGGTCATCCCATTGTTCTGTTTCGGACAGGCTGCCCGTTTACTTCCCCTCTCGACGCTGGGCTTTCTTCAATATCTTTCGCCGAGCTTGCAATTCCTGGTGGCGGTGCTCCTGTTTCTCGAACCGATGAGTTTGATAAAAGCAATCGCCTTCGGTGCCGTTTGGTTAGGGCTTCTCATCTTCACTTGGGACATCCTCCGACGGCAGCAGGAACAAAAACGTAGCCTTAAGTCGCTGGAAACAGAGAGTTTGCGGAGATTGGGGAAGATGGAGTCTGTTCAGAAACGGTAACTGGTAGGATTTTGACGAAAATTCAAGTAATGAGTTGCGTGCATTCACTTGTAACCTATAGTAGAATGGTTGATTGCCAGAGGCAGGGATAGTCTCTCTTGAGCGGGGCAAGATCGCTCCATGCTGAGGTGCCTCATGCGATTGTCTTCAACAACATCGAATCGAAACTCGCACCGAGCCGGCATCGCCATTGTTGAAACGGCTATCCTGCTGCTACCCCTGTTTATTTTTACTCTGTTTGGTGTGTGGGAAGTCGGTCGTCTACTGCAGACGCATCAGATTGTTTCCAATGCGGCGCGTGAAGGGGCGAGGCAGGCATCGACGGGGCAACGAACTTCGACTGGATCGGCTTCGCTTCATCCGGAGTTGCCTTTCAACGGAGACTTCGAAGTACAAAAATCGGTGGAGAACTATCTACGCAATGCCGGGCTGCCATTAAACGATCCTGTCACCAGCAACCCGATTTATACCGTCCGTGTGCAGAACGTCTCCAAGAGCCTGACTTCAGATTATCCGACCAACACACCTCCAGCCGCTGATCCCGTTTCCAGTTCCGTTCAGGATATCAACAACGGTGCAGATGTTTTGCTCGTAACGGTCACCTATCCCTATAGCATGGTCAAGTGGTCGCCCGGGCAGTTCTTTGTTCCGGCCAATCGAATGATCACCGTGACGACAAAATGGTACAGTTTGAAAGATATCCCAATCGTTGTGGATACGTCGATTCCGGCGGCCCCGATTCCTTAACAGGTGCGCTATGCGTTATCGGAGAACAGATCGGAGAAGAAAGGGAGCGTACACGCTTGAACTGGCGTTTACGTTGCCCTTCATTTTGCTTTTCCTCTTTGCTATCCTTGAGTATGGCCGTTATGTGATGACGCGTAATCAGTTGGAAAACGCCGTCCGTGAAGCGGCTCGTGTGGCAGCGGCTCGCACTAATGACAAAACCACTGCCGAGATCACCCAGATTGTGACTGACTACATGAGTCTCTATAACGTACAGATCACCTCGCCGGTTGTGTCAGTTTTCAAGGCTGATCCTGTGACACGCAACCCTCTCGATGCCAGTGACGCTGTTACGACCATCGCGAGCGCTCCATTTAATAATGCCAAGTTCGGCCAGGGCATTTGCGTTCAGGTGACTGGCACCTACTACACGATCTTTGGCGGCATCGCCCTAAGTCAACAAACCAGCGCTAAGATCAGCGCTTCCTTCCCGGTACAAGTCTATTCCATCATGTACAGTGAAGGCAACTAACATCTGTCAGTCCCATTGATACTTGGCAACTGCACTTTACCCAGTGGACGCACCGCCCGGCGGCCATGACCTCGAAAGACAGGTTGATTCACATGGCAAACCGATCCATCTCCTCCCGCACACGAACTGGCGTAATCATTGTGCTGACGGCGATATCGCTGGTTGTCATCTTTACCTTCGTCGCTTTGGCGATTGATTTGAGCATGAAAGCTCTGGCACGCAATCAATGCCAGAACGCAGCCGATGCCGCGGCGATTGCGGGCGCTCGGTCGCTTACCGGAGACCCGGCCACAAGCTATAACCTGTCGAATGTACCAACCAATGCCAAGAATGCTGCTGCCAATAACACCATCATGGGAACGGCTGTCAATGCTGCAACGCAGGTGACGATTACTCCTGGCCACTATTACTACAATCAGGCTTCTGGGACCTTTGTCGCCTCTACCGATCCAGGCGCACCAGCCATCAACATTACCCCCACTCCACCGAACACGCTGGTGAAAGCGGATGTTACCTCAAGCGCGCCAAGCTACTTCTCCCGTATCCTGGGCTATACCCAGTTAACCGCACAAGCTTCTGCTACCGCTATCCATCGTCCTCGTGACATTGTCATGGTAGTGGACTTCTCCCACTCGATGGCCTTCGACAGCATGATGGCTACGCCATTAACTGATTCATTGGGGAGTGGGACCGTTGCGCGAACCAAGTCACAATCGGGAACAACCGAGAATCCCAATACTGGGCATTACACAAATACCACTTGGTTTCCTTTGCAGGGTACCACTACTTTCCAGCATTACACAGGAGAGATCGTCGGCATCAATAACCTTTATGCCACCGGGCCTGGCGGCGATCCACCCGTTGTTGAAGACTTCTATCAAGATACCACAGCCTTTGGAAACAGCACAAAGGCTTTCAATAAGAATAGTGCTCCCGGTGGTGCCACCTACCTGCCTGTGAAAACGAGCCCAACCTACCTCGCCCGTAATGTCAATGAAGCGGTAGGCAAAACAGTTTCTGATGTGTCTCTCACTCCAGACGCCACATTTGACGATGTGTCGCCTGGCTCTACGACTGCCGGCTATGGCTCTACCTTTAAGAGCTATGTTGAAGGGCCAGGTTATTGGGGCAAGACCTTTTTCATTTGGCCGCCTGATCCCCGAGGTGCCACGATTACTGATGATATTTCAGCATCTAATGATGCTAAAGACTGGCGTCAGCGGTTCTTCATTGAAGATAACCTTGGTAGAGTGGCTGATCCACCGCCTCCGGTAGCGCCTCCACCACCGCCTCCGCCGGTGCCTCCACCACCGCCTCCACCACCGCCTCCACCACCGCCCACGGGGCCACCACCACCACCCCCCCCCCCCCCCCC
>DAOMFV010000186.1:0-7383 GCA_035430005.1 Gemmatales bacterium
GCAGCATCCATGGCGCATATTCGATTTTATCGGTATGGATGAAAACGTGCTGATACGTCTTATCATGCAAAGTATTCAGCCCGTGCAGGCATATCAGCTCAGCCGTACCTTTCACGAGTTCTTTAGACAGAAGAAAAAAGTTTATGGCTCGCCCCTCCACGCTAAGAGAATTAAGGCGGGCTATCACACCACCATAACCCGCTGCAGCACCGCGAAGGATGAGCCCACGCAAGGTCTTCGGCTTACTCAAATTTCCGAAAGCGACTTTGTCCGTCAGGCTGCCACTCAGCCGGTGAGAAGGAATCTTCCACACCATCGTTGTGGTTTTCTTTGCCAGCTCCACTAGGTCTGACTTGTGAGACGCTTCGAGCATTTTCAGCTGAACGATTATCTGCATGGCCTGAAATGCATACAGAAAGGGAACAAGACTGAGTCCCTTTTCTTTGCTGCGTTCGATGGCCCGCTGCCTGGCTGCTGCAGCAAGCATGCCTCCATGCCGTGATAACAGCCGATGTCCAAAGAAGGGGTGGTTTGGCTTGGTCGCGGCACGTCTCCAGAAGCGTGGAGGCCAGCCAAGCAACAGCACTGCATCCATGCTCCAGTATTGAAGGATATTGATCAGAGCGCACTGATCATTCAGACGCAGCAGTTTCGGATGGATGGCAGTGAGCTCATCGCGCACCAGATGATGTGCCGTCATCCCTGCATGCTGAGCTGCTCCCTGAATCAGCCAGTTGAGCGTCAGACGCTTGTTGATCTCGCCTCGTAATTCGGCATCGCTCACTTACCAACCTGCGCTTTCGGTTCGGGCGTCGGACGGGTGGCGGGCCATTTGGGATTGAATGGATCCAGGTCCGGCTGAGGTTTCGAGGGGGGAGCCGGCAAGGGCTGCGGAACAGGTTTTTCCCGCGGCTTCACCGGCGGCGGCAGCGGCTCTGTGGTTGGCATGTCTGCTTTCCTGAAGTAGACTAACGCTCTGTTGGCAGTATTTCTTCCAATTCAGTGGCACGACACTGGTCCCCGCACCCACACCTCGCCGGAGTACCGGCGAAGTGTGGCACAGTCTCTGCTGTTACTTTGCGGGATCGAACGGCAACGCTGACTTGTGGACGCACAAGCGCAGCTTGCCGTCCTTGCATTTGGGGAACACGAAGGTCTTGTCGACCATCACTTCGTCGCCGGCGCTGTTGGTCAGATAGACGTTACCCATGGTGATGGCAATGTTGCCATGGATCTGAATGCCATTCTCGGCAGCGTTGTTGTCGTAGCGGACCTTTACCCACTTCTTGAGGGCGAAGCCGGTATCTTCGGGGAAGTTTTTGTCGCCGCCAACGAAGTAGGCGAGCGCGCCTTCCATGGTGCTGCGGAAGGTGTTCTTGCCGAACGCCAGGGTGGGTTTGAAGAAGACCTTGCCTTCCTGGTAGTCGTAGGCGTCATCGATAATCTTGGCGGCCAAGGCCCGGTAATCGCCACCTTCCTTGTAGACTTTTCCGATCATGACCAGCCCGTCGCACCAGGCCTGCTGGGCGGCATTGACTTCAGCCTCAGTAATCGCGCCCTCTTCCCTGGGCGAAGCGATGGCTACCGGCAGGATCAACAGGGACAGTGCCAGTACAGCGGCAGCTGCGGGTCTATTCCATTGCATCTCGTACACTCCATGAAGTTCGAAGCCTGGGGAGTCTCCATTCTCTTCTTTCGTGAGGATGAAGTCAAACGTTCACTTCTCACCTATCCTGCACCGCATTCGCTCGCCGCTCTGCAACATGCCAAAGCACACCGGAAGGGTCGTAGACATAGGCAACACGCAGTCCCCAGGGTTGCATCGCCGGCGCACGCGGCGGCGTGACGCCGAACTGTTTCGCCAAATCCAGCGTGAGGATGTGTGCCCACCATGCGTCGAGATTGTCGACCATGAGTTGCATCATGAAGTTCTCTGCCCAATCCTTCTGATAGTAACGCTGCAAAATGAACCCACCCGAACCAGCATTGAAAATAGCGACTTCACTATCGAGGACTTTGTTGAATCCCAGCGTCTCGTAGAAGCGTTTGGAAAGGTCGAAGTCTTTGGCCGGCATGAACGGACGGGCCAACTCCGTGCCGGTGGGTATTTTGCTCATGATGTTATTCCCTGGCTGAGACAGCGCCCTACCCGAGTTGCCCGTCCAGGCCCAGTTGATGGAAGTAATGCGTCGTGGTCTTCTGGTTCTTGAGGAGCCACTCGATGCTGGGCTCGTTCTTCATCGCTTTGCGGATGACCTTCACGGTCGCTTCCCGATTCACATCGAAGAGGGCCTGGTGATCGACCTTCTCCGCTTTCAGCACAGCGGGGTCGAGCCAGACGCTGTAGATGATGCCGAGGTCGTTGGCGTCTTTCTTGGAGATGATCTTGGCCCGCACCGTATCGAGCACGCCGTTGGCGATGCCCGCCTGCACCGTACCCATCAAGATGTTGGTGTATCGGCTATCTTTGACGGTGACTTTGCTCACCATCAGCGTGGCGGGCTTCACCTGGGCATCACTGTTGAGGATGGCGAAGACCTTGGTATGCCCCTGAGTCTGTCCGCCCAGTAGCGTCGCCATCGCCTGCCCTACGGGGCCATCGAGTGAGCCAAGCACGATCTCCGGCTCGGCACAAAGATAGTCCGCCGCCCCTTCGACCAGCGCCTCCGCTGTCCGCATGATGATCCGCTTCGCCATGAATCGCCCTCGTTCGCTTGAACCATGAATCGGTGTTGTTCCGTAGTTTGAGCGATGCAGCGGGGGTGTCAAGGAAATAAACGGGAGACCAATCTTTCGTATGCGATCAGCGACACTATCTTTACCACGAAAACATGGTTAGACCGAGTACAGTCAGTGCATGGTTCTGGTGGGTGACAGGAATTACTTCCCTGTCGCCTGGCGCAACTGTTGAATGAACTCGGTGCAGGTTGGATACCGATCTATCCAATTGAGTTGGAGAGCTCGGGCGAGCACCTCCCGTTCTTTTGAGGGATAGCGTTCCAGCTCTGGATAACCTTCAGGCGGCTTGCCATTTGAATCGGGAAATGGATATTTTCCTGACCGAAGATGACAGTAAGTTACAGCCAAGGAGAATTGATCGGTTCGTGCACTTGGTTGTCCCAGATAAAGCTCCGGCGGCGCAAAGTATGGTGTGCCCATAAAGGTGCCGGTCTGCAGACCGAGTCGCCCCGCAATTCCAAAGTCGGCGACTTTTACTGTCTTCCCCACCAATAATAAATTGGACGGCTTCACATCACAATGCTGAAAGCCGCTCTGGGTCAATTGAGTTGACGGGAGTTTGAGCGAAGCTAGAAAATCCAAGCCGCACGCAGCCTCTTCGATCAGGTCGACCAAGGTACCAAGAGAAATGTGCGTACTTTGTTCTTTCATGTAGAACTCATGCAGATCGTGCAGACTCCCTTTGGCAAGCTCCATGATCAGAACGATCAAGTCCGCGATACAGATGACATCGATCAGCGTGAGGACATGAGGGTGGCTCATTTGCCTTAACATCATGAATTGCCGCACTTCGTTGGTAGTGGATTCAGTTGTGTTCTTTTTTGAATGAATGAACTTCATGGCAACTTTGCTGCCATCTTCATTGACTGCCTCCCAGACCTCGCCAAAAGCTCCTACCCCCAGCCGCCTGGTGAGCGAGTATCCTGGTTTGGGGTGGGCGCCTACTTTGATTTCAAAACTCTTGATTGCAGCCATCTTACGGCTTTGCTTCTTGCTCTTACTTTCATTGAAGAGCGTTCGGAATTTACTTGATTTGGAGTCCACAAACTTGTCTCATGTGTTCATGCTTGTCGATAAAAATATACCGCACGATACGGAACTTTAGCAAATCATAAGAGTGAAATCCGCATATTTAGAGTGAGATACGATATATCGTTCCCCATGAATGAGCAAGCCATGGATTACTAAGCGCCCACATCAACATTCGTCATGGCTTGTTGAGTAGCTCGATGCCAGGCATTTTCCAAAGTCATACTTTCGTATTAATCAGCTGATTACCCCTGATCGCGTCAAAGGACCATTCGCCATTACGTTGAGAATGGGCGACAGTCCAGCCTTGATCGTGCAGCCAGTCGAGCACTACTTCCGGAGAAGAGTCCGCAGTGGGCACGAATCCATGGTGTCGCTCCAGTTTGATCCTGAGCTGGTTGAGGACAAAAAAGGCCCAGCAAAATTTGCTGGGCGCCTCAGAGCAACTTAGGAGATTGCAGATTCCTAATTCTTGACCTATGCACTCCATTTCGCCGCTTCGCCAAGCGGTTCTAAGTAACCTATCAAAGGTCTTTCGGTGGCACAGACATTCTTGTCTGTGCCGGCCCGACAGGGTTGTCTGGCCCACCACCCAATTTCTTCTGCCTGAGAACATATGGCGTCTAACAAAAAGAACCCCCTCACCCCCAACCCCTCTCCCTCCAGGCGAGAGGGGAGAATGATACGCTCATTTTGTTAGATGCTCTTAGAATAATTCCATTCAATCCTTCCTGGCAGAGCCATTATTGAAGGGCCATCTGCCTGCCGGAAGACCAAGAGTCCAGAGGCGTTTGATCTCGCAGCAGGGTCGAAACGGGCCGAGGAGGAAAAGAGATGCTCTCAATTAGAACAATAAGATTTGAAGTATTCCCAAATGTAGAGTAGCCTTTTGTTTGTGAAATTACCTTTGAAAGTCACTGCCCATGAGTGATGCAGAAACCCCAAAAACGATCAAAATGCCCTTACTGGCTGGTTTATCGCAAACACACGAAGTGCTCGCCAAAACAACTGTCGTACCCAACATGGAAATAGCGAAAGGTGAGACACCCATTTCTGCCTGGGACATGCAACTCAAGAAGATTGGTCCCTATCGAATCGTTAAGGTCCTGGGGTTTGGCGGGGTAGGCACCGTTCTAGAAGCCGTTGATACGACCATCAACCGCTCAGTCGCTATCAAGGTGCTCAATCGCAAATGGCTCAACGATGAGATAGCCAAGGAACGATTTCTCCGTGAAGCCCAGCTGAGTGCGATGGTGAGAAGTCCTCATGTCGCGATGGTTCATGCGGTAGGAAACGAGAACGGCGTTCCTTATCTGGCTATGGAACTTCTGACCGGCTTTTCACTGGAACAGCTCGTTCGTCAGTCGAATCTGACGATGGCTCAGATCCTTCGCCTGGCTCGTGAGATTTCAAAAGGATTAGCTGCTGCTCACGCCCATAACCTCATCCATCGAGACATCAAGCCCAGCAACATCTGGCTCGAAACCCTGCCCGACCCAAAAGGCAGCGAGAAGAAAATGTACCGTGTGAAGATTCTCGATTTTGGATTGGCTCGATTGCAGGAACAGAAAGATGGATTAACGCGGCACGGCGTGGTGCTGGGAACACCCCTCTACATGTCTCCTGAACAAGCATCAGGTAAGAAAATCGATGCCCGGTCCGATCTATTCAGCCTGGGGGTATTACTGTACTAGCTCTGTACAGGCAAACTGCCTTTTCAAGGCGAGACAGTGCTTGAAGTATGGGATGCGATTGCCAAGGAAAGTCCTGCTGCCCCTAAAGACATCAACCCGGAAGTGCCGCAGAAGTTCTCTCGGCTCATTGAACGATTGTTGAGCAAGTCCCCAAAAGATCGTCCGCCAGATGCGATCAATGTCACCAGGCTGGTAGAGATTATTGAAAGCGAAGAAGAACAGCGTTTGATGAAGCAGGCTGCCAGGGCGGCTCGACAGAAGCAGGGTTTGGCAAGCCCAGTCGCCACCCCCCTTCCGAAGGCCCTTCCCAGTGATGTTCAACCTTTCTTGAAGATCATGCTTATTTCTTCGCTGGTCATGAACTTCGTCCTGATGGTGGGGCTTGGAGTACTCATCTATTTGTTGCTGACGAAGCATTAGTTCAGCAATATAGAATATCCCCGTGGCGAAGCGGCTCAGGAACGTACAGGATGCCTTCCTCACGACCTCGAATGGGCTGGCCGGGGTATCTGTTCTACCTCGTGCTGGCCATCGGCGGTTCATTGACGATCTGGTATTGGCCACAATCGCCCTGCTGGCGAATGACCGTGCCTAATCCTGAAATGAATCGAAACAAGGCCACCGTGCTCTTCTTCGGTGAAGATTCGCTGCGGGTGTTCATCAGCGAGAGCGATAAGGAACTGCGCCAGGCGTCCGTGGCACATTACGATGTTCGCACTGGTCAATTCCTGGAACGGGTGGAACTGTGGCACGACAGGACGATCAACACCGGCGTATTTCCGCCATTAGAGCTGACCCGCATGCCCAGCCACAACCATCGTACTCTCGTGGCCATCATCTCTCAATCAAATGGAAGCAAAGATATTGAGTGTTATGATGCGTATCGGGGCCATGCCCCGGTGGCGAAGCTGACCGGCATCAACCAGGTCTTTCACGTACTCTCGAAATCACGACGATGGGCTCAGTACTTTGCGTTTGACCAAAAGAAACAGGAAAGGCCAGATCTTTTCATCGCCGATGCCCAGACCGGCGAAGTGGTTCTGCACCTCAGGCCTGAACGTGATTCAGCAGGCAAAGTAGACATGGTTTATGGCTGGTTGGCGGTCTTTGACCCGACTGAACGATTTGTCGCTATTGATTGGAATACCCTCGAAGGATGGTCTCCGGGAGATCCGCCTGAAAAGCATCAATCCCACATTCGCATCTATGATTTGCAGACGCGCCAGGAGGTACGACGCCTTTCACTTCCGCAGGGAAATCACTGGTCGGTTCGCGCATGGGAGGGCGATCAGCTTTGGGCGCTGCGAACGTGGTACGAACGTTTAAGTCATTCGCATAATGGCAACACGTTCATCTCTTACTCGCGCGAGAATCGGCTTGATCTGACACAGGAACAACCACAACCAGTCGAATATCCACAGTTCTGTGATAAGGGGAATACGTATTATCATACCCGAGGAGCGAACTGGCTGGCGTTTCTCGATACCGGCGTCGGAAAGAAACGGGAGATACCATCGTTCCTCCGCAAACTCACCGAATGGTTCCCTTCCATGAAGGAAACCGTGGACGAATACTTCCCGGAGTTTGGAGTGAAAGCCTGGCTCGCCGATCCTGAAAGCGGGCAACGGTTGTGGGAATGCAGGCGGCTATTCAACGGCTCTTATGACATCTCCCCCGATGGCCAATGGCTAGTGCTTACGTTACGCAAGAAGGAAGCGATTGAAATAGAGATGTGGGAAACGCATGCGCCTCGGCGCTGGCTGGGAGTCATCGGCTACCTTGGCCTAACGGGTGCGTGGTTGATGTGGCGTAGTAGAAAGATAAATAAGCAGAACTGTAGAAGTACTTAGGTGGCACAGACATTCCTCAGTACTTCCTTGCCCTGTACAGATAACGCAGGTTCCGTTAACACTTGAGGTTA
>DAOMFV010000187.1:0-4105 GCA_035430005.1 Gemmatales bacterium
CAGCAGTGGGCGGTGTAGCAGGTTTGATGTGCAGCATCATCGGGCCATTGTAAAACGACGTCACGAAGATTCGATCTCCACTCAATTGTCTGGGCATCGGCACATTAAGCCCCGCCTGCAGCTTGAAGGGTACTTTCCAATAGACTTCTCCCGTTTCGGGGTTCAACCCATTCACAGCTTCAGGATGCCAGATGATCAACTGCCTGGTGCCTGCCAGTGTATAGATCACCGGTGGACAATACCCAGGCTCCGCTGCATCAAGAGAATTCCATATCTCGCTGCCGGTATCCTTATTGAACGCCATCGCCAGGCCATCTTTAGCACCAACGATGCAGATGAGCTTGTCGCCATCAATCATGGGCGAGGCTGACCATCCCCACAGCGGGCTCTTGACGCCATACAGTTTCGGGAAATGCTTCTCCCAAATGACTGTGCCTTTATCAGCGTCGAGACAGAAGAGATCGCCGATGGCTCCAAGAGAATAGACCTTACCTTGATGTACGATAGGAGTACACCGTGGCCCCGCTGCATAGCTGATGTCGTAAGTGCAATCGTAAGTATGCTTCCACAGTTCCTTGCCAGTGCCAGCATCCAGGCACATGATTGATTCAGTACCTTGTATTCCTTTGCGATCAAAGTCACTCTTGGGCTTCGCCACGCCCGGCTTGACTGCACGATCTGTCACATAGACCTTACCCATAGCCACCGCCGGCCCGGTGTAGCCGCCCCCCAGTGGCTGCTTCCACATCAACTTCGGACCACCCTCCGGGAACTTCTCGAGTATCCCCGTCTCACGCCAGATCGCATCACGCTGGGGGCCCAGCCATTGGGGCCAATCCTGGCCGGCAGACGTTGTTTGCACCAGAATCGCCAGCAAAAAACTGATCATGAGCAACCTCTTGGACGTTAGATATCGTACTGCAAATTGTCGTTGGGCTGGTTCTTGGTGCGAATCCGAAGCGACGGTTCCCCAATGACAACGCTGGAATAAGGTGCGATGGAGTGTGACAGCCGCACATTCGATCCGATGATGCTGTGATGTCCCACGACCGTATCACCGCCCAACACGGATGCGTTGGCATAAATGATGACATGATCTTCCAGCGTCGGGTGTCGTTTAGTGGTGCGAATAAGGTTGCCTCCTCCATCCCGTGGAAAGTTGTAGGCTCCCAGTGTTACACCTTGATAGATCGTCACTTGTTCGCCTATGACGCAGGTCGCCCCGATGACCACCCCGGTGCCGTGATCGATGAAGAACCGTGGGCCGATCTGCGCCGCTGGATGGATATCGATCCCTGTTTGACTATGAGCATATTCCGACATCATGCGAGGAATGAGGGGTATCCCCATTTTGAGCATCTCATGTGCTAGTCGATAGATTGTGATGGCATAGAGGCCCGGATAGCAGAAAACGATTTCCGCCGTACCAGTTGCAGCGGGGTCGCCATCGTGGGCAGCTCGAACATCGAGCATGAGTGCTGTCCGGATGGAGGGCAGGCGATTGAGGAATTGTTCCGATTTCAGCCGGGCGCTCTGTTCCACATCCTCGTTGGCAGCCGGGCACTTTGGATCATGTCGCAAGGCCCGGGCTATCTGTCGGGCGATTCGATCGGTCAGGCTGTCGAGCAAATCGCCTACGTGATAGGTGATGTTCCCCAGGTGCAAGTTCTGCCGTTTGCCATAGCCCGGGTACATGAGTTCAAACAGATCATCGAGCAGGCCCCGGATAGAGTCTCTGCTGGGCAGCGGATGCTGCCCCAGATAACTAGCGGTTCCCCCAACTGAATAGGTTTCAACCAGTTTCGTCGTCAGTTGAGAAAGTGGATCAGGAGTCATGGCACCTCCATGCAAAAGGCCTAGATGATGATTCTAGCAGGGCATGCTGTATATGCCTCTCCTGAGCGGATTCTTTATCACTTCTTCTGTCGAATGTATGTGCCTGAACAGAAACAACCTGCCCGACAAGGCCCATCCATTCCCCTATCATGACTCAACACTAATAGGCTCACCTGTGGATATGATTCATGCAGATGCTCATCACCGCTGAGAAGATTCAGCATCGCATCGAAGAAATGGCCCATGAAATTGCCCTCGATTATGCTAGCGAACCCATCACTCTGATTGGTATCCTCAACGGCAGCCTGATGTTCATGGCGGACCTTCTGCGCGAACTCAAGATGCCCACCCGCATCGGTTTTCTTCGTGCCTCAAGTTACCGAGGCACCGCCACTCGGCCCAGCCATCTCGAAATCCTGCCGGGCCTGGTGCCTGAAGTGCGCGGAAGACATGTCATTCTTCTTGATGACATCCTCGATACCGCTCGCACGCTCACCGGGGTGGTGGACTTCCTCCGTGGCCAGGGTCCTGCATCGTTGAAAGTGAGTGTGTTGCTACGCAAACGGGGCAGGCAGGAACTGCCCTTTGAACCCGACTATACCGGCTTCGAAATCCCCGATCTCTTCGTCATCGGTTATGGCCTCGATTACAATGATGATTATCGTCAACTGCCGTTCATCGGCGTGCTGGATGAGGCAACCATTCAGAAAGCCAACACCGCCGAGTTGATCACTGAAGCTGTGCTCGAAGCGGTTCTGCCAACTTGAGAGGTCGCTATGCCCCCTGCCCTCGCTAATTTCAATGGTAAGATCCAGGCGCTGGCTGAAACAGTGGTGCCGGTCCTTGATCGTGGTTTTCTCTTCGGCGACGCCGTGTACGAAGGCATGCATGCGGTAGCAGGGAAAACTCGTTTTATAGACAAGCATTTCCATCGCCTGGAACGCAGCCTCAAGGAGCTTCGCATCGGTCCCATCGATCTGGACCGCTTGCGAACCAGGCTACAGGAGACCATCGCTGCCGGGCCTTTTCAAGACGCCTTCATCTATGTTCAGATCACCCGTGGCGCGGGCCCGACTCGCAGCCATGCTTTCCCGCCTGAAGAGACCACGCCCAATGAGTTTCTCTTCGTTGAGACTTTTACCGACCCCTATGCAAAGCTCCGTGACACTGGGATAGTTGCCATTACGCAACCTGATCTTCGCTGGCATCGGTGTGATGTCAAAAGCACCAATCTGCTTGGCAATGTCCTGGCGTTCCAGGCAGCGAAAGAGAAACAAGCTCAAGAGGCGATCCTGATTCGCCCCGATGGGACGGTCACTGAAGGTACCCGCACCAGCTTGTTCGGCGTGATCAATGGCAAGATTCGCACCGGCTCACTTTCCTCCGAGATATTGCCTGGGGTAACTCGTTCAGTAGTGATCGACTTAATCAAGCAGCAGTGGCTACCCTACGAGGAGAAATACCTTCAGCGGCTTGATCTACCTCGGGTGACTGAACTCTTCCTTACCGGCACGACTTCAGAAGTGCTGCCAATTACAACCTTGGACGGCAAGCGGATCGGCGATGGACATCCCGGACCGATGACGCGAAAGTTACAGGCGGCGTTCAGAGAATTGGTCAATAAGTAATGAAGCAATGCCAGACCAATAGTCCGGCGTTGCACAGTTTCGTTCCATAAACCTTAAAACTCCACCGTCTTGCGAATGGCCGCAAGAACACGGGGCACGCTCGGCAGATAGCCCGACTCTCGAGCAAAAAACGGATAGGGAATATCGTAGCCGCACACCCGGGCAATCGGCGCTTCCAAATGCAGGATGGCATGATCGTTAATGCGGGCAATGATCTCTGAGCCGACGCCGCAGCTTTGCGGGGCTTCGTGGACAATGACGCAGCGACCGGTCTTTTTCACTGAGTTTACAATCGTTTCTGTGTCCATCGGCACGATAGACAGGAGATCGATGACTTCAACAGAAACTTTCAACTCCGAAGCAGCTTTGTCGGCTGCTTCGAGACTTTCCTGTAGCATCGCTCCATAGCTGATCAGCGTGATGTCCTTGCCCTCGTGAACGACCTGAGCCTGCCCGAAAGGAATCGCCTCAGCACCTTCTGGTACCTCTTCTCGAATAGCCCGATAAACTCTTTTTGGCTCCAGATACATGACCGGATCAGGATCACGGATGGCGCTAAGCAACAGACCATGAGCATTCTTTGGTCCCGAGGGGAAGACGACCTTCAGGCCCGGCGACTGCACGTATAGCGCTTCTTCCGA
>DAOMFV010000187.1:4115-7213 GCA_035430005.1 Gemmatales bacterium
GGTGTTCGAGGGCTCGAATACCGCCGCCGATCGGCGCCCGCATCACCATCGGTACATGATAGTGTCCCCACGAACGTGTTCGATATCGGGCAGCATGACAATTCAACTGATGGAAGCCATTGTGCATGAACCCGGAAAACTGAATCTCAGCAATCGGTTTCAAGCCGCCGAGGGCCATGCCGAGCGCACAACCCAGGATACCTGCTTCGGAAACGGGCGTATCGATCACCCGTTTGTGGCCAAACCGATCCAAAAGACCTTCAGTAACGCGGAACACGCCACCCACCTGGGCGACATCTTCCCCCAGGATGACAACCTTGTCATCCCGCTCCATCTCTTCATGGATGGCTTGATTCAGGGCTTTCACCATATTCACGACAGGCATGTATCAATTCCAGTTGTCAGTTGTCAGGGAATCTCGTCCCCGGTCTCTGACCGGGGACGCACTGTAATCGAGGTTCTGCCTCGAGCATTTACAGAAATAAACAAGACATCGTCTTCTGAAGGCAGGCAGAGCCTGCCATGCAGTGCGTTCCCGGTCGGAGACCGGGAACGAGGTAAATAGACTTAGTGCTGCATTGCCGCCACTTCGTCAGCAAACTCCAAAGCTTGCTCTTTCTGAGCCACGAGATCGGGAGTCATCTCAGCATAGACATGATCAAACATCTCGTAGGGGTTGATGGCCGTGAATTCGGACTCGGCCTCCCGGACTGAATCTTCGATCTCAACCGCAAGTTCCTTCTCAAGCTGTTCCTGCCACGCTGCTGTCCACAGTTTCTTCTTTTCCATGTAAGTCTTGAAGCGAAGCAGCGGATCGCGCGGCTTCCACGCCTCGACTTCCTTTTCATTGCGGTATCGTTTGGGGTCATCCGCAGTTGTGTGAGCGCCCAGTCGATAGGTGACGCTTTCAATTAATGTCGGACCTTCACCCTTGCGCGCTCGTTCGAGGGCTTCCTTGCAGGCGACGTAGGTCGCCATGAAATCGTTCCCGTCCACTTGAATGCCAGCGAAGCCGTACCCCAGGGCTTTTTGAGCGATCGTTTCCGAAGCCGTTTGTCCCCGTCGTGGAACCGAGATGGCCCAGCCGTTGTTGATGCAAACAAAGATGACCGGCAATTTGAAAATGCCGGCCATGTTGCATGCTTCGTGGAAGTCGCCCTCGGAAGAGCCACCGTCTCCGAAAAATATCAAGACTACTCCAGGTTTGTCCTGAATCTGGTTAGCCCAAGCCAGGCCGGTGCCGTGCAGCGTCTGGCTGCCGATAGCTATGGGAATTGGCAGAATCTTGACTTCAGGAGGAAAGACGTTCGCTTCTTCCATGCCCATGAAGTACTGCAAGATGTTCTTGATAGGGGCACCTCGATAGAACAAGGCAGCCGTTTCCCGGAAGGCTGGAACGATCGAATCGTCCTTCCCCAGGGCATACCCGTACCCCAGACACCCTTCCTGCCCTTTGACGCCCGGAAACGTTCCCATGCGGCCCTGAGCTTGAAGCTTGTACATACGGTCATCTACCATGCGGGCTTTCAGCATGGTGCGATAGAGGTCTTTGAGATCGTTGTCGGGGATTTTCGGATCGAGTTCCGGATCGACATTCCCGTCCTGATCCATTATCTGCAGGTGTTCGATGGTGTAGTTCTTAAGCGCACGTCGGGGCATAGTCTCTGGTTCCTTCATCGACTGTGGGAGAGTGGCTGACTGTTTTGCAGTCTTCACAGTCACTTAACATAGTATAGGTCAAGCGACCGTACAGTGACCAGCAAATCGAATCCTTCAGAGCAGCTTTTTATCGTTTCCACCAATCGAGTACAACTCAAAGACTTTGATTATCAGCGCAATCCGCGACTTGACGCTTGACATTCGCAGGATCTTCTCGCAATCAACGGGCGTTGTTCTCGAGTCTTTACCAGGGCCAAAGAATTTGGCTCTTCCTCAGATTCCGCCTCTGGTATCTGTCAAACGAATCAGCTACCATGCACCTGTTACTATTGAGGTGCGTATGCTACGTGTCGCCTGTCCGAAATGTGCCAAGTCGCTGGGACTGCCCGTAACTGCTGCAGGCAAGAATGTGAAATGCCCTCAGTGTCAGCAGGTGTTCATGGCTCCAGCACCACCAGCCGCTGCGGTAACCAAGCCGAATGCAAAGGATGCATCCAATAAGGCGGGTTTTATTGTGGAAGAGGCAACCGCTTATGCGCTGAAGGAAGATGTGCCGACACCTGAACAATTGAAGAAATCGGCTCAGGGCGAAGAAATTGACGCGATGGTCGTTGATGCCCAACGTAACAAGATTCGGTCGAAAGCTTGGGAAAAAGTAGGCACTCCAGCTAAATTTGTCAAGCGTGCGGCTCTCACAGCCTGCATCTTCTGGCTGTGTGCTTATCTTTTCATGCTGATGGTTATTGTCTTAGCCAATCATAACATGGAAATAGCAGACCCGAAAACAGGGATGATCGATTCGGGTGGCAAGAAAGCTTATCCCAAATATTTATTTGTTCAGGATATTATTCCAGAAATCAATCCTAGGAATGAAGCCACGCGCCCAGTATTTCTCTGGCTATATTGTACCGGCTTCTTGATTATTGCCCTCTCCATCTACGGTTTGCAGTTAGCGGGGGCAGAATCCATGAAGAAACTGGAAGGCTATCGACTGTCGATATTTTCGATGCTCGTGGGAACCTTCTCTCTTAATCTTTTCGCCATTCTGGGGCTGCTAGCCCTGATGGATAAGGGAGTGCAATACGAATTCCGCGTTTCCCAACGCAGGCTGGAAGGCAAAACGGGAGCCGAGTTGTACGAAGAGGGCGAAGAAGAGGAGGAGGAAGAAGAAGAAGAAGAAGAAGAAGAAGAGGAGGAGGAGGAAGAACGACCGGCTCGTCGTCGAAGATAATCAGAACAGGAGGCATATCTTTTCCTCACAAGACACTCTGTTCTCTTAAAGGATACCAGTATAATATCCCCGTTGGCCGTCAGGCTGGGCAGGTGCTTTCAGCTTTGGAAACGGCCCCCTCTCTGGAGAGTACACGTGAAGTGGCTCACAACACGTTCGCTGGCACTACTGGCGTTATGCTTCTCGGTCGTCAAGGATGGCAAGACCG
>DAOMFV010000188.1:0-7172 GCA_035430005.1 Gemmatales bacterium
CCCCATCCCCCCTGAGTGTACATAAGGTAACTGTTACCCATGTCTCCGAACGGTGTTACCAATGTGTCAGGTACTTTCAGAGTACACAACGGAGTGTGGCACAGTCTCAGGTCGCTGCTATGCATCGAGTCACTCGTGAAATCCACTTCTGTTACGGCCATCGGCTGCTGAACTACAGCGGCAAGTGTCGGCATCTGCATGGGCACAATGGCACCGCGGTCATCACCATAGAGAGCGAGAAACTCGATGCCCTCGGCATGGTCGTCGATTTCAGCGAGATCAAACGGGTGATGCAGTCGTGGATCGACGACAACCTCGATCACAAGATGATCCTGCACAAGGACGACCCGATCCTGCCGACGTTTCAACAGTTGAAGGAACCCTATTATCTGCTGGATGTGAACCCGACAGCGGAAAGCATCGCCCAGCTCATTTACCTGCAAGCTAAGAAGCATGGCTTCCCGGTCGTGGAGGTAAGTTTGTGGGAGACGGAGAATAGTTATGCGACATATCGGGAGTGATCTTCTGCACGTCGGACTAACGCCCATTACTTCACATACGCCTCGGGCGCTTTCACCTTCTCCGGCTGGTTCTTCGCCCAGCCGACGAACTTCTCCAGACATGGCGGGCAGCAGAACTCATACTTCTTGCCATTCACATACCAGATGCATTGTGCGTCAGCTTTGTTATCGGTAACGGGGCAGACCTTATCGCCCTTCTTCAAATCATCGTCGTGGGACCATGAGATGCCCTGGAATTTCACCGAGGGGACGACGCGGCCATTCTTCTCAATATCGGAAACGGTGTAGATGCCACCCGGTGTCAGGAACAAGGCGGTCTCTCGGTCGGTCGGCTTGCCTGCGGTTTTAGACGATGCCGTGGCGCTGCCTGTGTGACCGTGCCCCTCCAGCTCTTCCTTGAACTCGCCCTGTGAAGGCTTGCCATCAATCTCACCAATGACCATCCCGGCAAAGTTAACCACATTGCCCAGCTGGCATCGGAGCCAACGAAGATAGAGCCTTTGCTGCCAGTCTCTTCTTTTGGTAACAACTTGATCGTCAGGCGCGGAATGACTTTGCCGTCCGACGACTTGGTTTCTTTTGTCGTCAGCATCAGTTCCTTCGCTGCCACCTTGATCGGCTGCGTGTTCTTCTCATCAGCACTGAGCACCACAACGGTACATTCTTTTTTGTCGTGATTGACCGTGAACTCGGCGTGGTACTTGCCTAGTTCAAAGACAATCCCCCCGTTAGGCCCGATGCCGTGTGCATGGGCTTCGGGACTGCTGACCGTTTTTACTTCGTCTTTATTGGCAGAGGGCTTGGTGCCCGCATTATCCTGTTTGCATCCTGCGATGACGATGACATTCGCCAGAAGGGCTACTCCCCATGTTTTAATGTTCTTCATAGAGTCGATCACCATCAGGAAAGGGAGGTCAATGCTTGCAGCCACTAAGGCAACTTGGGTAATGTAATCCTCATGGTAATAACGGCCAAGGCCAGAATGACACTGTAACTGTGATCTTGGGTTGACAGATCTCTCACACGTCGGGCCGGGTGCGCGGAAGATTCATGAAACGAGGGTGCCACGGAAGTGATGTACTCATCTCTTCCGTGCTTAACGTGCGATCGCTCTGACATATCCACGGCACTGCAGTCTCCAGGGTGAAAGGTCTATTTCCCTTGCCTCTGCCCCTCTCCCCCCTATCATGCCCTGACACAGAACGTCAAAACAGGTTACGGCTCGTCCCTGCGTCTTGTTGACGGGGAGACTGGCTGAACGAGGCCCCAAGCATGTCGATTACGAAGGAAAAGAAGACAGAAATCATCGGAACTCATCGTCGGGAGCAAAAGGATACAGGTTCGCCTGAAGTCCAGGTGGCCATCCTGACCAGTCGCATCGGTGAATTGACCGAGCACCTCAAAATCCACGACAAGGATTACGCCAGCCGTCGTGGTCTTCTCATGATGGTGAGCAAGCGCAACAGTCTGCTCACCTATTTGCGGAATAAAGACCGCAATCGTTATCAGTCCATCATCAGTAAATTGGGACTGCGCAAGTAACACGGAAGCAGGGCGGCACTCTAGCCGCCCTGTCGCATTTTATGGCACCCTGCACCAGCATGATCATGAACACGAAAGCGGCGAGGAGAAACCTCGCCCGTGCGCCGCAGGTCTGCCCACACACCTAGACCATTTTTTGGACACAGTCCACGAGAAACCCCTATGCAAGTCCACCGCGTCGAACGTCAGTTCGGTGGTAAGACCATTAGTATCGAGACCGGAAAACTCGCCAAGCAGGCCCACGGAGCAGTCGTCGTCACCATGGGTGAAACCATGGTCCTCGTCACCGCTGTCGAAGGCAACGTCATTCCCGGCCGCGACTTCTTTCCCCTCACCGTCGAGTACCGCGAAAAAGTCTACTCCGCAGGCAAGTTCCCGGGCGGCTACATCAAGCGTGAAACTCGCCCCAGCCTGAAAGAAACGCTCACCTCCCGCCTCATTGATCGCCCCCTGCGACCACTCTTCCCCGAACACTACATCAACGAAGTTCAGGTGATGGCTTCCACCATCTCCGCTGACAATGTCAACGATCCCGATGTGCTGGCCATGATCGGCGCCAGTGCCGCTCTCGCCCTTTCCCAGATGCCCTTCATGGGACCGACGGGCAGTGTTCGTGTCGGCCGGGTCGATGGTCAGTTTGTCGCCTTCCCCACCTATGCCGAGATCGAGAAGAGCGATCTCGACCTTGTCGTCGCTGGCAAAGAAGACGGCGTCGCCATGATCGAAGGCTTCTCCAAGGAGTTACCCGAACAGGCGATGGGCGATGCGATCATGTTTGGTCACAGCGTTTGTCTGCAAGTCGCAGAGATGGTGCGTGAGCTGGTCGCCAAGGCCGGCAAGCCCAAGACTGCGTATGAAGAAGGTGCTCATAACCCGCTGACCAGGGAGTTCCGCAAGGAGTACTACGACGAGTTCAAGAAACAGAAACAAACCCCCGGTAAGCAGGAAAGGGCCAAGGCCATCACTGCCCTGAAGGACAAGATCAAGGGCGAGTTCCCCGTCTCTGAAGGTTCGCCTTACACCGCTGCCCAGGTCTCTGCAGCTCTCAGCAAGCTGGAAGAAACCGTGGTGCGTGATCTGGCCCTGGAAGGCACCCGTGCTGATGGTCGCTCCGCCAAGCAGATACGCGGCCTCTATTGTGAAGTAGGTTTGTTGCCCCGCACTCACGGCTCGGCTCTGTTCCAGCGCGGCGAGACCCAGGCCCTCATGACCATCACGCTCGGCACTACCAGCGACGAGCAGAAGATGGAAGGGCTGATGGGCGACTTCAGCAAGAAGTTCATGCTCGATTACAACTTCCCTCCCTACAGCGTGGGCGAATGCAAGCCAATCCGCACCCCCGGCCGCCGTGAAATGGGCCACGGTGCCCTGGCCGAACGCAGTGTGAAAGCTGTGCTGCCCGGTGTCGAGAAGTTCCCCTACACCATCCGCATCGTCTCCGACATCACCGAATCGAACGGTTCCAGCAGCATGGCTACCGTGTGCGGTTCGACGCTGGCCCTGATGGATGCCGGCGTACCCATCTCCGATCCGGTAGCCGGCATCTCGGTCGGCCTGGTGCAGGAAGGCGACAGGTACGTTCTGCTTACCGACATCATGGGTGATGAAGATCACTATGGCGACATGGACTTCAAGGTCGCAGGCACCGGCCGTGGCGTGACGGGCATTCAACTCGATCTCAAGATCACCGCCATCAATGAAGAGATCATTCGCAAGTCGCTCCAGCAGGCTCGTGAAGCCAGGCTGGAAATCCTGCGAACCATGCTCAGCACCCTGCGTGCTCCACGTGGCGAGATCAACAAGTACGCTCCCCGGTTAATCACCATCAAGATCAACCCCGAGAAGATTGGTCTGCTCATCGGGCCGGGCGGCAAGAACATCAAGGCCATCCAGGAATCGACGAAGTGCAAGGTCGACATTGCTGAAGATGGAACGGTCTTTATCTCCTCTTCCTCAGGCGAAGGCGCTGAAGCAGCCCGTAACAAGATCGAAGCGATGCTCGAAGAGGTCAAAGTGGGCCGGGTCTACGAAGGCAAGGTCAGCTCGATCAAAGACTTCGGGGCGTTCATCGAAATCGCTCCAGGTCGCGATGGCCTATGCCACATCAGCGAACTGGCTGATGGTTTCGTAAGCCGAGTCGAAGACGTGGTGAAGATCGGCGATATCGTCAAGGTGAAGGTCATCGCCATTGATAATCAGGATCGTGTGAAGCTGAGCCGCAAGATTCTGATGCAGGAAGCCAACGGCGGTGGAGCAGCAGCGCCTGCCCCGGCAGCAGCGCCGATTCCTCGTTTTGAAAATAACAACGATGATGCAGCGAATGAACCGGTAGAGCCAGGCAACTACCAGCCCCCACCTCCACGGCAGGATCAACCGCCTCGACAGGACTATCCACCGCGACAGGATTATCGTGGCGGCGGTGACAGGGGCAGCGACCGGGGTGGAGATCGAGGCGGCTATCGTGGGGGCCAAGGTGGTGGCGGCGGATATCGTGATGATCGTGGCGGTAGCCGAGGCGGCGACCGTGGCGGTGCTCAACGAGGAGGCGGATACCGGGGCGATCGAGGTAATGATCGCGGCGGCTATCGTGGCGGTCAAGGTGGCGGTGGTGGACGCGGCGGCGACGAGGGTGGATACAATCAACCACCCCAACGGCCTGATTATTACTAGAGTTGCCCTCACGCTCCGCGTGATGGAGCAGTGGCAAGAACGGCTTGGCGACAGTAAGGCAGACCCTCATGTGGAGCGTGAGGGCAACTATGGCAGACAACCACTATGTCCGCAGCACCTATCAACACCACGAAGCCGCCGCCGGAGATTGGGCCTGTTCCCATTCCGGTGCTGGCCGCTTTGCTGAGCTTCATGGTGCCGGGCCTGGGGCAGATTGTTCAGGGCTATCTCAGCAAGAACTTCGTTCGGCTGAGCAAGGGTTGCCTGTTCCTCGTCTGCATCTGGGGCATGTTCTTCTACGGCTACGCCAAGAGCCACTGGCGGAACGTCTATCTTCCTCACGTGCAGGAAGTCTACCTGGCGGAAGATCAGGCAGCGGGGCGCGTTGGCAAGGCGGCCAACTTCATGGGCAGGCCGATGCCGCCGTTGCTGGGCAACTTGTGGAACCGTCCGCAGTACATCATGCAGTTCTTCGCCGGGTTGCCTGCCTGGCCGGCGCTGTGGAATTACTTCCTGCCCGATTCGACACTCTTCAGCAAGATTCAAGTCTCACCCGGTTCTGTGACCGATGCCAACGCTGGCTCCAACTTCGCACGACGCAAACACTGGGAGGAGTACGAAGCCGAAGACAATCGCATTCAGGAAGAGCCCGGCATGGGCCGGTTGTGGGATATTTACTGGATCTACACCGTGCTGGCCGGCGCGCTCAACATCATGGTCATTTACGATGCCTACGCCGGCCCAGTGAGGTTCCGCAAGGTCAAGAAGCATCCTGGAGGGGGCAAGTGATGTTCGCAGACGCAGCCATTCCCGGCCCCACCTCGCTGGCAGTGTTCATTCACTTCCCGATCATGATCATTCTGGTCAATCTCCTCTTCAGCGCCGCCCGCTACGACGACTGGCGGCATATCCTCCTTCACGCCGGACGGGGGATGATTTATATCATCACGTTCCTGGGCGGGGTGTTTTTGTTCTTGTTTGTGGGGTTGCAGATTGTGGTGCCTTGGTTGTTTGGATAATCGTTATCCCGTAAACACAGTAGCTTGCGAACGCTGCCAGATGAGACTGTGCCCCACTCCGGCGTGCAACACCCCCCAAACAACTCGTTATTTTAGCAAGCATCAAACAGCTAAGCGAGCGAGATTGGTGGTGTGTAGTTGTAGAGCAGTGGACATCACGCGTTGACCTGCAAGGGTAATACGGTAATAGCGGGGGTGTGCCACCTTGCCTTTGAGGTGATGAGCTTGGAGGAGGATTACCAGTCGAGTGCAGCGAGCTGAGGCCTTTCTGCGTTGTACCACATCGTGTTGCTCCCTCCGCCAGAGGACTTGACTGATATCGCCGTTGCGGAAGCCTTCGAGTTGAAACCGGCTATCCAGAAGCACCGAAGGACGGCGGGATCCTGTTTGGTGATGGGAAGTAGCGGTCGATACGTACGTCCCCGATGCACTTTGCGGCGGCAGGCCGGATCGAGTATCTGCACCACAGGCCGAGGCAGCGTGACCATGGCCAGCTTCCTTGAATTGTCATACTTGACCTTGACGTGGTGACAACAGAGAAAGTTCTCAATGCCCTGCTGATAACAAAGCTGATGCAGAGTCCTCGCTAGTGCTTCGGGCTGATATTATCATAGTAGCTGGTGGGATCATTCATCCCCGCATCCGCAAACGCTTTCTTCCTCTCCGCACACTTGTTGCACTTGGCACAATGTAAATGATCGATCGGATGAATGCACGAGAATGACCACTCCAGCGGTAAGTCCTTCCCTAGGAGCATTACCTCCGCCTTCTGCATCGATCCGAACGGCGTCACGATCCGCAGGCTACGATCAGCAACCCCAAGGCCTACCGCTTGTGCAAAGGCAGCAAAGAACTCGGGCGACGCATCGGGAAACGGGTTGCTGCCCAGGACGCCGAGCGACAACTGACTCACCTGATGCAGATGACACCAGAGCAGGCCCTTCAGCGTCAGCAGCAGATTCCGTCCTGGCAGATAGACGGCTTCATCCGCCGTCGTCTCATCGGGCACCTCTTCCCCCGTCGTGCTCCAGTGCCTGCCATACAAATCGCCCGTCGGCTCATCGAGAACGACTAGCGGTTGAATGTTCGGGAACTTCAGTAGAAGTGCAGCGTGATACAGGTGTAGATACTCGAGTTCCACCGCCTCCCACGCCAACCCGGCCCGAATGTAGATCGGCGTCACCGCAGCCCTCGGCGGCAACCTCGCCAGATGTGCCAGCAGAATGGCACTATCCAACCCGCCACTGGTCAGCACAGCGATGGCTGCACTCGAAGCGTGTGGGACAGGGGATAAGTGTTCGTTCGTGGGCATGGATGAGTAGATGAAGGAGAGTCCCTGAGCATTCTATCTACGTATCGGTCTTGGCTCCAAAGGAGCCTTCGATATTAGCCAGGCCCGGAAGGGCCTGGTACGAAGAGA
>DAOMFV010000189.1:0-7082 GCA_035430005.1 Gemmatales bacterium
TAGCCGTTTTACCCCTTTTAGGGAAGATACAAGTACCGTTGACCCCTGCCACGCCTCCGACTTCTTGTTTTATAACAGGAGATATGTGGAGATCCTCGAAGGATTCTCACCCTCCTCGGACAATCTGTAGTTAGAAACCCGCTGGTAAGGAAGCTGCATGTCGGAGCAGGCATGGCATGAACAGGGCTTGCGTGACGCGGCGCTGGCAGGCGATGCCGAGGCCTGGCGGGTTCTCGTGGAGAAACATCAAGCGGCGGTGCGTCGCTACCTGGCCTGGCGGCTCGGTGGCTGTGTCGCTACGCTCGACGATCTTGCCCAGGAATCCTGGCTGATCGCTGCCCGGTCGCTGCGGAAGTTCGCTCCCAGCCGTGGCACCTTCCAGCATTGGCTCTTCGGCATTGCCGCCAACGTCTGTCGAAACCATCTGCGCTCACGAAGGCGATCCAAACAACGACCACTTCCAGACGGCCATGAACCGTCTGAAAAGAAGGCGGAAGACCAACAGGCTGAACGGGTGGCTGATGCTCTCGCTGAATTGCCCGACCACTACGAAAGGCTGCTGCGGACCAAGTACTTCGAAGGTGCGAGTGTCGAGTGCATCGCTGAGTCAGAAAAACAATCAGCTAAGGCGATTGAATCGCTGTTGACTCGTGCCCGGACGGCATTCCGTGAACTGTACGAGAAGGATTCACCATGAACGACGATCTCGATGACATCCTGAAACCGCGTGAAGCCCCCGAAGCTTCGGTGGAACGCCAGGCTCAGCTACTCACCGGCACCATCGTGCAACTGAAACGTACTCGCCGCATCAGGCGGGTGCAACTGGCTGCCCTCTGGGCGGCTGTCTTCCTGGTGGGAGTCTCGGTGGGTTGGCTCGGCCTGCAACGAGAGCCGGCACAAATGGCGAAGCAAATCGTTCCCTCTTCCACTGCTCCCGAAACCCCGCCTCTGTTGACGGCAGCACAACTGGAACTCCAGGCAGAGAAAGCCGATGATCCGGCACAGTCGGCCCAACTCTACCGGCAAGCGGGCGACCGCTTTCTGGAAGCCCAGGACCTGCGATCAGCCTTGCGATGCTATCGCATACATTTGAACGAAGGAGGCCCGGGCGTGCACACTGTGCTGGCCAGCGATTCCTGGCTGCTGATGAACCTGAAAACCTCAAACGAAGCAAGGAGATGATGATGAATCCGCTACTGTTCTGTCTGCTGATGATTGGCTGGCAAGATCCGGTGCAGAAGCCGCCGGCGATTCAACCGCCTGCTACAAAAGGTGATACCCTCTGGAACGATGTTGTCAGCATCGAGGTCAAAACCTACGACGGTGCGCCGGTCTCATTGGAACAGGCGATCAAACAAGCCTTTGTAAGCCATCCCGACATGCGGCTGGCGGAAGCAGAACTGCGGGTAGCGGAGGCCAAGCTGGCTCAGGCGCGGATCGTCGTCAGTCAGAAAGTAACGGAGGACTTTCATCGATTGGAAAAAGAACGGGCCGAGGTCAAGCTGGCTACCGCCAAATGGCAACGTATCGAGCAGTTGCAGAAAAAGAATACGGTGAGCAAGCAGGAGGTCGATGAGGCTCAGTATCAACTCGCCCAAGCCAAGACTCGCCTCGCCGCCATCGAGAGTTCCTGGAAACTCGTCATGAGATCACCTGCAGCCAGAACTGGATCAGCCCACTGGCTGGATGCCCAGTTTGCGTACCCGGAACATCAATACCCTCAAGAGGACGCTGCCACCTTTTCACGATACCTTACACGGAGGCTTTATCCTGAGTATGAACTATTTCGGGCGGTTCCCGATAAGACTGACGCCGTGTCAGCGGACGTTGTGGAACAACTCAAGTCGAAGCTTGCAACCAGGGTCAAGCTGGATAAGCAGACCAATATTGACATGGAACAGGCCTTTCAGAAGGTGACCGAAGGGGCAGGCCTCAAAGTTCGAGTGAGGCTGCCTGTTACCGAGAACAAAACGTTGTATAAGAACATCACCCGCCTTACATTGGAAGCTGGCGAATACCCGTTGCGAACCTGGCTGCAACTGATTGTCGATGAGATGAACTCGTATCAGGTTGATCCTGGAACACTGGGGCAGGGTGGTGTCAAAGGGTATGTGCTGTACGTTCGAGAATATGGGCTGTTGCTGACAACACGCGATCTCGCCCCGCCCGATGCCATCACAGTGCAGGAACTGTGGAAGCAGTCCCAGTTCGAGAAGGCAGCGGCAGAAGTGAAAAAGGTTCAGGAGAGTGCGACGCCGAAGAAGTAAACCTCAAGCTCGAACAGAACAAGTTGATTGTTCCAAAGGATCGCTCGAAACTTCGTGCGCTCCTTTAGGCCTTGATCAGCTGGCGAATAATGCTTGTGTCAACAGATGATGCTCACCAGCCCAGGCTGCGACTTGATCACGAAATCCGACGAAATTGGTCAGAAAGCGGGGGATGTACAAGGTTTTGTTGTTAGTTGTTCGGAAGGTGACATAACGCAAGCCAAGGAGATTCATCGAATTCGTAGAGACGATGTCGCTCCAGTTCACTGAGACATAGCCGCCCCAGAAGTTGTAGGTCTTCAATCCCTCAGGCCAAACAATAACCGGAAAAAGTGGAATAGCGATGAGGGTCAGAACCAGGCACATCACAAAGATGCCCAAGATCGGATAACCCCACTCTTCCCACCGCCCTAGTTCACCATTGATGATCAAAGTGCTTAAGAAACCGGCAACCACGCTGATGCTTAACAACATCAAAAACGTGATGAGGAAGTTGGAATAGTACTTCTTTTCCATTGCTCGTCTCCCGGTTAGTGCATTCCCCCGCCACTCAAGCTCTTCACCAACTCCCCCACCACCGCTTTAGCATCCCCGAAGAGCATCCATGTCTTGTCGTTGAAGTACAGCTCGTTGTCGATGCCGGCAAAGCCCGGGTTCTTGCTCCGTTTGATGGCGAAGATCGTTCGAGCCTTATCCGCCTGAATGATCGGCATGCCATAGATCGGGCTGGTCTTGTCATGCTCAGCGGCGGGGTTTACCACATCGTTGGCGCCCACCACCAGGCACACATCCACCTGAGGCATGTCGGGGTTGATTTCTTCCATCTCGATGAGATCGGTGTAGGGTATCTCCGCCTCAGCCAGCAGCACGTTCATGTGCCCCGGCATCCGCCCGGCGACGGGATGGATGGCGAATTTGACCGTGATGCCCCGCTTCTTGAGAGCATCGTACAGCTCACGCACCTTGTGTTGAGCCTGGGCAACAGCTAATCCATACCCCGGAACGATGACGACGAGGTTCGCCTGCTCCAGAATCGCTGCCGCGCTTTCGGGAGTGTCCGACCGATACTCTTTCTGTTCACCCGCTGCCGACTCCGTCTTCACCTGTCCGAACGCTCCAAAGAGGACGTTGGTGAACGACCGGTTCATCGCCTTGCACATGATGATGGCCAAAATCAATCCGCTGGAACCATCAAGCGCCCCGGCAGTAATCAGCAGCTTGTTATCCAGCACAAAGCCCATCGCCACCGCAGCCAGCCCGGCGTAGGAGTTGAGGATAGCAATCACCGTCGGCATGTCCGCTCCGCCGATCGGCATCACCAGCATCCACCCAAAGTTGAAGGCGAGCAGAATCAACAGGATGAAGAGGTAGGGCGAGAAGGCGTTGGTCGGGTAGGCGACGAGCAGCAAAGCCAGGAGCAAAGTCAAAGCGAAGGCCCCGCCATTGACTGCCTGCTGCCCCTTGTAAACCCATGGCCGCTGCGGGATCCACTTGACCTCCTGTAGCTTCGCTGCCGCAATCAAGCTGCCGGTGAATGTCAGGTAGCCGAGCAGAATTTCAACGATGATCGCCACTGTGCGGAAGCCCGTCAGCATCTCCGGTTCCTCAGAGAACCAGTAGAAGTACTTGGCGGTGCCCACCAGCCCCGCAGCGAGTCCACCGAAAGCATGCGAGATGGCGGTTCGCTGCGGCACAGCGGTCAGCGGCACATTGGCCAGCCACATCCCCGGCCCGATGGCGAGGGCAATGGGAATGATGATCCATAGATGCCGAGTAACTTCGGGGCGAAACCAGGTGGCAAGGATAGCCAGCAACATGCCGAGCGCCCCGGCACCAACACTCTTGCGCGCGGTCTTGGGGTCACTCATCCAGTGTAGACTGAAGATGAACAATCCGGTGCCAACTAGATAGGCTGCTTCGATGAGGAAAGCTTGCATTATTTCGCTTCCTCCCGGGTCTTAAACATCTTGAGCATGCGTTCGGTGATCATAAACCCGGAGACGATGTTGGTCATGGAGGCGAACAAGGCGATGGCACCCAGCACTCGAACATAGGTCGGGTACTGTTCACCACCCGCCACGATGATCGCCCCGACGACGGCGATAGCAGAGATGGCGTTGGTCAACGACATCAGGGGAGTGTGCAGTAGTCGAGACACTCTGCGGATGACGCCAATCCCGATAAAGGTGGCGAGCATGAAGACGAAGATCATCGACCAATAGTCGATCGTCGTAGGAGTCGTTGCGAACATCATCATTTAATTAGCTCCTTCGTTTTGGCGTGCGTGACTTCACCCTGATGGGTGATAAGTGCGCCACGGAGGATTTCGTCGTTGAGATCAAGGGTAAACGCTTTGTCCTTCCAAAAGGCCAGCAGGAAGCTCGTGAGGTTGCGCGACCAGAGCATGCTGGCATGGAACGGGACAGAAGCGGGGAGGTTCAGCGGAGCGATGATCTTGATGCCGGACTCGATGATTGTGGTTCCTGGCTTGGAGAGTTCACAATTCCCCCCGCCATCCGCAGCCAGATCGACAATGATCGACCCCGGCTTCATCGTCTTCACCATGTCAGCGCTGATCAGCTTTGGTGCAAACACTCCACCGATCAACGCGGTGGTGATGACAACATCAGAAACAGCACATTGCTCAGCCAGCAGTTGCTTCTGCCGAGCCTTATCCTCGTCGGAAAGCTCCTTGGCATAGCCACCCCCGGCGGCGGCACTCTGCTTGAGTTCGATGCCGACATACTTGGCCCCGACACTTTCAATCTGCTCTTTCACTTCAGGGCGAACATCGGTGGCGAAGACCTGAGCGCCCAGTCGCTTGGCGGTAGCGATGGCTTGAAGTCCTGCCACGCCTGCCCCAATGACGAAGACCTTGGCAGGCAGCACGGTCCCCGCAGCGGTCATGAGCATCGGGAAGTAACGGGGCAGTTCTACAGCAGCCAGCAGAACACCTTTGTAGCCGGTGATGTTGGCCATCGAGGAGAGTGTATCCATCGCCTGGGCACGGGTGGTACGGGGGATGGCATCGGTAGAGAAGCTGGTGATGCGTTTGGCGGCAAGGGCCTGCACAATAGGCACGTTACGGGTTGGCATCAACGAGGTGAGCAGCTTGGCCTCAGCAGGATAGCCTTCGACTTCCTTGCTGGTGGGCACACCGACTTTGAGGATGAAGCCTGCATCCTTCATCTGCGATGCAGTATCGTTGGCGATGGTTGCCCCGACTTCGGTGTAGAGACTATCCCCATAACCCGAAGCGGCACCTGCTCCGGTTTCGATGGCGACCTGAAACCCGGCGCCGATCAGTTTCTTCACCGATTCGGGCACCAGGGCCACCCGTGTCTCGCCGAACTGCCAGCTTCATGGTCACCTCTGATCTCCATGACAGCCCGACGCGCAAGCGAGGGGGCGCATGCAATCGCGAGGTCCACCCTCGCTAGCGCGTCGGGCTGTCATCAGACATTAGCTTACGGCTCATCTAACTCGATGGCGAACGTTTTAGCCGATGCTCCGTCTTGTAGAATACCAATGTGCCCGTTGCAACAGGAACTGATCGTGTCACTGAATCTGATCGATACCCATGTTCATCTCGATGATGATCGCCTGCGTGGCGAGGTGGAAGCGGTCGTCCAGCGTGCCGAAGCGGCAGGCGTCAAGCGGATGGTCTGCATTGCCACCACCGCTGCATCAGCACAACGTGGTATCGAATATGCCGAACAGTTCAGCTCCGTCTATGCCAGCGTGGGCATCCATCCCAACAATGCCGTCGAAGCTCTCGAAGGCGATTGGGAGAAGGTGCTGGAAATGGTGACGATGCCAAAAGTCGTCGCTCTCGGCGAAACGGGCCTGGACCGGCACTGGGACACTACCCCGTTCGACATGCAGCAGGATTACTTCGCCCGGCACCTGGCCCTCTCTCGGCAGATCGGGCTACCCGTCGTCATTCATTGCCGGGAAGCGGAGGCCGACATTCTGCCGATGCTGGAAGCTGACTTCGCCCAGTATGGGCCAGTGCGTGGCGTGATGCACAGCTTCAGCGGCGACCAGGTGTTTGCTAAGCAGTGCCTCAAGTTGGGTCTATACCTCTCCTTCTCCGGCATGGTCACCTACAAGAAGGTATCAAGCCTCAGGGCTGTGCTCGATGTGGTTCCCGATGACCGCATCCTCGTCGAAACCGATGCCCCCTACTTGACCCCCGACCCAATGCGGGGCAAAGTCAAGAAGAATGAACCAGCCTACGTAGTGCATACCGCTGCCTACCTGGCAGCGATGAGCGGCATGGGACTGGAACCATTCAGTGAGCTTACAACGGCCAATGCCTGCAAGTTGTTTCATTTGCCTGCCCAAAGCAATTGAATTATGCTCGATGATAGGGGATGTGTTTGGCAGTAGAAAGAAAGGCGATGTGATGAAACGGAACCGTAAGAAGAATGAAACGTATCGTTTCAATGGACATCCGTTCCTTCATGCGAACAGCGTCCATCCAGTTAAGATTGCCGACTTGGAAACATGCATAAGGAAGCTGGAGGCAAAGTTGGCCGAACCAACTGATCCAGATGCGAAAGGCTGGGCCTCCCGCTGGTTGAAAAGATATAAGCAGGAGTTGGCAAAGAAGCGTAAGGGCTTGGCACTCAAAATAAGGGGGGCAAGGGAGGCTTGAGCCACGCCGAATAATTCACAATACTTGGCACCGGCCATTATTGTCTTGGCTCCAAAGGAGCCTTCGATATTAGCCAGGCCCGGAAGGGCCTGGTAAATGAACAAGCAATTCCCAAGCTCCGGAGGAGCGCCCGAAGCCTTCGAACGCTCCTCCGG
>DAOMFV010000190.1:0-7034 GCA_035430005.1 Gemmatales bacterium
AAACAAGAAAACGGTTGACAAACAACACAGCCGCTCCGTCGGGGTGTGGTTGCGAAGAATAGTGTCGTGTCTCTGGTATTTTTCCAGGTTGTGACGAGACAAGCAACTGAGACACACCCCAACGGAGTACCGTTGGAGTGTGGCACAAATCTTACTCATAGACGCCTGTGCCGAAACCGGGGCGATCCACGGTGGCATGAACCGGAGCGGAAACCGGAGCTCTTCTTGGAATCGGCGTGCCACGAGGCGGATGGGGCTGATGCGTTCTGGCATCCCCATTGATGGGCGCGCCGACCAAGCTTTCGTACAACCCTACGGTCTCTTCGCCGGCATCCAGCTCATCATACCGGCAGACATAGCCGGGCTGCTGGGCCTTGTCCATTTCATCATGGAAGGCATGGATGATGCCACTTTGAACAAACTCACGTGCCTGGGCATTGATGGGATGGGCGACATCGGCATGCAGCTTGGCACGGCCATGATCGTCACGGGGAGCGCGGTCTTCCTGGAGACGGAAGCCGCACTGATTACAGAAGCGGGCACGGAGGTGGTTCTTGCAACCGCAGCCGCCACAGCGGTCGGTCAGCTTGCGGCTGGGCATGGCGACAAAGAGCCCCTTGAGGCCTTCGATGATTTTCAGGTCTCGTACCACGAACATGTGGTCGAACGTCACGGAACAGAAAGCGAGCAATCGTTCGTTGCGGCTTTCCTTGTCGTCCATGAGCTTGATGCGGATTTCGGTGATTTGCACAGCTGTCCTCCTTGAATCCTCTGAGCCTGAGGGCGCATCCCAATGAACCTCAGTCAGCTTCGTACGGGAGATCAGCGTCAAATCATCCTCAGCACGTTACATCGTACTGGTGACGATCAGTCGTAGAGTCCGTTCCGGAGAGCCAGGCTTTGGTTCAGCCGTCCCCATGCCTTGTGTAAGTACTCCACCATCCCAGTGTTGTTGAACGTATCGAGCCAGTTGCTGGGTTTCCTGCCGGCTGCGACATACCGCGAAGTAGCTGCTGCCACTGCCCGACATCAGGCTGCCTGCGCAAAGTCCTTGCGAAGCAGCCCTCTCGAACAGTTGCCGAAGTTCACCCACCAGAGGCAAACACCGTTCGGCGGGCGGTTGCAGGCGATTGAAGAGTTCTTTCCCAATGAGTTCGAGGTTACTCATCCTAATTGCCTCGATCATCAAGCTTTCGCTCCGTGCCTGCTGCTTCCCCACATCAAGTGAAGGAGCATTCAAAGATTGATAGATTGCAGCGGTGCTGAGACCAACCAGCGGACACACCAGCAAGAGGGGAATACTGATCCCCGCATTGAAGGCAGTTACCTGTTCGCCTCGTCCCCGACACCAGGCCCATGACTGAGCCAGGAAGAAAGGAACATCGCTGCCAATCTGGGCCGCCAGGTTCATCAACTCAGAATCGCTCAGTTGCGTGTTCCACAGTTGATTCAGCCCGCGGAGTGTGGTAGCCGCATCGCTGCTGCCACCACCCAATCCTGCCGGCGAAGGGATTCGCTTGGATAAGCCAATCGCTGCGCCGTGATTCGTAGCCACCTGACGCTGAAGAGCTAAAGCAGCCTTGAGCACCAGGTTATTGGCATCCAGGGGAAGAGACGGAGCGTCGCAGGTAAGGGACAACTGGTCAGCGGCAGTGAAGGTTAGTTCATCAGCCCAGGCCAGCGGAGCCATGCAGGTGACGAGTTCGTGATAACCATCTGCCCGACGTCCAACTACTTCGAGAAAGAGATTGATCTTGGCAGGGGCGGCCAACCCTAATGCGGTAGGCACATCATCATGCATGAGATCAACCTGCGAAGCGGTGCTAGAAAGAAGTGGACACTTCCAAAGCGAGTTAGAATCGGAGGTCCATCTCCTTCATGCCGGGAGCAGAGGCTTCCTCCTGGCGGTATTCCTTAAGATGAATCCATGTGACAAGCCACACAGATTGGGGCGATGGTAGCCTTCCGGGTAAAGCAGGTCAAGCCCGATGTGTCAAGAAAACTTGAAGAATTCCAAGAGATTTCTTTTGACATACAGTAGTGCGATCATCATAATACGACTTCACAAACGACTGGCGGAGTTCCAGTCTTCTTCTTAAACCATGGAGGGTTTCCCCCGATGCCTTCATTTCTGACCGAATCCAAGCCCCAGTGTTGGCGTGCCATTGCTAACTTTGAAGATGGCCGTGAAGCGCTTTTGTTTCTGGGCATGTCGTCCCAGAAGATCCGCGAGGGCTATTCCGCTGCTTACTTCGATGTCCTCGAAGAAGACGAGCGTGCGATGATCAAGTCGATCTCTCTGCAACGCTGGAATGGAGCCGCTGATGCCGGCAAGTGGACGCAGACCACGACGCTGAACATCCCAACCGCTTCCAAGAAGCTGGTCAGAATGATTGCCTGAGTTGAATTAAGATCACTACTGAACGAAAAGCAGCACCCCGGACAATCGTCCGGGGTATCTTAGTTCTAAAACTGTGCCACACTCCGACGGGGTGTGCCTCAACCGCATGTCGTACCACCACAATAATATACCTGTGACAGTACGCTATTTCGCGCAACCACACCTCGCCGGAGTACCAGCGAAGTGTGGCACGGTCTCCGAATGCCGTTACGACGGCTTTCACGCAGGCTGTCTGCCCCAACCATTCTGACTGATGCCTCGTACTTCCCGGCCTAAGTCGATAAAGCAGCGCCAATTAAGCGGGAACTCAAGAAACACGTGCAGAAAGCTCAACGTGTAGAGAGCGATGAAGCCGTAATAGTAATCCCACCAGTAGAGGAACACCGCCATCAGCCAGAGAACAACAATAACCACCAGTCGAATCCGGTTCACCTGGTGCCACCTGATGATCGACGTCTTCGAGAACCAGTTGAGATAGTGGTAGGTGTAAGCAAAGGCGATGAAACGCATAAGAGCCACACCGAGCTCGGTTTGATAGGCTTGGTCCTTATTAGTCCACACCTGACCAAAGATCTGAGCCAGCCAGCGATTGAGGTCGACAAAGAACCGATAGTGGCTGCGAACCCCCTCACCGACCGTCATCGTCACTTCAGGGCGATAGAAGAGCAAGGTCGCTCCAATCGTCAGGAGTAAGACGAAGGCAATCAATCCGGGCACGCTCCGGCTCTTCAGTGCCCCGAGCAGCATGAACGCCGCTGTGAAAACGAAGACATGCACGAGTGTCGGCAGGAAGACGATGAAGAACAAAACCCAGACCTGCACTTTAAGAAGAGCCACCAGGAACAACCCCGCCGCCAGCATGAACAGCACCTTGCTGCCCAGCGTTCGGAATGTCGTCATTGCCAGGGCACCCATAAAGGCAAGATAGATGATCATTGCTCCTGCCTGATTGAGCTGTTGCTGAAAGGTCTGCTTCACTTGTGGTGAAGCATTTTCCGCAGGGGGAAAGTACTTCGGGATGATCACCGATGTGCCGAACAACAGCACGCCCAACAATATCAGCACAACTGCATCACGGGCCCCGGTAGTGAAATACTTCCGTTCATGCAGCCAACTAATTTCGGTGAGGTAATGCAGCGGGCCAAGGACAGCGTAGGAGAAAAGAAACACCTCGAATGGCAACGCGTACGCAGCCAAGGCTGAGATCAACATCAAGCCGATGTTGATCCAATCGATATGAGTGGTGGTCAACTTCATTCGCTTACTCAGTCGCCAGTTTCAGGAGCACCGCTTCAAAATGATTGCGCAGCAGAAGCATATTACCAGCCAGAGCCGGGGCGTTCCAGACCTTCCCGCCCGGAAGCACCGCCAGGTTACCAAGTTCCCGATGCGTTCTGGGATCAGCATGCCGGTATTCTTGATATGTAGACGCCTAATGGGAGACTACGCCTTCCCCAACAAATCATACCCTTCCGCCGCTGTAATCTTCACCGAAACGAGATCGCCCGTGCTGATCTTCTTACTTTTGACCTTCACAATTGGATCGATATCCGGGGCATCCGCAAACGAGCGGCCCCGCCACCAGCCGGGCGTTTCGTGGTCAGGGCTGTCAATCAGTACCTCCAGCGTCTGACCAACTTGTTTGTGACTCCATGCAAAGGCAACTTTCTGCTGAGTCTTCATCAGGCGATCACGCCGTTCATTCTTGACCTCTTCCGACAGATGATTCGGCAACTTCGTTGCTGGGGTGCCAGGCTCAAAGGAATAGGTGAAAACCCCTGCCCGCTCGAAGTGCATCTCGGTGGCGAAGTCGCATAGTTCCTGAAACTGCTCTTCCGTCTCGCCGGGGAAGCCCACAATGAATGTCGTCCGCATCACCAGCCCGGGGATCGCCTGCCTGAGCTTACCAATCAAGTCTTCGGTCTGCTTTCGATTCACTTTACGGCTCATGCGTTTGAGCATCGTATCGTTGATGTGCTGCAAAGGCATATCGATGTAAGGCACAACTTTCTTGGCTGAACAGAGTACCTTCAGGAGCGAATCTGTCAGGTACATCGGATAGACATAAAGGACCCGAATCCAGTCGATGCCTTTGACCTTGTCCAATTCCTTCAGAAGATCATCCAGGCGTGGCTTCCCGTAGAAATCCATACCATAGTAGGTGCTGTCCTGGGCAACAATATTGAGTTCACGCACGCCGTCAGCCGCCAGTTCCTTTGCTTCCAGAATCACCTGTTCAATGGGTTTGGTCGCATGCTTGCCACGCATGCCGGGGATGGCGCAGAAGGTGCAAAGCCGATCGCAGCCTTCACTGATTTTCAAATACGCAAAATGCCGGGGCGTGATGCGGAGCCGGGCATCGTCAGGCAGCGCCCGCACGGGGGCAGGTTTGAAGAGCGAACGCTGTTCCTTCAGTAGATCGGGTTTGGGAGGGGCAATATTGAGGCTCAGCTTCCTGCTCGACTTGATGATTTCGCTCTTCTTCCTGGCATTGAACTTCCTGATCACCTGGCTATCCATCTTGCCATCCAGAACCTTATCGCAGACCGCAGTGATCTCTTCGCGCCCAAAGACACCTACGAGGTGATCAATGCCAGGAACTTCGTCCAGCAGCGTATCCTTCTTCCGTTCAGCCAGGCACCCCGCTACGACTACGGCCTTCAGTTTGCCCTTGTCTTTCAGGTCAATCATCTCCCGGATAACACCCAGCGATTCCTGCCGGGCTGCTTCGATGAAGCCACAGGTATTGATGACAACAACATCGGCCCCGTCCGCTTCCGGTACGATGGCGTATCCATCAATGGCAAGATGCCCCAGCATCCTTTCGGAATCGACGAGGTTCTTGGCGCAGCCAAGGGTAACGAATGCAAGCGTTCCCTTAACGGGAGGTACTGTTGGCATGATCAACGAAGCAAAGAGAAACAACCCTTTCATGATATGGGTTTGCCAGTTTCGCAAAAGAGAAGGCGGCACATTGATTGCAGATTCTGTTCTTGGCGGGTTCCATGCCGCGATGCCGCTGTTGTGTAGAGTTTCTAGCCGGTACAGGTAGTGCTTTCCTGACGACGCCGACAAGACTATCATCTTCTAAACGATGGTTGATCATGAAGTTATCATGGTGGCTTGTATCTTTACTGTGATGATGGGATTGCTCGGGGGTATCATCCCCACAGTCTCGGCGATGCGGATCAAACCGCTTGATTCTGTTCGATAGCACGGGGAAGCTCAATACGATGAAGTCTCTTGGTGTAGCGTTGCTGGGCTGCGGTGTAGTCGGCAGCGGCGTGGTTCGATTACTAACCGAGCAAAAAGACCGGATGCAGCAGCGTGCCGGGCGTCCCCTGGACCTTCGCCGGATCGTCGTGCGCGATGTCGAAAAAGAACGGCTGATTGCTGTACCCAAAGACTTAATATCCAACGATACCGATAGCGTGTTTCATGATTCTCAAGTCGATGTCGTCATTGAACTCATGGGCGGACTGGAGCCGGCACGAACCCATATGCTTCGCAGCTTCGAGGCTAAGAAGCACGTGATCACAGCCAACAAGGCGGTATTGGCCTCCCATGGAGATGAGCTCTTCAGTGCCGCCTATCGGCAGGGATGTACCCTGGGCTTCGAGGCAAGCATCGGTGGCGGCATTCCTATCGTGCATGCCCTCAGCCAGGGGCTGGCGGCTAATCAGGTAACAGCCATCAAAGCCATCTTGAATGGAACGACCAATTACATCCTCACCGCCATGTCCGAAAAGGGTTGCTCCTACGCTGACGCATTGCTCGAGGCTCAACGTCTGGGCTTTGCCGAAGCTGATCCCACGCTGGATGTCAACGGCACCGATTCGGCGCAGAAGCTCGCGCTCTTATCCCGCATCTGTTTCGGCATCAGTATCAATGGCGACTCCATCGAACGCCGAGGCATCCAGACCGTTGAAGCGGTCGATATTCATTTTGCCCGGGTCATGGGCTATGAGATTAAGCTCATCGCCGAAGCGTGGATGAGCGAGCATCGGGTAGCCTTGCACGTGGAACCCACCCTGGTCAGCCGGTTCGATCCACTGGCCCAGATGCCCGGCCCCTACAACGCCATTGAAGTGGTGGGCGACATGGTGACCGATATGCTACTGTGCGGTCCGGGAGCCGGGCAAATGCCGACTGCCAGTGCCGTGGTGTCTGATCTGATTGACCTGGCGCTAGGTCATGCCCCTATTACTTTCCAGAGTATGAAGTTGTGGGCTCCTGACCGAGGAATCGGCCTGCGTTCCCCCTCTGAGATTCAAAGCCGATTTTACCTTCGGGTCAATGTTGAAGAGCAGGCGGGTAACCTTGCGCAAGTAGCCGGGATTCTTGGAAAAGAGCACATCAGCGTTGCTTCGATTGTTCAGCACGAGCAGATGGAAACCCAGCGTGGCTTGGCAATTCCCATCGTTATCAGCACCCATGCCACCAATTTGGGGGCGATTCGCACGGCAATCCAGACCATTGACTTGCTTCATTGCTGCCTTTCACCCAGTATCTATATGCCAATAGCCGAGTAAAAAGTGGGATACCATATTTGTTTAATGACTAAGCCTGACCTAAACTACAATTGCTATGCTTTGCTTCCTTAAGGCGCACTAGGGGAAAGTCTGCCTATTTG
>DAOMFV010000191.1:0-6841 GCA_035430005.1 Gemmatales bacterium
GAGGAGAGACGGGAAGGTTTTTCGCGCATGGCGGGGCCTCCGTGGAATGGTGTGTACATATCAACATGTATCACGGAGGGGTGACGGGACGCAAGAGTGGGAGTGGGTGGTGAGATGGGGTGAGACGGTCTGCTTCCCCTCTCCCTCCCGGGGAGAGGGGTTAGGGGTGAGGGGTTTCTGGATCGAGTAGCCTGCCGTAAAAAGTTCCGTTCCCTGAAAGGGAACTCCACCACTGTCAGTTGGCGATTCTGTTCACGGAAGGTTGGTGATTCCTTTCAGGAAATGGATGAGGTGAATTCCTTCCCAGGGTAGCGAGGAGTACCTCGCAACCCTGGGCTATGCTGGTAATGCCCTTCGGGCAAAAGAAATGTCCTACTCCTCTTTATGTACACCAGTTCTAACTGTGGAAGGGCAGGAGATCAGTAGCTTTTCGACTTGTGTGTCATGATGAGGTCGGAGAGCGGGGACAGGCAAGAGCTCCTCACCCCTAACCCCTCTCCACGGGGGGGAGAGGGGGGCCGGACTTTCCCTTGGTGGGTGGTTGTTGCGAGAGGCCGCCTTTGCCTACTGAGGGCGACTTCTTGCCGATGGTCCAGGCGGCTCGGCTGAGTTTGAAGCGGCGCTGGGTTTTTGGCGTATCGTGCTCATCTTCAATATCGCCGATGATCTCTTCGAGAATATCTTCCAACGTAATCAAGCCGACCACTTCATGTTGATCATTGCGGACGATGGCCATGTGGCGTTTGGTCTTCTTGAAATGGCGAAGAGCCTCAGCGATGCTCTGATCAGGCGACATGAAACTGGCCGGGTAGATGGCGTCGTCGAGAATGGCCATGCCCTGCATACTGACCAGGTGCAGAAGGTCCTTGGTGTTCACGATGCCGACGATGTTATCGAGATTGGTATCGTAGACCGGGATGCGGGTGTGGGCACTCTCACGCACCTGGTCGAGCACCTGGTTGAGCGGCATGTGCAGTTCCAGGCAACTCATCTTCTCCCGGGGCAGCATGCATTCGCCCACCTTCTTGGCCGAGAAGAGGAAGACGTTGTGAACGTACTCGGCCTGCTCGGAAGTGATGAGGCCCGCTTCTTCCACCTCTTCGACGAGCATCGCCAGCTCGGCTACGGTATGGGTGCGATTCTCGCCATTGCTAACGGGCAGCCCGAACAGCCGGATTACTCCGTTGGACATGACATTCATCAAATAGACCAGCGGCTTGGTCAGCTTGGTGAAGTATTCCAGAGGCAGGGCAATCCACAGGGCGACTCGCTCCGGCCGTTGCAAGGCAAACAACTTCGGCGCCTGTTCGCCCAGCACCACGTGCAGCACGGTGATGATGACGATGGCCAAAATGCTGGCGGCAGTATGGGCGGCGGCGAGTTGCCAGGGGCCGCTCAGGAACGAGAAGACGGGATGAAACAGGTGAGCCAGCGTCTGCTCGCCGAGCCAACCGAGAAGCAAGCTGGCAACCGTGATGCCCAACTGACAGGCGGCGATGGCATCATCCAGTGATTCAAACTGCCGATGCAGCGACTTCGCCCGGTGGCTGCCCTTTTTCAGTAACTGTTCGACTTCGGTGTGGCGGATCGAGACCAGGGCAAACTCGGCGGCGACGAAGAAGCCATTGACCAGGATGAGGAAGGGCACCACCAGGAGCGCCATTCCATCGAACCAGGTGAACGTAGAGGCCTCTGCGAACATGCTGCTGCTCAAAAGGGGAAGTCAGAGGTTTATGATAGGATGTGGAGGAGCCAGGTGGTGAGGGGATTGTGCTATGCCTGGTCTGGTTCTCCCCCTTTACCAAGGGGGAGCTAGAGGGGGTTAGACGCTGGAAAGAACCCCACCCAACCTCCCCTTGGTAAGGGGAGGAGAAAGACAGTTCGAACCATTCTTCAAGAAATCGGGTAATGCCTGTCAGCGCGGTGGGCAATTGGCAGAACCTGTATTACCTGAAGTTCCTTTCACTTGCAGCCACAAGCAGGGTTCAGCCTGGTAAGTCCTTTTGCAGAAATATTTGGGTTGTGGGCCAGACATTCCTGTCTGGCCGGCACAGACAGGAATGTCTGTACCACCTAATGATTTCTGCGTGATTTCTTAGATGACTACGGGCGCTTCAGTATCGAATGATCCCCCACATCACTGCGTGCTGAATAACGCACCGAGAAGGAGACATGGTTATGACTGCAAAAAATCGCAACCCTCGCTGGGCCTATCTGTTGGCCCTTCTGCTGACAGGCATCACCGGCACGCTCTTCGCTGTATCATGGCGAACCGATTCGGATGACAAAACCTATGTAGGGCTGATCAAAAACGCTCCCGGCGGGGCGCGTGTCGCCCTGGTGACGACGGGCGATGCCTTCGTGGCCTATGCCTGCAGCAACGACAAGGAGTTCAATGGGCAGTATTCGCGCTGGTTCAAAGGGACGATGGAAAAGGGAAAGCTCAAAGCCAGTGCCGATGGTGTCACGATGGAAGGCAAAGTCGAGGATGGCCTTTTTATCGGCACCCTGGCTTGTGAAGACAAGAAGGCGTTGACGTTCAATGCCTGGAAGACATCCGACAAAGGCTATGCCGGGCTCTATCGAGCAGAAGACGATGTCGATGACGATCACTATGTCGTCGGCTGGATCGTCGATCCTGCCCTGGAGATCGTGGGCGCTGTGAAGAAACAGGGACAAAAGCCTGGCGTAGCCGTCCAATCACAGCCCGCACAACAGAGATCACAGCAGATCCGACGGGTCATTCAGCAGCGCAATCTCAGCCTGCCCAATGGAGGCAACCGAGTCGTTCAACGGAGAATCGTTCAACAACAGTTGCCAGCACAGCAGCAAAACCAGCAACTGCAAAATCAGAACCAGAATCAACAGCAACAACAGGTTGTGGAAGAAGTCGTGGAAGAAGAAGTGACCGATGTGACCGCGACGGAAGTGGAAGAAACCGTTGAGACGCAAGTCACCGAAGAAGCGCAGGAAGCAGTCCAGGCTCAGAAAGTCAACAATGCCAAAAACCTGCCTAAGGGCAAGAAGGTCGTCAACAACAACCCTGGCAACAAGAAAGGAGGAACCGGCCAGAATAAGAAAGCGCCAGCTAAGGCGAACAACAACGCCAAGAAGAACCCACCGAAGTAATCGATGGATCGGTTGTGGGGCAGTGATAAAAGAACCCCACCCAACCTCCCCTTGGTAAGGGGAGGAGCAAGCCGGCCCACCCGACCTCCCTCTGGTAAGGGGAGGAGCACACGTAGCCAGAGAATCTATTCCGCCGCCCATTGGTATCGCGGGAAGCGCCGGGGCCGCTTCCCGCTCCGCAGATCATACGCGCCCCCTGGAGAAATGAAGATGAAAGCGAAACAGCAAGCAGCGTGGCCGCGCAGAGTAACGGTAGCAGCCGTTCTCCTGCTGATGGCCCTGACCATGTGGCTTCCCGTCGGTATCTCGCAGGAGCAAACCCGCGAAACGCCGCCTGACAATGAATTAGCGCCGAACTTTGTCGGCAAGCTGGAAGGATGCGATGTCCCGGCCCTGGTGGGCATCGCCGCCGACAGCAAGCAGTTCCTGGCCTACGTTTGCAGCCAGGATGCCGGGTTCAACGAAAAGCATTCTCGCTGGTTCAAGGGCGAAGTGAAAGAAGGGGCGTTTTCCGCCACCGTCGACGGGATGACCCTGGAAGGCACGGTCTCACCGGAGAACATCATCGGTACTTTCACCGACAAAGGTGAACATGCCTTTACCGCCAAGGTGACCACGAGCGAAACGCTCGCCGGTCTCTATCGGGCAGAAGGCCCCAATGCCGAGGGCGATCATTGCGTGTATGGCTGGGTCATCGATGAAGATGACTATGTCGTGGGAGCAGGCGACAACAAGACCAAGAAGAAGAAAGAGACTCCTAAGCCCACAGCCAGCGATGATATTCCAGGCGGCGTCCGTGTTCCCGGCCCCAACGCCGAAGATACGGTGGGCCAGCAGGTCAAGTCGCCAGGCAAGCCCGCCAAGGGCCGTCGTGTCAAAGTCCTCTCTACTGAAGAACGCAACGCCCTTCTGGCCACCATCGCCAAGCGCGTTGCTGTTACCGGTGGCAATCCGCTCCTGGGCTTGACCATCTCTTCCGTGAAACGCTTCCTGACCAATGCCAAGGCGGAAGGCACCCTGGAGAACTCCATCTTCACAATTCTCAAGCGAGTGCCGGCTGGTCTCTTGAAGGCTTACGTCAAGCGCTGGGATGCGATCCCTCCTTCGATCCGTGAAAAGCTCATCGGGGCCGCTGACAAGAAGCTTGTCGATGGCAAGGTCATCACTGCTGACGAACTCAAGGGTTTGGTGGGGCAACTGAAGGATCGGTTCAAACCACTGGCTGATACCATTCGCGCTGAAGAAGCTGCGGAAGGCAAAGGCAGCACCGGTCTGCTTCTGCCCGAAGAGAACGATCTGCGTTCTGCCCTGGCTTTGAACGATATGGACGATGATGATCGTGCTGTTGGTTCAGGTCATGGCCCGTTGGTCAAGCTGCAGCCGTTCAACACTCCGTTGCTCTTTGGTCAGACCGGCAAGAAGACGACAGCCAAGGCTCCCAAGCAGGTGCGTGCTCTGGAACTCTTCTGCCAGCGGACTTCGGATCGTGCTGCCGGCGTCAAAGATGCTCGTGATGAAATCCTGGTGACGTACCTCGTAGTGCATGGCAAGGAAGCGTTCGACCGGGTGACGAACATCTATCCCATCAGCAAAGACCAGACTCGGGCCTTCCAGGCTGCTGACATCCAGCTCTTCCCCAATCTCCCCACGCAAGAGAAGACGGCCAAGTGCGAGATCATCGTGTTTGCCGGCATCTTCGACAGCGACGATACCGATGTCAAGCGCACCAAGGACGTGATCAAGTCGCTCATCAAGGTAGCTTCGGAAGGGCTCAAGATTGCCGGCAAGGATGAACTGGCCACCGCTGCCCCTGCTGCTGAGGGGCTCATCGACGCCCTGGCGGCCGGGCTGGAAGACGCTGACCTGCTCGGTACCGATCGCATCGGTATCGAGAAGGATCAGACGATTGTCGATCCGTTCACGAAAGTGGCGAAGGATAAGTTCGTCGTCAGCAAGAAGGGTAGCAAGGCGGGCAGGAAGGATGTCTACCACTATGAGATCCGAGGGATCAAGGTGCGGTAGCGATGCTTGCTGATTATTGAAATGCTTACAGGCTAGCGGTTTGCCGCTAGCCTGTGATTGTTGTTCAGCGTTATCTATACCGGTACTGTGACCAGTCTCCCAACCGTGTCACAACCAATTATGCCAGAGCCTGAATGTCATTATGAATTATTTCAAGAATTCGGTGATCCTTCTGTACACAACTCGACCAGTTGGCAGAATAAGTTACAGCGAAAGTTTCATCGTGGCGTGTAACACAGTCATTCTTGTCGCACGTCGATCAGGAGAATTCCCTTGTCTACCAAACCCATGACCGAACCTATGACCGAGCAACCTCAAGAACTGAATGGAAGTCAAACCTTTCGTTCGATTGCCAAGCTGCTGAACTTGTCGACGTACAAGGCCCCGCCTCTGCGTAACTGGCGCACCGGGGACAGCGTCGAAGAGCAGTTCAACTACACCCGGTTCTGGGCGTGCATGGGGTTACTGGTCTTCGCCATCGGGGCCATCATTGCAGCCTGGATCTGGCTGTGGTAGGCGCATTTAGCCCCCGGCTCTTCAAGCCGGGGGACGATCTGGCGATGGAGGTATCTTTTGTTGATGGTAAAGATAAGGCCCAATGCTTGTTATGGGGCCTTGTCACCGTGCCATCACCTTGTGTTGTTGGTCGGTTCACTATTCTTTCTGCGCGTGATAGACCCCCGGCTTAAAGAGCCGGGGTCTAAATACATCCCACCGAGAAATACCCTATGCTCGCCATCTGGTGGGATGACCCAACGCTCTACCTCTGGCTTGTGGGCTTCGTCGCCTTCTACTTCCTCGCCACGCCGCTGCTGATTCTCAGCAATCAGAAGATGTCGGCCAACCCGGCTTGCGAAGAGCTGCAGATGCATTCGCTTGATCCCCAACTGACGGACTTCCTGATGCAGAAGACCAACGACCTCTACGAACTGGGCTTCGATGAGCCGACGTTGATTCACCTGCCCAATGCCACGCCGGGGGTGAAGGCCTACCTCATCATGCTCGTCAACCGCCCGTCCGGGGACAAAGTGATGGTCACAGCTTTGGTCGCTGCGGATGTCCTCACCATTCAAACCTGGTACGTCGAGTTCAGCACCCGTTATGTCACCGATCAGTGTGTCGATACGCTCAACAGCGCCGAGCTTTCCGCATTTCGGCAGGGGCCGGAGAACGTCCGCACCCAGGTGCCATCGGTAACCGATGTGAATGAACTCTATCGGCTGCATCAATACATGATGAAGAAGAGCAACATCACCGCCCGGAAGATGCTCTACGAACCGGGCCAGGCGATAGCATACCTGAAAGAGTACGCCTTGAAGAACAGTTACGATGCCCAGGTTAATAAAGGCTGGCTCAGCTACGATGCCGCCGGGGACTGCTACCGGCCCACGATCAAAGGGGCGTATTTGATGACCTGGGGACTGTTGCAGCCAATGAAGTGGTTTCGCATGCAGGCGATGCGAAGGCGGGAAGCACAGGTATTGGGTGAGTTTCGTTCGGCCACATGATCATTTAGCCCCCGGCTCTTCAAGCCGGGGGGCGAGTATGCTTAAAAGTGGATACCACACCAATAACAGTATACGGCCAGGTGAAATAGTAGCGCCAATGAAGGTGATGTGTTTCGGTGACAAGATATTGTCGTCGCGCGGTTCACCCCCGGCTTGAAGAGCCGGGGGCTAAATAGACTTTT
>DAOMFV010000192.1:0-6587 GCA_035430005.1 Gemmatales bacterium
ACAGAGGAGAGTATGTCATGGAAAACAGCGTGCCTGGAATACAGCCTGTCGCCACGGTATTGCGGGCGGTGGTGTTCGTTCTTAGCGTCGTCTGTGCTGCAGTTCTCTTCCGCGAGGCATTGAATATCAAGAAAAGGGGAGCCAGGCTTTCGCCAGTTTTGTGGGGCATTCTCGGCTTCCTGTTTTCCGTCCTGGCGGTGGGCGTCTACTTTGCCCTGCGTGCCCTGGTATGGCAGCAGGAAATGCAGGCATACGAAGAAAAGTTGAAAGAAGGGCCGAATGAACCTGCCGCTGTTTCATCGAAGCCGAGGTTAAGCCCACCCTCTCCTTACCCCGTTACACACAAGAAGTACAAGCCGCCCGTTATCCGTCAGTTGATTGGCGAAATCTGTTTACGATGTGGCAACCCCATCTCCAGTAAGCGTGAAGCAGGCATTTGTACCGGGTGTGGATGTGGCGTTCACGACAACTGTGCTCAAGCCTGCGACCCTGTTCCTGATGATGCCAGGTGTCCAATCTGCGGCGGAAATCCTCAGATGCGAGTTCAGCACGACTACGCTGGTTGATTCCTGAAAGCAGGGTGGCACGGAACTGGATAAGTTGCTCGGAACTCCTCCATCAAGTAGGAAGGAGTCCATCTTTGAACAGAGGAGCCATCCATGCAATACCTGCCGTGGTTTGCTTGTGTTCTGCTGCTTTCAACTAACATCGTGCATGCACGTGTCGCGGATGAGAGCGACGCACTGTATCAGCAGCTTATCGAACTGCGCAAGCAATATGACAGACTCCCGCATGGACCACAACAGGCGACTGCCAAAGGGCTCCAGCCGGAGTTGATACGAGCATCAAGGGAACGAGAGAGAATCCAAAAAGAAATGATGGAAGTGGCTTTGAAACTGGCTGAGTCAGATCCTGGAACAGACAGGGGATTGCATGCCATCGAAGAACGAATGAACTTCGGTCATCAGGGTAAAAGAGACTATGAGCTGCTATCGGAGCGTTACGCAAGCCGGGAGCATATCGGGTATCTCCTGAATCGGTTCACATCAATTCCTGCCAGCAAACCTGAAATCGATTTCATGAAATCGATCATTCGGAATAACAAGCACGTCAAAGATGTAGCGCAGGCTCGGTTTCGACTGGTACTGACGACAAGAGATGCGGATAAAAAACAGGCTATCAAGGAGTGTGAACGCCTGGTGATCGACCTGAAGGAGAGCAACGATTCTGACTTGAAAACGATAGCCGCCAGCGCGGAGGGAATCGTCTTCGATCACAAGTCGCTGGCAGTCGGCAAAGTAGTTCCTGAACTGGAATGCAAGGATACCGATGGCATCCCATTCAAACTCAGCGATTATCGAGGTAAGGTGGTGCTGCTGCATTTCTGGAGTCATTCGCAATATGGCGGCGGCAAATGGGCCAATACCGAACGTGATGAAACGGATTTTACCGCTGACAAGAGAGCCTTGCTCCAGCGCATGCAAGGCAAGCCCCTTGTTTTACTGGGCATCAATACGGATAGAGATCTGAACGAGGTCCACAAATTCAACAGGGAACGCAAAGTGAACTGGCGGTCTTTCTGGTGTGGCCGTCAGGGTTCCTATGAGCCGTTGGCCTTACATTGGAATGTTCGGTATGGCAACCAATTCCTGGTGATTGATCACCGTGGCATCATCGCAGGGAAAAATGTCGGAGACATTGAGCATGGAGTGAAGTTCAATCAGGACGTGGAATTGAACACAATGCTGAATCAACTGATTCAAGCAGTCGAGACCGAGAACGGGAAGAAACAGTAGTGGCGCCGACCTACAGTGTCTTCGCTTCTGCCTCGTTCACAAAATAGACAGTTACACTTAACCGAAACTCGGCTGAGAGGGGTTGCTCGGAAACACTCTCATGTTCTCTCGGCTGATATCCTGTGCCGGCGAGGATGGTGTGACTTGCTTGCTGTTCCATGTGTCGGTAGGGCGAGATGTAGTCAGTGGCGTGGCCGTAACCAACGGATTCAATTCGCCCCAGGGTAAGACCAGCGCTGGCGGCCAGTTGTTCCGCTTTGCTGCAAGCTTGTGCAAAAGCCTCTTGATAAGCCTGACGGATAGCCTCTTCCCCGAGCCGGGTGATAAACAGAAAGTGAGCCTGCCTCGGTTCTTCCTTCGGCTTCATCATTTCAGCCAGCATGGCTTGCATCTGCTGCGGATCGCCAAACATTTCGTTTCCCGGAAGAGGGTCGCTCTCTTCCGTCATCGGCGTATCCGAAGCTGCTTCAAACTGTAAGCGATCCAGTAAGACCAAGCGTTCCTCCGCCGATTTACCGGTAAGGTCCCAAAACGCGGTGAGGAACTGGTACACGGTTTTGGTGCGTGCCGCATCTTGGTTGGTCGGCTTGGCTTGCCCCAGCATACGGGCAGTCATCTCGCTCGCCCGCTTGATTGGGTTGTCGCTGCTGGTGCTCGCGAAATGGGGATCGCCCGTCAAGATGTTGATGGCCCCCAGGCTTTGCAGCCAACGTTGGGCCGCCGCTGTTTGCTTGCGAAGCGATGCTAATCCCAGTTCCAGTGTCGCTCCAGTGGCCTGCAAGGGTAGCTTCATGAGTAGTTGCGTCGGTGCCTGCCGAACGATCGTGATGCCCTGGGCATGGAAACGAACAGAATGAGGTTCCTTGCTCATGCTCATCACTCCTGCTTGATCCACATTCAATGCTTGATGATGATTTACGAATCAACAGACGGGCGGACACTCTCGTTAAAACTCAGCTATCTCCAAAGTGGGGCTTATGCTAAGTATGCTACATTGCTCTGACCGCTGTCTCGGTGATGATCGGGTGACTTATGAGGTTTCAGGTTTCCGTTTCCCAGGGCGTGTTATCGACGTTGCCCCGCCGGCTTCAGTATAAGCTGGCCCGGCGGGCTGCCCGTAAAGTGCTGCGCATGGGGCGAACAGCCGCGACAGTGATTTTCCGCGGCCCCGACGATTTGCAGGTGATTGTCAACTGCGTACAGGCAACGATACTCATTGCCAAGGCACATGAGACTCTGCGTGGCTCATTGCTCAGTGGCCATCGCACGGCAGCATGAACCGATGCCAACTTCCAACTACTCGAAGATTTACGCAGTCGTCCGCAGAATCCCAGTCGGCAAGGTAGCGACCTACGGGCAGGTTGCAGAGTTGGCGAAGTTGTCGAAACAGCCTCGACTGGTGGGTTATGCACTGTTCAGTCTGCGTGATGAAGAGGATGACGACTTGCCCTGGCATCGGGTGGTCAATGCCAAAGGAGAAATCTCTTACTCGCTGGCACGACAGAAGGCGGATCAGTTGCAGCGGGTGTTGCTCGAAGCGGAGGGCGTGGTCTTCAACGAACGGGGCCGCATCGATTTGAAAAACTATCGCTGGCAACCAGACGTTCGACGGCACTCTTCTAAAAGACGCTCAACACCATCCAGAAAAAAGTGAACATTCTCAGTGCCGTTCCGCGCAAACATCGTGTACGATAGTCGATGACCGGCAAGAAAGAGTTATCCCAGCGGGCCATCATGTTTCCAGAAATAGTTTCGTGGCATCGCAGTCTGTCTGGCGCTACGAGCAACGACCAATACAGGAAGTTGTTGCTGCTCGTGCAGGAATGCAAAAAGAGTGCATTAAATAACAGGAGTGGTCTTCATGGGCGCAGTGACTAATAGCAAACACAGAATTAGAGACTATCAGTCGCTCAGTAGTCGGCTCGTCGATCTCTTGCTTCGTGAAACCAGATCATCGGGGTTAGGGCACGGTCTCGTCACGTTTGCTGCCGCAGCAAGAGCGTTGCCCTACGTGCGGATGAACCATGAGTTCTTCTCATTGCCGCTGGTGCTTCGCTATCTCGATGCCCCTGACGATATCAATCACTTGTTTTACGTGAGACATCGTCACTATCTCTGCATGGGCCTGACGATTCGTGAACGGATTGCCGCGGCGTTGTCGCATTATCAATTTGAAGACAACCATCACGATGCGACTTATCTGGATTCGGTATACCGTGACGGCGGTCTGCCCCTGTGGAGGTGCAGGCGTGCCGATACCGACTACACCATATTGCTCAAAGCCTCCATCAAGGATCGTCAGGAAGGGGGAACCAGCATCGTCCTGATGGCTGGCGACAAATGGCTGGCGGAAATGTCGTATGCCTGGGTCGACTCGGCGCTGATCGATGGCGGCACGAGTAAACAAACGGTGTTCATCACACGGAATCAGTCGTGCTGTCCCGATGCTGTTGAGCTCAAGCAGTTTCGCCAAGATTTTCCGCAACATTCGCCGCCCTACTTTTGCTTGGCTGCGATGCAGGGGATTGCCTTGGTTCATCAGCAAAGCACGCTGGCTGGCATTCGCTGCGAGCGACAGATCGCTTATTTGCCCAGGTATCACCGGAGCTTCCACAGGTCGTATGACGAATTCTGGCAATCGTTTGGTGGTTACGTTCGAAGCTCCAGGGCGTATGCGATACCTTTGCCATTGACGGTTCGTCCGCTGGAGACGGTTGCGGCCAAGCATCGAACTCGGGCAGCCGAACGTCGGGCACAATGGATAGCCATCACGGAGAACACCATGACTTCGCTGAACTGCCATGTCAAGAAGCCAATCGATCTCAAAGAGCAGTTCCAGCTGTTGAGTGTCATGCGAACTGGTCCAGGGGAAGCCCTGCCCGAAGCTGTGCTTCACTAAGAGTAGAGTGAGCTGTTCCGTCGCCGATAACTGGAAGATGGAGAGTTTGAGTAGAGATTGCCTGAGCAGCCTCCAGCCAGGGTGTTCATTTGCATTTCCGTGGTAGAGCAATATCACTTGAGCGACAAGATGATAGGGTTTTCTCTCATTCAGAAAATCAAGAAAGTTAATGAGTATCATCAAGCGATATGCTACATTTTTTCACTCTTTCGTTTCTACACCAGGAAGCCCATCCATGAAGCGTCTCTACTGTCTCGCCCTCACTTGGCTCTTGGCCACTGCCTCGGTCGGTCATGCTGCTGATCTGAAAATTGGTGACGATGCGCCGGCGTTCGCTGTCAGCAAGTTCCTTAAGGGTGAACCTGTAAAGGAACTGCAACCCGGGCAGATCTACGTCATTGAATTCTGGGCGACCTGGTGCGGCCCTTGCATCGAGAACATTCCCAAGGTCACTGCCATGCAGAAGAAGTATGGCAACAAGGTGACGTTTGTCGGCGTCAGCGTCTTTGAACGCGACCAGAGCAAGGTAGCCCCCTTCGTGCAGAAGCAGGGTGCCAAGATGAACTACCGGGTGGCAATGGACAAGGTAGGCGCCAACGAAGCCGGCAGCAAAGGACACATGGCCAAAAACTGGTTAATCGCTGCGGGACAGAAAGGCATTCCCTGTGCGTTCATCATCAACAAGGAAGGGAAGATTGCCTGGATCGGTCATCCCGCCAAGATGGAGAAGGTGATTGACAGCATCATCACCGGCGCGCCTACGCCAAAGTAGTATTGTAGCTGAAGTCGTGAGACTTCAGATCGGGGGCATGGCGTGCAATGCTCATCCTCCAAAGTCTCACGACTCCGGCTACTTCCTGGAAGGAAATCCGCTATGCTCTTTCGCTGCCTGCTGGTCATCTGCCTTCTGGCCTTCGCACATCCGACGCTAAACGCTCAGGCACCGGAAGTTAGCGTCAAGGAAGATGTCATCTATGGCAGGAAGTATGGCGTCTCCCTCACCATGGATGTCTTCACGCCTAATGGAAACAAGAATGGGGCGTCGATCATCATGGTGGCCAGCGGCGGGTGGTTCTCGTCCAAGGAAATGACCAATCGAGCCTTTTTCAACGAGTTGCTGAAACGAGGCTATGTCGTCTTTGTTGTCGTGCATGGCAGTCAACCCAAGTTCACGATCCCGGAAGTTGTCGAGGATATGAACCGGGCAACCAGGTATATCCGTTCCCATGCCAAGGACTATGGCATCGATCCAAATCGCATCGGCATCATGGGAGCCTCCGCGGGCGGCCATCTTTCGCTGATGCAGGGTTGTGCGTGGAAGGAGGGCGATCCCAATGCGAAAGACCCGGTCGATCGAGTATCCTCAAAGGCCAACGCCGTCGGCTGCTTTTTCCCGCCTACCGACTTCCTGAACTACGGCAAAGAGGGCGAACTGGCGATCGGCACCGGCGTCCTCAAAGACTTCTGGGCCCCGTTCGACTTCCATACCTTCGAGGGCAAGCGTGGTTTCGTTCCGGTTACCGATATGGAGAAACGCAAAGAGTTGGGAAAGAAGATCTCGCCGATCTACCATGTCACCAAAGACTCGGCCCCGACGCTGATCATCCATGGCGATGCCGACAAACTGGTGCCCATTCAGCAGGCGGAGCTGATCATCGCCAGGCTAAAGGAGAATAACGTGCCCTGTGAATTGATCACCAGGAAGGGCCAGCAGCACGGCTGGGGCGGTATGGACAAAGACGTTGTCACTATTGCTGACTGGTTTGATAAGTATCTGGCGAAGAAGTGATCGTGTAACAATCTCTCAATATCTTGTTGATAAGACAAGGAGTTGGAGCCGTGGCAGGGGTCAACGGTACTTGTATCTTCCCTAAAAGGGGTAAAACGGCTAG
>DAOMFV010000193.1:0-6458 GCA_035430005.1 Gemmatales bacterium
GCTTCATGGGCCAGAGGCGTTGTCCACTTGTACGATACCGATGCCGACGGGGCATGTTCGGTGCATTAACGTGGCGATGGCGGCGGGGATTGTTGTTTATGAAGCCCTGCGACAGATTTCACTCAAGTAAATACCAGCCCGACGCGCTAGCGAGGGAAAAGTGCGCCATCGCCGGCAATTCCTCGCTAGCGCGTCGGGCTGGTAAAGTGTATCGATTATGACGGCAGGGTGTCTTTCATCAGTTCTTGCACGACCGAGTGCTGTTTCGAACTTGAGTGAAGTTCAGAAGGCTGTATGCGATGCGTGAATTAGACGATAGAGGGGAGTCAGTTACTTCGTGAATCTGCTTCATGCCACCGGTTGTGTTCTCAACGACGTCTTTCGCTGAGTTAGAGCAGTTTATGCTCCAGACGCTCTGTCACCACGAGCGATTGGATGTGGGACAGGTTTTGATAAGGCGGACCCTCATGCGGCAGGGAGCTGAGATCATAGGACTGGCCATCAGAATTCAAGGTCCTCGGCTTATGTGTAGCCATGCGATATGGGCTGAGCGGGAAAATCGCATCTTGTTCTACGATTCTGCAGGGCATCGTTTTGCTGTGGTGAAATTGGCGGAATCGCCCGAAATTGGGCAGGTTGCTGCGTAGCCCCTTCTGAGATCAGTCTATTGGGAGGGTGAGGCTCCTGTAGAACTGCAAGCCGTTGCAATAACAGCTCGGCAGGTGCCTCTCCCTCTCTGGTGTCGGTGATACTTGAAATACGGGCTAGGGCAGCAGCCAAAGAGGAAAATCGTGTTAAGCTGGTTAAAGTTCGCTTGACTGGGCATGGCCTACCGTTCAATATCATAGTATTGGGAATCAGAACATTTCTCGGAACGACTCAGTTCTTGGAACTGGCGATTGCCATTCTGCTTGTTCGCATTTCTACGTCATGGATGACGGAGTACTGGGACTGGTGCTACATGACGAAGTTATCGTGGTTGCTATTGGCAATATTGAGTGTGTTGCTGGTCCCTGAGGTGGCGCTTGCGCAACCCAGTCGGAATATGCCAGGCACTCGACCTTACCTTCCAGGCTCTCCTCCGATTAACCCCAGTCCGTTGAATCCGCGCACTCGCGCTGCAGCAGATGCAGTGGGTGTGGAATCAACGGACTTTTATGGAAAGAAGGGGTATCCCCGGGTACTGGGTGATGCTGTGGAAACCCAGACGACAGGAGGCAGTGCCAGCGGATTGACCGCCTCTGGCGGCACTCTCACAGGTGGTATCTCGGGAAGCGGTGGTCTCTCCGGTATCAGTGGAGGATTAGGTGGAGGCATTGGTGGGGGCATAGGCGGAGGCATTGGTGGTGGTGGAGGAGGTGGTGGTGGTGGCGGCGGTGGGTTTAGAAATCCAGGTGTCACGGGCGGCGGCTTTAGTGGGCTGGGCCCTAAAGGATTTGGCTTTGGCGGCGTACCAGCCTTTGAAGCCTCATCGCTGCGGTATCCTCGGTAAATAGCACGTTGTTCGATAACACATCAGGACAGAGTGAGGTGATGTATGACACGTTTAATGGGTTTGCTCCTGACAACTGCGGCATGGTGTGCTCTTGCGCCCGAAACGGCGTTTGCGCAGCCCAGTCGGAATATGCCAGGCACTCGACCTTACCTTCCAGGCTCTCCTCCGATTAACCCCAGTCCGTTGAATCCGCGCACTCGCGCTGCAGCAGATGCAGTGGGTGTGGAATCAACGGACTTTTATGGAAAGAAGGGGTATCCCCGGGTACTGGGTGATGCTGTTGAAACGCAGGTCACAGGCGGCAGTGCAGCAGCTGGCAATAACGGAGTCAGTGGTGTGCAGGCAGCCGGCAGCTCCGGCTTCCAGGGCAATACCGGCAATCAAATTGGGCAAAACGGTGGTGGCACGGTTTTGGGAGGCCTTTTTGGCGGCGGCGGAGGCGGTGGTGGCGGCGCTGGTGGTGGTGGAGGTGGTTTCAGTCTCAGTGGTCAATATACAGGGGGAGCTTTTACCGGCATGGTTCCCAAGGGCTTTGGCTTTGGCGGCACACCGGAGTTTGGTCGGTCTTGGACTGTGCCAATGAACGGCGGCAACGGTAAGTAATCTCTTCAATAAAGAAGACAATACTAACAAGACAATACCCACTGGCAGAACCAGTGGGTATTGTCTTGTCGTGGTGGTTTCTCAGTTATCCTGATAACCCGTTGGTTCTCATGCCGCGACCAGAAGCTTACTACCACTGCATGTATCGTTCGCAGATTCAAGCAGCAACTGTATCGAATTGCCGGTAGAGGCCGTCCGGTAATTCAAAAGGCAAGGTACATGATTCCAAGCCTTATTAAGATGGGTAGATCAGAGAGAACAGCAAAAGAGGTTGTTCCAACTCACTACCCACCCGAATGGCCCTGAAAATAGCCGCTTGAATTACCGGACGGCCTCTGCAGATAAATAATGGCACTAGTTGTCCTGATTCTTTCGCACGACAAACAGAACTGCAACAAGGCCTACCAGCACCAGTATTAGGATGACCATGTAGATCCAAAAGTTGTTCTGAATAAAATCAAACATGTTCAGTTGCTCCTGGTGAAGGAACCTCGAAAAGAGGCATACCTGGTGAAAAGTCCAGCATGGCAGACCATGCTATACGCTTTTGATTACAGGATATTCAACGTAAAAGCAAGCAGGAAAATCAGGAACAGGTAGATTCTTAAGAGAGAACGGCGCTCCGCGCTCAGTGCGAGGAAAGCGACGCCCGTTGCAGCCGGTCACGCACTGCCAACCATTCTGGAAGATCAGGCGGAAGGGTCACAAAAATACGAGCTGGACTGAGCAAATCCAGCGTGTGGAGGGTTGCATAAAACCGCTGGGAATACTTGACAGGGTCCGGGGGAAGCGGCATGACAATCACCTTGGCAGAGGGCGCGAAGGCATCCCGGCTGCCGATGGGCACCCAGCCGACTCGTTGTCCGGCGTTGACCATCTGCTCGACCAAATATTTTCCGCGATCATTTGATTCAGTCAGTTCGAGAGGGGTGTAAGGGGAATAGTGCCGTTCCAGCAAGCCGGGCGAGAGCAGTGGTTGATCCGGGTCGGACTTTATCTTCGCCACTTGATCGATGCGACGGCCCAATACCTGTTCAATGGCCTCTACCGTGATCATGCCTGGTCGCAACAGCCGGGGAGTAGCCACGGAGAGATCGATGACGGTCGATTCGATACCCCGGGGAGTCGGTCCGCCATCGAGCAGCAGGTGGATGCGACCCTCCAAGTCACGCAAAACGTGCTTGGCCTCGGTCGGGGACAATCGGCTGGAACGGTTTGCGCTCGGGGCGGCGATAGGAAGATCAATGGCTTGCAGGAGTGCCTGTGCCACGGGGTGAGCCGGGACACGCACTGCCACGGTTTGGCCCCCCCCGGTCACGGTAGCTGGCACGCACGGCTTCTTGGGAAGAACCAGCGTCATGGGGCCTGGCCAGAATCGTTCCGCTAATCGTTTAGCATCATCGGGCCAGGCTTGGGCCACCTGATGCACTGCACTGGCATCGGGAATATGGACAATGAGGGGGTTCTTGGCCGGTCGTCCTTTGGCGTTGAAGATGCCTTGTGCCGCTTCAGCATCCAGCGCGTTCGCTCCAATGCCATAGACGGTTTCCGTGGGGAATGCCACAAGCCCGCCCCGCCGCAACACATCGACTGCCTGACGGATCACCTCAGGCTCAGGGTGTTCCGGATGAATAGCTAATACTTGCGTCTCCATGGTTTCATTCTATGAAGGGTACCCAAGTGGGCGAGGCTGTTTGCACTGAGAGACACATCACGAGTGGGGAATGCGTCAGTAACATTTGTGCTGTATTTGGATATGATAAGTCAATAAGGAGGGTGTGCCTTGATCTCTGAAATCATTCACATGCGCAAAGACTATGACAAAGGCGGCCTCGTGGAGGCTGATCTACATGCCGATCCTGTTCAGCAATTTCGTCACTGGATGAACGAAGCGCTGATAGCGCAACTCGTTGAACCTTATGCCATGACGCTGGCCACGGTGACTCCTGAGGGACAGCCTTCAGCAAGAATTGTACTGCTGCGAGGCGCTGATCAGTCAGGGTTTCAGTTCTTCACCAATTACCTTAGCCGCAAGGGGCACGACATCGAGAAGAATAGCCGAGGGGCGCTGCTTTTCTATTGGGCCGAACTGGAACGTCAGGTACGCATTGAAGGCACGATTGCCAGGACAGAGGATGCCGTCTCCGATCATTACTTTGTCATGCGGCCCCGGCCCAGCCAGATCGCTGCGGTCGCCTCGGCCCAAAGTGAAGTAATTGCCGACCGGGGTGTGCTGGAAAAGCGGGTCGCGGAACTGACAGCGGAGCTCGAAGGCAAGCCTGTGCCTCGTCCACCACATTGGGGGGGCTATACACTGAAGCCCGATTGCGTGGAGTTCTGGCAAGGGCGACCGAACCGGTTACATGATCGATTGCGCTATAGGTGGGATAAGACACGATGGGTCATCGAGAGATTGAGTCCGTAACTGCGAGATTGTTGTTAGACTGTGGCAGGGGGCAACGGTACTCCGTTGCCCCCTGTGGGACGTTCAGCACCTTCGCCAAGATGCAGGGGGCAGTTGAGTACAACTGACCCCTGCCACGACCAACAGGCGTGAACTCGATCTTAGTTTCCCCGCACCGCTCTATCCAGGGGGAGAGGGGACTCAGACAGGCATGAATATGAAAATCACCTGCCCCGAGTGTACCGAACGCTTCGACGTCTCATCCGACATGATTGGCAGGAAGGCCAAGTGTGGTGAGTGTGCTCACGTCTTTATTGTGCCTGATCTCGTCGATAAGAAGGCGAAGAAGGAGAAGAACAAGGAGAGTGGGGATCAGGCTGTTGATGTCCGTCAAACGGCCTGGCTGAGTCTCTACCTGGCGGGATTGGCGGTGGCCTTAGAAATTACTGTTGGTCAACAGGCGATGATGACTAGTATCCCAGTCATCATCATGAGTTTTGCGATGGGAATCGCGTCAACCTTTTTGGTTTGGCGCGCCTTCTGGTCTGTTTGGCCATTGCGGCATCAAGATCAAGAAACACATCTCGTTAAGACGGCAATCATCGTCAATGGAATAATGTTAGCACTAACAGCATTTTCGATACTAATTCTGATAATAGCACTCATCGCAGGTGTCAGGGGCAGCAATGATCTTGGCGGTCTTGGCAGCGGTCTGGGCGATATGATGAAGAACATGAACGAGATCAACAAACTCTTACCGAAGAATTAGGGAGCAAGCATGCCCCCCGATGTCCCCGATTTCGTTCGCCCTGCTATCCGGGCCATGAAAGGCTACCAGCCTGGCGAGCAGCCTCAGGGTGTCAGCAATGTCATCAAGCTCAACACCAACGAGAACCCCTACCCGCCTTCGCCCAAGGTCTTCGAGGCGATTCAGTACGTTCTCACCGGGGATCGGCTTCGCAAGTACCCTGATCCGAATGGCTGGGACTTCCGCCATGCGGCAGGCAAGGTGCTGGGGGTTGATCCGGAGAGCATCGTCATTGGTAATGGCTCTGACGAGATACTTTCGATGGCGGTGCGGACGATGGTACCCGAAGGGGGCGTCGTCGTTGCACCAACACCCAGTTACATCCTCTATCACACGCTCGCCCAGATTCAGGGCGCTCGTCTGCTGGAACTGCCCTTTGAAGCCGATTGGTCGCTCGATCCGGAGAAGCTCGAAGGCATCGGGCACCTCACGTTCCTGCCTAACCCCAATTCACCGTCGGGCACTTTCATTCAGCCCGGGAAGCTCAAGGATTGGCCGACGCCGTTGGTGCTCGATGAAGCGTATGCGGAGTTCGCTGAGAGCAACGGTCTGCACTTGGTGAAGCAGAACCCCCATATCATCGTCAGCCGAACGTTCAGCAAGGCCTACTCGCTGGCGGGCATTCGTTTTGGTTTCGCTGTCGCTCATCCGAGCGTGGCTGAGCAGTTCTACAAGGTGAAGGATTCGTACAACTGCGATGTGCTCTCCCTGGCTGCTGCCACCGCGGCCATCCTGGATCAGGCCCATCTGCAGGAGACCCGAACGAAGATTCTGAACACCCGCGCCAGGCTGCAACGTGAACTGAATGGCCTTGGCTTCAAAACGCTGCCCAGCGAGGCCAACTTTGTCTGGTGCCAGTATCCTGATCGGTTTGAGAAAAGCATTTATGATGAGTTGAAGAACCGGGGCATTCTGATTCGTTACTTCCACTATCCCAACTGGGGCAATGGGCTGCGTATTTCGGTGGGGACCGATGCGGAGATTGATCGGTTGTTGGAGGAGTTGAAGAGTATTCTGAGTTGACACACTTCGCAAGCCCGGCTCCGCCGGGATGATAGCCCGACGCGCTAGCGAGGGTGGACCTTGCGATTGTACGCGCCCCCTCGCTAGTGTAGTGTTTCAAGCTGATGAGGTCTTATTCAAAACAG
>DAOMFV010000194.1:0-6304 GCA_035430005.1 Gemmatales bacterium
GTGCAATCGCAAGGTCCACCTCGCTGGCGCATCAGGCTGTCATCGTATTACGTCCGCATCCCCGCTATCACAGGTGGCACCAGCGGCCCAATCACCAGTAGCGGTAACCACGCTGCCAGCGCGGGGTCGATCATCTCCGACTTCACCATCATTGACGTGCCCATGCCCAGACCTTGAATCACGGTGAAGATCAACAGGCACCAGCCGACACGAACAAAGATGTTCCACTCCGAACGACTGGCCATCAAGGGCAGCCCCAACAACAGAAGCAGCAGATCGTAGAGAGGCATTAGGATTCGCTGATGCACGTGACCGATAATCATCGCCCGCTGCGACATGCCCTGTTCATTCTCCAGCACTTCGAGGATGTTGTTGGTGGCCTGATAGAGAAACCAGTTGGGGCGACGGGTGATGCGGGTGTAGGTCAGTTCGGTATGCAGGAAGAACTGGCCGGGCTGAAGCTCACGGATCGCTGGATGATTTCCGGGGAGCTTTGCCGGTGTGCAACCATTCATGATCCAGCCATGATCGTCCGGCCCGTTGCCGGGATGGTAGAACATTTCCAGGCAGTGGATGTGCACCGTATTACCAAAGATATCGATGGGCAGCGTTACCTTGGCGTGCTGGATCATCTGCCGATGTGGGTAGGCTACCCGTGCTTCAATATGAATATGCCGTTCATCAAAGGTGCCCGGCACCAGCAAGGGCCGCTTGCCCAATGGATCTTCCGCTTGTCGCAACAATTGATCAGCGCAATGGGGGATGACCAGTTCCGTATCGAGCACTCCAAGCAGGAGAAAGAACACAATAACGCCGCCGATAGGCATCAGCAGCCGGCGAATGGGTACTCCCGCCGCCAGGAAGGGCATGACCTCATTCTGCCGATCCATCCAGCCGAGCGTGAAGGCGCCAGCCAGGAGAAGAATGATACCATTGATGCGCTGAAAGAAGACGGGGATGCGATTGATGTAGTAAACAAAAACATTGCGACAGAACGATTTGAGTTGTTCAGTACGGCTTTCATCGATAACGGGCTTGCCCCGCTTCATCTTCATTCCAGTGGTGGAAGCTTCAGCAGCCCGCTGTTCCTTCAGGGCGACCTTGGCCGGGTCGGGTGCGGCAAACTCGTCGAATTTGGCGAATACATCGATCACCATGTACATGGTGAGCACGCTGATAAACGTCGCCAGGTAGGCAAACACGAAGTGCTTCAGAAGATAGCGGTCGAGCAGGGTCAGCATACTCTCATTCACAGTTGTTAACGAATGGGGAGGGCGAGGTTCCCGCCGAACTTTTTCCGATCACGCGATTACCGGCGCCCCAGTCTCCACAGCATGAAGAGCCCGGTCACGCCCAGCACCCCGTTGCCAATCCACATCGCCAGGTGTTCGTTGATTTCTTCCTTGCCCAGGTTTTTCGTCAACATCTGAAGCGGATAGTAGACCAGCACGATGGGCAGGAAGCTGGTGATAAAGGAACTGAGGAAGTCGCTCTTCTGGAACCAGATGGCTACCGGGCAGCCGATGAGCACGAAGAAGAAACAGCCCAGGGCGAGAGCAGGCCGCTCGGCGAGTTCGACTCGCAGTTCGCCCACTTCACGTTTCTTCTCGTTGTAACGATAGCGTTGTTGCAGATCTTCACTAGAGCCGCTGGGCAAGGTGCCTAGAAGTTTTCGCTCATCCTCCTCTTCTTTCTCAGCGATGGGGCGCCTCTCTAGAATCTCAGGGATAGATCGTTCTCGTGCCCGTGCGACGCGTTCCAGCTTCTTGGGGAACGGAATCCTGATTGGTTCCTTGTCAGCCCGGTACGAGTTGCCATCCTTGATGACGTCGGCCAGGATGAGTGAGATCAGAATCTCCTTATTCTTCAAATCGACACGAATTTCAGCTTCCTCAGCGGAAGCGATCATGTCGTACTCGCCCTTCTGATTGCGCTGCTTGAAGATCGGTCCAATCAGTCGTCGGCCATGTACTTCTCGCACATAGATCGAGTAATTCACGCCCGGTTCATTGAAGCAGAGGTCACGACGAAGCTTGGCGTAGAGGAACTCTTCCGATTCGTTGAACGCCATCTCGCGCAGCCGATGATGGGTATGCGGAATGTACTCATAGTGCATGGCGAAGATGCCTGCTGAGACGATCAGGCTCAAGAGCAAAGCAGGCCAGATAGCGACACGGATAGGAATGCCCGACGCCTTGAGGGCAGTAATCTCGTTGTCCGCCGCCAATCGGCCATAGACGACCGCGACGGTGAAGAGCATCGTCGCCGGGACAGTGTAGGGAAGCGTGCTGGGCAGCAGCATGGGGATCAGCATGAGGATGTGCTCTGGCCCTAACCCCTGCTGGGCCGTTTCCTGCACGATGCCCGCCATCACCACAATGGAGGAGAGCCCTACCAAAGCAAGCAGAAAGATGCGGAGCAGTTCCCACATGATGTATCGATGAATCAGCAGCACGCTGCAGGCTCCAAATTTTGTCTTACTCCTCCCCTTGCTAAGGGGAGGTTGGGTGGGGTTGCTTGTTGCGGCTTAACCCCCTCTGCCTCCCCTTGGTGAGGGGAAGAAAAATACAGGCGGACGGACTATAGCCTCTTGGCATAAAGGGTCAAGTCGGGGTTGCCCCGCTTGGAAGTTTGGGGTATCTCGCAGCCTTATCCTTTGGGGGAGGGATGAACATGGCCGCGTTCCGCGAACACATCATGTTTTCGACTGTCCTGGGCGTGGGCTATGCTGTGGGACTGAAAGCGATGAGCTACGAGCCTTCCCATGCCTTGTTGGCTGGGGGCCTGTGCGGCGTCGCCGGCATGATGCCCGATCTCGACAGCGACAGCGGTAAACCCGTTCGTGAGATGTTTGGCTTCCTCGCCACCGTGGCTGCCCTCATTTTCTTTCATCGACTGGGTGATGGCGATCAGGAATATCGACTGCTCCTGGCAGCCTGCCTGTACCTCTTCATCCGCTTTGGCTTTTCGTACATCTTCAAACAGCTCACCGTTCACCGGGGGATGTGCCACAGCATTCCTGCCGCGCTCATAGCCGGGCTATCGACCTATTTGATTTTCAGCAACATGGATCACCGTGGTTCGCTGGCAATGGCCGGGGGCGTGCTGATCGGTTTCCTTTCGCACCTGCTGCTCGATGAAATCTATGCAGTCGGGTTCAATGGGCTGAAGCTCAAAGTCAACCAGTTTGCCGGCAGTGCCTTGAAGTTCACTTCCAAAAGCAGGCCTGCCACGCTGGTGTGTTGGTTACTCCTGGCTATTCTGAGTTATCGGGTAGCGGTGACCGAAGGCGTTCTCCCCGAAGGTATTCCAACCGTCAACGACATGCGGGCGGCGAAGAACAGCCTCTACGAAAAGATCGGGCTGAGCAGGCAGAAGCCTTTGAGTATGAATCGGTGAGTGAGGCTACTCCCTCTTCTTCATCGAATCGATCCATTCCTTAATCAGCTTCACTCCTTCCACATCTACCATCCGCCTTGGCAGTTCCGGCATCATGATGCCCGGCTCGGTCGATTCCAGGCGAAAGACCAGCACCGAGCCTTCAGGCTTACCTGGCACAATATCGTAGAGTCTGCCACCCGAACCACGACCGGCTGCGATAGGCATCTTCATGATGCCATGCTGAGCCGGATCGGTCTGGGTATAGCGGAGATCAAGACCCGATTGCCGGGCTCCGCCGCTGGGCTGATGGCAATGGGCACAGTTGATATCCAGCCAGGCCCGCGCTCGCTGATCCAAGCTGCCGGTGGCGGGGTTGTTCCAGACCGGCAATGCCTTGAGCTGTTGATGTTCAGGCAAGTTCTGCAGCGTCCCTTGTGCCGCCCAGCGTTCCAGTTGATTCTTCGGGCCGCTGTTCTGTATGAAATCTCGATCCAGGTTGCGTGGCCTGGGGCCAATGGGGTTGTTGTTGTTTCCATGACAGCTCTTGCACTGGTTGGCATTGGGCACGATGTAGGCGTTGCTTTTTTCGGTCCCGTCAGTGTGGATCCATTTGGAAGGAGTGACCGTGCCCGTGAGTTTCAGCGTGGCTTCCGTTTGAGCGTCGTTCCAGGCATAGCTCACCCCTTCCCAGGCAGTTTCTCCTTTTCGCAAGATACGGGTTTCCAGCAGTCTCTGTCCCTTGATGGGATCACGCTGATCTTTGAGATATGCAAAGGTCTTAGCGATGATGGTCCCTGTCGGGAATTCGATCGCATCATCATTGCTGACATACTTCATGCTGGTGCCCGCCGGCAACTTGATGAAGCGGTACTTGGTGGTGTAGTCGGAGAACAGGGGAGAGTTCAAATCGTAGTGCAACACACCGGCCGCAGGTGCCTGGTCCGCCATGTTGCCCAGGAAAAGATGGAAGGCGGAAAGCTTCTCAGGTAGTTCCGCTAGCGCGATCGGGCCCGTGTCGGCAGGCAGGCTGCTATAGGGTTTCCCCTTACAGCCTGAACCTCCAAAGAGTGTGGCAACCAGCAGGAAGATAAGGCACGTTCGACTGACCACCGTGAAGCCTTCCACTAACTTCGAGAGACAGTTGAGATACAAGTTTGAAAGACTGTGCCACACTCCGGCGTGTACTCACGTCGGGGTGTGGTTTCGAGGGCCCTGCTGCCAATCGCCGGTTATCAAATAGAGGCTACTCATGGCGTCGGCAGCTTGTACTATGCAACCAAACCCCGCCGGAGTACCAGCGGAGTGTGGCACATCGCTAAGCGAAGTGTCGCACAGGCTCTACTTCATTTCAACCGGCGGCAGCGAGGGCAGCTTGCCTTCGTAGGCGGCAGTGCTCTTTTCGAACTTGGGGTTCGACATGGCAAACTTCATCAGGTTGCTGCCGTCGTAGTGAAGGTTGATGAACGTCGCCTTGCCGTTGTTGTTCAGTTTGATCGAGAGGTTATCAGGCGTCTTGCCGTTGACCATCTTCTTGGGATCGACGTTGCCATCGTAGATGATGTCAGGCAGTGGCTTGCCGAGGGCGCTGCCAAGGATCAGACCCAGTTCGCCGGCGGGGTTCTTGCCATTGTCGGTGAACGTGTTGTCGTGAACGTAGACCCCTTCAGGATAAGGATCATATTCCTTGTCGGTGATTTCCTTCGCGGCAAGCTGGAAACTGATGATACACAGGCCGGAGGTCTGGTTGTTCTTGATCTGGTTATCGAAGAGTTCTACCTGATCCATCGCCAGCACCATCATACCGGTGCCGGGAGGCACAGTGGCGACGATGTTGCCCTTGGGGGCGAAGTTGGCGTGGTTATTGCCTTCAGTAATATTCTTGAACACCCGCACCATCTTCCCGTTCTTGGCAGGGAGGTTGGGCATGTCGAACACCAGGATGCCGCCCGAATTGTTGGTGGCGACGCATTCAGTCACTTCAGCGTGTGTGCAGTTCTCTATTTCGATGCCGGCGACGTTGCGAGAAGCGGTGCTTTTGCGAACGATGACGTTCTTGGATTGGCCGACGTAGATGCCTGCGTCAGAGGCGCACTGAGCATCGCATTCCTCAACGAGAACGTTTGTGCAGGTGACAGGATAGAGACCATAACCGCCGTTAGTTTCCTTGGGGCCCTCGCTCCAGGTGGTTCGCACCTTTTTGAAAGTGACATTGGTGCCGTTCTGAACTTTGATCGCGTCGCCCTTGGTGTCCTGGACGGTAAGGTTTTCGATGAGCAGGTCGTTGGCGTTTTCGACCTTGATCCCTTCTTTGCCCTGATCCTGCTTCTTGAAGGAAAGGATGGTCTTCTCCATGCCTGCTCCCCGAATGGTGACCCCGGAAGCCATCAAAGAAAGGCTGCCGGTAAACTCGTAATTGCCTTCAGCCAGTTCGATGATGGTGCCGGGCTTGGCCTTGATCATCGCTGTGAGGAGCTCATCCTGCACGTTCGGCCCCGGCTTGATCTTCACCGTGGTCTGTGCGGGGGTGTTGGGTTTGCCGCCGGGAGTAGTGGTGGGCGAAGCATAGCTGCACCCGGCGATGGCTAAAGCTGCAAGAAGAAGGTAACGCATGGAAACACCTGAAGAGAAAGGGACTTACCTACTTTACTATTTCTTCCCTGTGAACGGAAGTGGGCAGTTGGAAGTATGTCGGAAAAGATGAACGGTCGTTCGCTTGTCACATGCTCGTGTGAAGACTGTGCCAAACTTCGCCGGTACTACGGCGAGGCGTGGTTGCAGGGTATAGTGTCGTGTCCCAGGTAATTCATGGTGGGGTGACGACAAGCGATAGTAGCACACCCCGTCGGCGTACCGACGGAGTGTGGCACGCAACGCCATAAACCTAAGGTCGCTGAAATAGGACAATTTGCCCGTATTTTCCCTG
>DAOMFV010000195.1:0-6274 GCA_035430005.1 Gemmatales bacterium
TCGGGCATGGTGAACTTCACCTGCGTCGGCTTGCCGGGCACGAAGGCTTCGGGCTTTTCGAAGCTGTTGCGGAACTTGCCCCGCATCACATCGCCCCGCAGCAACTGCTGATAGCCCCCCATGCGAACGTTAGCAGGGTTCGGATCAGGATCAGTCGCATCATCGGGATAGACATCGATGATCTTCACGATCCAGTCCGCATCGGTGCCAGTGGTCGAAACAACCAACTCCACTTCAATCGGCCCGGCGATGGTGAGATCGTTTTTGAGAACAGGCGTGGAGTAGGTCAGCACATCCGTCCGTCGGCTGGCGAAACGCTGATCAGCAATCATATATTCCCGATCCATGCCGATACCGATCTTGTCGATGTAGGGCACAGGCTTGGCCGGGTCGCTGACGAACTCGTCGAAGCTGTTGTCGGATTGAGGGTGATTAATGCGAATGACTTCTAATGGCGATTGTTTTCCATCTTCCATCAATCCTGTCAATCTTTGACTTGGTAGAAACTTGAACTCTGTTAGTTTCGTCTCCTTCGGCGGCCACGTCTCAAACTTCCGCCACTGGTTCGTCCCCGTCTCGAACACCCACGCCCCCGGTGCCTTCCAATCGCCCTTCCCCTGTAGATGCTGCTGGAAGAACGGGAACTGAATCTTCTCTCGGAAGTAGTCGCCGGTCTTGGCGTTGAACTTGACGTTGCCCAGGCTGTCGCCATCGCCACGGTTCCAACCGCCATGCACCCAGGGGCCCATGACAAGGGTGTTGCCCGGCTTGGCCACATTATGTCCGACATGAAGAGCGCCGAACAAGTTCTCCGCATCATACCAGCCACCCACGGTAAGCACCGCGGGCTTGACATCCTTATTGATGTACTGCCGTATGTTGCGGCTCTTCCAGAAGTCGTCGTAGGTGCCATGCCTCATCATCTCGTTCCAGAAGGCGACTTCGCCCTTGAGGTAGAGCTTGTCAGCGTAGCCGAGCGTGCCCATGCGAAGGAAGAAGTCGTACCCATCGGGGGTACCATGATCGAACGACATGTACGGGAACTTCGTCGTCGGCTCCGGGCGTGGCTTCCCGAAGTTGGCCAGGAAGTTGAAGCAGTGAGGCAGGAAGAGCGCCCCATTATGATGGAAGTCGTCGCCGATGAACCAGTCGGTGACCGGAGCCTGCGGCGAAACAGCCTTGAGGGCCGGGTGGGCATCGATCATCCCCGCCGCAGTGTAGAAGCCCGGATAGCTGATGCCCCATTGGCCGACCCGCCCGTTGTGGTTGGGGATGTTCTTGATCAGCCATTCGATGGTGTCGTAGGTATCGCTGCTTTCATCGACATCGGTCTTGGCTTTCTTGTTGACGATGTGCGGCGTCATGTTGGTGAACTCACCTTCGGACATCCATCGCCCACGCACATCCTGATTGACGAAGATGTAGCCTTCCTTATCGAAGTGCGTCGATGGCCCCAGCCGGGTACGGTACTTATCGATGCCGTAGGGCCCCACGCTGTAAGGCGTCCGCATCAGCATGAACGGATAGGGCCGTGAATCATCCTTAGGCCGATAGATGGAAGTGAACAACTTCTTCCCATCCCGCATCGGCACCATCACCTCATACTTGGTGTAGTTGGCGAGAACATAGTCAGCGTGTTGCTTCGCTTCATCGTCCACCACGGGAGCAGGCCGCTGGTTACGTGGAGCCTGGGCCAGGGCTGTTGTGGCAAAGGTGAAGAGCAGGGCGAGAACAAAGAGACGTTTCATAAGTCATCCCAAGATGAGTGTGATGGGCACATGATAAGAGATGGAGGTATTAATGAGCAATCAAAAAACCCTCGTTCCCAGGCTCCGCCTGGGAACGCACTGCAACGGAGGCTCTGTCTCAAGTGTAAAAGCGGAGACTGGATACTGTCCCCGCCGCGAGGCGGAGCCTCGCATCCAGTGCGTTCCCAGGCGGAGCCTGGGAACGAGGCGATTTCCCTCTTTCAGCATGGCTCCTCACCTCACTTCCCCTAAAATAACCGTTCGTTTCTGATCGCTGACAGTCCGCAGAGCCAGAGGTTCTATGCCCGATACACTTCCTCCCGATCTTCCCCCCACTGATGGCGCTCTCACTACCACTCCGCCCGCTCCCGATGATCCCCGGGTGCAGCCTCTGGCCATCGAATCGGAACTGAAAGACAGCTACCTTAGCTACGCCATGTCGGTGATCGTCAGCCGGGCGCTACCCGATGTGCGTGATGGCCTCAAGCCTTCCCAGCGCCGCATCCTCGTGGCCATGAACGATCTGAATCTCGGCCCCGCTTCCAGCCGCATGAAGTGCGCCAAGATCACTGGTCAAACCACCGGCGATTACCACCCGCACGGCACCATGGCTGTTTACGACACCCTTGTGCGCATGGCTCAGGACTGGGTGATGCGCCACGTCCTCATCGACAAGCAGGGCAACTTCGGCTCCATCGCCGGCCTGCCCCCCGCCGCCGAGCGATATACCGAAGCCCGCCTCAGTGGGTTCGCTGCCGAGATGCTCGCCGATCTCGATAAAGACACCGTCGACATGGTCCCCAACTACGACGGCCGTGTAAAAGAACCGATGGTGCTGCCCAGCCGGTTCCCCAACCTGCTTGTCAACGGTTCGGGCGGCATCGCCGTCGGCATGGCGACCAGCATCCCACCGCACAACCTTGGCGAAGTCTGCAAAGCCGTCATCCGCCTGATCGATAAGCCCAGTGTCTCCATCATGGAACTGATGGAAGACATTCCCGGCCCCGACTTCCCCACCGGTGGCGTCATCTGTGGTCGGCAGGGCATCCTCGATGGCTACGCCACCGGCCGTGGCAAGATCGTCATTCGGGCACGGGCTACCATCAATGAAGAAGGCGCTCGCAGCCAGATCGTCATCTCCGATATTCCCTACCAGCAGTCGCGCAACCGCATTATGGAACTGATCGGCGAAGCGATCAAGAACGAGAAGATCACCGGCATCAGCGGCGCGCCCCGCGACGAGTCCTCTGAACGCCAAGGCAAACCTGTCAGCATCGTCTGCGATATCAAACGTGATGCAGACCCCAACCTCGTGCTTAACCAACTCTACCAGTTCACGCCGTTGCAGGAAACCTTCAGCGTCATCCTGCTTGCCCTTGTCGATGGCCGACCGAAGACGCTCAACCTCAAGCAGATGCTGGAAGAGTATCTCCGCCACCGTGTGCGGGTCATTCGTCGCCGGACTGAGTTCCTTCTCAGACAGGCCAAACATCGCGCTCACATTCTCGAAGGCCAGCTTATTGCCATCGCGAGTATCGATGAGGTCATTCGCATCTGTCGTGCCGCTCCGAGCCGAGCTGAAGCCAAGAATCAATTGGTTGCCCTCGAAGTCTCCGCCGCCGTGATGGAGCGCGCCTTAGGTGCGGAGCACTTCGCCTCCCTGATTAAGGAAGTGGGCCAGAAGGCCAGCTTCTCCATGTCCGAAGAGCAGGCCGAGGCTGTCGTCCGCCTGCAACTGGGCCAGTTGGCTGCTCTCGAACGGGATGAAATCTTCAAGGAATACGCCGGGTTGCGGGCCAAGATCAACGAGTACGAAAAGCTGCTCAGCGATCAGCGCAACATCCTCGCCGTCGTTCGCAAGGACATGGAAGAGGTCAGCGCCAAGTATGGCAACGAACGCCGTACCCAGATCATCGATGAAGGCCCCGGCCAGGTTCGCCATGAAGACCTCATCACCGAAGAGATGAACGTCGTCACCATCAGTCATGGCGGCTACATCAAGCGGCTGCCCAGCAATACCTACCGCAGCCAGAAGCGGGGGGGCAGGGGCGTCAGCGGCGGGCAGACCAAGGACGATGATTTCGTCGAGCACTTCTTCTCCGCTTCCACCCATGCCTATCTGCTCTTCTTCACCAACTTCGGCCAGGTCTACTGGCTGAAGGTGTACGACATCCCACAGATGAGCCGCACCGCCGCCGGGCGAGCACTGCCGAACGTGATTTCGCTCAAGCCCGATGAAAAGGTCAGCGCCGTTATTCCCGTTCGTCGCTTCGAGCCGAACCAGTATCTGCTGATTGCCACCAAGCGAGGGCTGGTCAAGAAGACTGCTCTCGAACAATACTCACGCCCCCGCGCCGGCGGCATCATCGGCATCAACCTCGAAGAAGGGGACACGCTCCTCAACGCTGTCCTCGTCGGTGAAGGCGATGAAGTCGTCCTTGCCACCAGGAGCGGCATGGCCATCCGCTTCAGTGAAGCCGACGCCCGACCGATGGGCCGCGACACCAAGGGTGTCAAAGGTATCAACCTCGGCAAGGACGACGAAGTCGTCGGCATGGCTGTCGCCGATCCCGATGGCCAACTGCTTACTGTGTGTCAGAATGGTTTCGGGAAGCGCACGCCTTTTGGGCCGAGCGAGGCATCGATTACTGCGGCCAGTTCGGATGAAGAAACCCCAGAGGTAGCAGAGACTCCCGAAGCCGAAGGCGATGAGAACTCGCCGAGCAACATGCGCTACCGTACCCAGCGGCGTGGCGGCAAGGGCCTCAAGGACATTCGCACCAGTGAACGCAATGGTCCCGTCGTCTCTACCGTGGCTGTGCGCGAAGGCGATGAGATCATGGTCATCACCCAACAGGGCATGGTCACCCGTATGAAGGTCAACGACTTCCGTGCCATCGGCCGCAACACCCAGGGTGTCCGGCTGGCCAATCTGCAGGAAGGCGACAAAGTCGTAACAGCCGTCAAGCTCGGCGAGTTGGAAAACGGAGAAGGCGCGGAAGGGGATAACGAGCCTGCCGTAACGCCGGAACTATAGGCCTTAACTCATCAACGCCATGATTGCCGATACCTTATTCATCATTCTCTCATGCAACTGTGCCACCGAGAGGGGGCCTGGCACTCAGGTAGACCCCGGAATTTACCTGCCAATAAGTGATTCATGAACTATAATAAATAGTCCATGAATGTACTTCATCGTCCTTTTTCACGAGTCGCTTATGCTCACCCACATGTTCAAGTATCTTGCTCTTCTCGGCCTGGTGGCCGCCCTGTTTATTGGCGGAGTCTTTGGTTACTACATGTATCAAGACAAGGCTACCCCCAATATTACTGAGGGACCTTTTATGAAGGATTTTGATCGATCAAAATTGAAAGTTGTTTCCGCTGGCGCAGGCCCTGCGCCGGCGCCGACGAAGAAAACAGCCACCAAGGAGGGCGAGCCCGCGAAGCCTGATACTCCCCCAGCAGATTCCAAGGATAAGACAGAATCCAAGGATAAGACAGGGACCAAGCCCCCTGAGGACAAGCAGGCCACTCCGCCCAAGTCGGAAGCGGCGAAACCTGATGCTGGCAAGCAACCTGAGAAAACGCCGCCAGCTCCCCCCAAATAACGATCTTGAGGGAGTCATTAGAAATGAATCGCACCCTGACATTGTCGTCAGGGTGTTTTTTTGCCGGTTGAGTTCGGGAAATACGTGCCTGTTCCGGCACAGGTATGGTATCCTATCGACGCCAAACGCTACAACGACATGAGAAGGGCTCAATGTCTGCGTCGAAGGAGTGCGTGATGAAGTCCACGTTCAAAGTGTGGCTGCTGTTCCTGGCGGGCCTATGTCATCCCGCCGCATCCTTCGCTCAACTCCCGCCCGACAAAGTCCTTTCATCCTTCACCGTCGCCGAGGGCCTCAAGCTCGAACTCTTCGCCGCCGAGCCGATGTTCAGTAATCCCACCTGCATGGATATCGACGACAAGGGCAGGGTGTGGGTTTGTGAATCGGTCAACTACCGAACGACCCTGCACAAGAAACCGCTCAACCGCCCTGATGGCGACCGCATCGTCATCCTGCAGGATACCAAAGGCGATGGCAAAGCCGACAAGGCGACGACGTTCTACCAGGCCCCCGACTTTCTCGCTCCTCTCGGTATTGCTGTTTCAAAAGATCCTGTTGGCCCCGGCTACAAAGTCTATGTCTGCCATTCACCCCACATCTATGTCTTTGAAGATAAAGACGGCGACGGCAAAGCCGACGGCCCGCCCAAGATCCTCCTCACCGGTTTCGGCGGCGTCGATCACGATCACGGTGTCCACGGTATCCACTTCGGCCCCGACGGTAAACTCTACTTCAGCGTCGGCGATCAAGGCGTCAAGAACCTGAAAGATAAAAACGGCAAAGTGTGGAACACTAACCAGACCGACTGCAAAGCCGGCACCATCTGGCGCTGCAACCCCGATGGCACCCACCTCGAACTCCTCGCCCACAACTTCCGCAACCAGTACGAACCCGCCGTCAACAGCTTCGGCACCA
>DAOMFV010000196.1:0-6095 GCA_035430005.1 Gemmatales bacterium
CCACACTCCTGCGTGTTCTCACGTCGGGGTGTTGTTTCAATCTCTTGGAACCACTCCGGGGATGTTACTGAGATTGGAGACAGGTTCTCCGCAACCACACCCCGACGGAGACCGGCGGAGTGTGGCACGGGTTACGGCATATCGAGGTTCATCATGCGTCTTACACTTCGCGGCCTGCTGGCATACCTGGATGATCGCCTTGACCCGGCGGTGGCGGCTCAGGTGGGTGATTACATTGGTGAGCATGACAAGCTCCGCCACTTGATTGATCGTATCAAGCGTGTGATTCGTCGCCGACGACTAAGCACTCCTGAGGTGGCAGAGAGGCAGGAAATGCCGGTGCATCATCAGGATGATCCTAACCAGGTCGCAGCCTTTCTGGATGGGCGGTTGCCTGAAGATCAGGAAGCCGACTTCGAGGAGATTTGCCTCGATACCGATGTTTACCTCGCTGAGGTTGCAGCAGTTCATCAGATCATGACGTTTGGCAATGCAACGTTGAAGGTGCCGCCGCTGGCAACCCAGCGGATGGTGAACCTGGTCAAAGGACCTGAAGCACAACCCTTGCAAGTAGTGCCGAGGCAGGCACGCCCCTCGAAGTCGCCACTGTGGGATGTTACCGATAGTGCCCCGGCTCATGAGGAGGAGAACCAGGCGCTGCTCGAACCTCTCTATCACAATATTCTCGAAACCCGCTGGGGGCGTGGGCTGCTGATCGTGGCCGCCCTTTTGCTGGCTGGGTTCATGGGGTTCATCCTCTTCAGTGTGCCGTGGGACAAGCTGCCCAGTTCTACTAACCTGGCCGAGGCACAGCCGACGGTACCGACCGAGAAGGTGCCTGTCGCCTCTGCCCCGGCAGTACCTGAAGAGAAAGCTGATGTGGTCAAGGCCCCTGTTGTGCTAAACAAGCTTGCCGTTCATGTCGAAGGGTTCTGGCCGGCGCTGATCCTCTCCACAGAGAAACAACCAGTCTGGCTGTCGGTTGCCTCGATGCTCTCGAATCTCACCGGTATGGTAGCCGCTCGCCCTGCGTTGCCCCTCAACACTTTTTTGGGGTTCGGTGAAGAAGTGTCCGAGAAACCCCTTGAGCCGCTTGTGCCGCTGCCCGTGGTGGCCAGCGCTAAGTCCCGAGTCGCTGCTGCGGAACGCAACAGCCACGTGCCGGTAGCCATCAATGGCGCCGATGTAGCTGGCATGTTCCTGCAACTAAGCCCCGCTGGCGATTGGCGCATCATGAAGCCGCAATCGCAGCTTACCTCCAACGAACTGCTGCAAGCGCTGCCAGGCTACACCGGCAACATCGCTCTGCCTAACGGGGTGCGCATTATGCTGCTTGGCCAGTTTCACCCCAACCTGGCAGCTAACCCTTTCGGCGAGGCTGTCGCTGAACTGCATCCGACCACCGATGCTGATGCTGATTTGACACTGCATCGAGGCCGTATGGTGATCATTGGTCGCACAGTCAAGCAGGTGCCTTCGCTGGTGAGGGTTCGCTATCAGGGTGAAACCTGGGAACTGTCACTGCCCAGCGGTTCCGAGGTGGGGCTGCAGGCAGGTAGTGCCGTAAAGCCAGGTGATGGCCCGTGGGTGGTAGAAAAGACGCTGGAGATCATTGCCTCCAAGGGCAAAGCTGACGTCAAGCATCTCGATCAGGCCACTGTTCTGGCTCCGAAGCAGCGGTTGCTCTGGAATTCCAGCTTGGCCGAGAACGAGCCGGCCCGGCAGACTGAACTGGGAGAAGTGCCTGTCTGGCTGGCGAAGTACCAGACCGCACCAAAGGAAGCTGTCGAAAGTCTCGTGGGTCTGCGCAGCCGAACGCACGCCAAACTGCAGAAAGATACCAGGGATATGAACTGGCTGTCCCTCGCCTGTGACGAGACATTGGAAGAGGGCAAGCTGATCGAACGGCAGGCGGCTCTTCTGGAACTTTCTGCCATTGGCCGGATGCAGCCCATCATCGCCTTACTGAATGATGCCAACGCCAATGGCCGACGCAAGTACAGTCACGACGTGGTTCACTATTGGCTGAATCAGGAGGAGAGCCGGGCTGCTCAATTGATCGATCTGTTGAAAGACACCGGGTACAGTGAGGATGAGGCCAAGCTGCTGTTGACACTGTATCGAGGCACGAAAGAAGCCACGCCGGCGACCATCGCTGCCTTGCTGCAGGATATGGCCAGCCCCCGTGTGGCGATTCGTGAGCAGGCCTGGCGGGTGCTGACAGCAATTGCTCCCGAACGGCCCAATATCTTCGACCCGATTGGTGCGGAAGAACAGCGGACCAAGGCGATCAGCCTGATCAATACGAAACTGACGCCGAAGAAGGCCAATGTGCCGCCCCCTCCGTAAGAGTTGCCATCACACTCCGCTTGATGAAGCGGAGGTGATGTGTCGTCTCAAGAGAAGAAGAATTGCCAATGCCGAAGACCTCGACGATGATCCTGGGGTCTTCAATGACTTTCGATCTTCTGATTATTGATTGTAGGTCTTTGTCGGGATGCTATTCGTCCCCTCAGGTGGAGCGTGAGGGCAGCTCTGAAGTCACGCGCCCGAAGGTACTTAGCGCTCCGTCATGTGTTGGTAACTAATTCTCCCTTTAACAGCTTTACGATCTTTGCCGCGAGAAGATCAAACATATCTGAAGTCGTTTCTGACTTCGATTGACTTGTACACCAACCAATCAGGTAGGCTTGCTTAGATCATTCACCAACCGGAGCAATTGGTATGTCACTGGCATTTTGTACCATGACTTCTCGTTCAGCACGATTACTTCTGAGCGAGCAGGAGAAAAGCATATTGATCGGTAAGGTGGCCAGGCTTCTGAATCGCTTTGATACTCTGACATATCCGGTGGGTCTGGCTTACCGTGAATTGCGAGTTGCCTTGGACTCGAAGGAGAGGGAACTCAAGATCATGACCGAGCACGAGTTCCGACGCCTGTACCCATTGCTTACACCAATAAATCTTCAATCATCAACAGCAACCAAAGCTGCCTAATGCCGAAACGACCCCGTGTGTGGGTCGTCTGAGTTAATGCCTGCTAAAACTCCGTCCGAATCGCCCACAGATCAGGAAAAGCCGGCCGGAGCAGGGTGGTACGTAGATATTCCGCTCCCGCTGAGCCGCCCGTGCCCCGCTTGGTCCCAATAGTTCGCTCGACCATTTTCACATGTCGGTAGCGCCATTCCTGCACACCTTCATCGAGATCGACCAGTCGTTCACAGAACTCCGACAGGGCAGGATCCTGCCGATAGATTCCAATCAGCACATGCTGCATGGCAGCGGAAGGCTGGATGAGTTGCGTCACGTCACGGTTCAGCGACTCCGCAGGAACAGCAAAGCCCTTGCGAGCCAGAAAGCCGACAAACCAATCCCATAGACCTGGGGCATAAAATCGCTTTTCGAGCCGAGCGCGATCGGTTCCACCCGCCGGGTAATGTTCCATTGCCTGGGCACGCTTGTTGCCGAGAAGGAATTCCAACTCTCGAAACTGAGTTGACTGAAAACCACTGCCTGACTCCAGCCGCTCCCGAAAACTCTGAAACTCCAGGGGCGTCATGGTCTCGAGGATATCCACCTGTGCGACCAGCACCTTCAGGATGGTCAACACGCGCTTCATCACGTGTCCGGCACGCGGTAACTGATCTGCCGCCAGCAAGTCTTCCAAATAGTCTAATTCATGGATGATTTCCTTGAACCAGAGCTCATACACCTGATGGATTACGATAAAGAGCAGCTCGTCATGCTCGCGGCCAGGCTCCTGTAGATCGAGTAGGCGGTCCAGCTTCAAATAATCCGAGTAGGACGGCATCATTTCTTCCTGATAATGGTCATGGTCAGACGTTTCCGTTGTTATAAGAGAATCAAAGGCACTTGCTTGGGGAGAGAGGTACCATGAACCTGAATTTATCGGGCAAACGGGCATTAGTCTGTGGCGCGAGCCAGGGCATCGGGCGTGCGGTGGCTCTCGAACTGGCAGCCATGGGCGCTGGTGTTACCCTGTTCGGACGAAACGCTGATGGATTAGAAGAGGTACGACATGAGCTCGCTGTCAAATCAGGGCAAGCGCATCATGTTCTCGTTGCTGACTTTAGTCGTCCGGAAGAGGTTAGATTAGCTATTGAAAAACATCTGGTTTCAACTGGGTCTTTGAACATCCTCATCAATAACACGGGCGGTCCTGCACCAGGTCCGGCCCACCTGGCTGATTCCTCTGCGTTTCTTGCCGCCTTCAATCAACATTTGATTTGCAATCAACTTCTGGTGCAGGCTCTGCTGCCGGGGATGAAAGCTGCCAACTATGGCCGCGTCATCAACATCATTTCCACCTCGGTCAAGCAGCCCATTCCCAACCTGGGTGTGTCCAATACCATCCGAGGCGCTGTGGCAAGTTGGGCCAAGACGCTGGCCGGCGAACTGGGTCGGTTTGGCATCACGGTCAATAACGTCCTGCCTGGTTCGACTAATACTGCTCGTTTGGGAGCGATCATTGACAATAAAGCAGCCAAAGGCGGTAAGAGCCGTGAAGAGGTAGTGGCCGACGAGAAAGCGGTCATTCCCCTCGGTCGGTTCGCAGATGCAAATGAAATTGCTTATGCCGTCGCCTTCCTAGCCAGCCCCGCTGCTGCTTACATCACCGGCATCAATCTGCCCGTGGATGGAGGTCGAACGAGCTGTCTCTAAATCTTCTTCGTGCTTCTTGGCGTCTCTGTGGTTAAGATGAAGTGGTCTCCAGCAGGAGCAGCGTGTGGAACAGTTGTCCAACTACATTGATGGAGTGTCGCGCGCTCCTATCAGTGGAGAGTATCTCGATAATGTCGAGCCAGCTACGGGCAGGGTCTATTCCCGCATCCCCGATTCCGATGGGGCTGATCTGGCACTTGCCGTTGCTGCTGCTGATGCAGCTCTTCCCGTTTGGAAGGCTCAATCGCTCGAAGCCCGTGCCAGAATGCTCCATGCCATTGCCGATGGAATTGATCGCAGGCTTGAGGAATTAGCCAGGGCCGAGTCCATTGATAATGGAAAGCCGTTGTCTCTGGCCCGCAGCCTGGACATACCTCGTGCATCCGCCAACTTCCGCTTCTTTGCCGCGGCCCTCACGCAGTTCTCCAGCGAATCTCACAGCATGGGCAACGAAGCCATCAACTACACTCTGCGCGATCCGATTGGGATTGTAGGCTGCATCTCTCCCTGGAACCTGCCGCTCTATCTGTTCACCTGGAAGATAGCCCCGGCACTGGCTGCGGGAAACTGCGTCATTGGGAAGCCATCCGAAGTGACTCCCATGACGGCGTATCTGTTGGGCGAAATCTGCACAGAAGCGGGATTGCCCCCTGGAGTGTTCGCCATTCTGCATGGCCGTGGCAGCAACATTGGTCAGGCGCTCGTTGCTCATCCGAAAGTGAAAGCCATTTCGTTCACGGGAGGCACCGCAACCGGTTCAGCTATCGCTGCCAGGGCCGCGCCGGTCTTCAAGAAGTTGTCGCTGGAAATGGGAGGGAAGAACCCCACCCTGGTCTTCGCTGACTGTGATTATGAGGCTACTCTGGCAGGAACGCTTCGAGCCGCCTTCGCCAACCAGGGCGAGATATGCCTGTGCGGTTCTCGTATTTTTATCGAACGTTCGATCTACCATCGCTTTCGAGATGATTTCGTAGCCAGGACGACCGCTCTCAAAGTCGGTGATCCCTTGAACGAAGATACCCAACAGGGAGCGCTCGTCTCGGAAGAACACATGGAGAAAGTGCTCTCCTACATCGAACTCGCCCGGCAGGAGGGCGGACAAATCTTGACAGGTGGCCATCGTGCCACTGTGCCTGGTCGCTGCCAGGATGGCTATTTCGTTCCACCCACCGTTATCGAAGGTTTGCCCGCTGAGTGCCGAGTCAACCAGGAAGAAATCTTCGGGCCTGTGGCTACGCTCATTCCCTTTGAAACCGAAGAAGAAGCTTTGGCGATGGCCAACGGCGTTCGTTATGGCCTGGCGGCTTCGATCTGGAGCAGTGACGTTAAACGCTGTCACCGTGTTGCTCGCCTACTTGAAGCTGGAGTCGTCTGGGTCAACTGCTGGTTGCTTCGTGACCTTCGTACGCCTT
>DAOMFV010000197.1:0-6094 GCA_035430005.1 Gemmatales bacterium
CAAGCATGAAGACATCGCCGATCTGTTCATCGACGACATCCGCCGATGGAAGAAGTGGGAGTATTCCAACACTATACTCTCTCTGTACAAGCCTGAAGCCAACAACATGACCAAACGCAGCATTATCCGCTTCGCTCTCCAGACACCCAACCCCCAATCCAAGACCTTCCTCGACCAGGCCCGTAAGGACAACGCTGAGAGGGTGAAAGACTGCGAAGAGATACTTGAACTCGAAAAGGAAATCCCAGGGAAATGATGTAAGTAATGCATGTAGTTTTCATTGTTGACTTCAGATAACAATTTCAGCAACTGCGTTCTCGTCGCTCGTCTGCCAAATCACTGTCTGGCGGTTCATGCTTTCTCCAAATCTCGAAATATTTCTTCCTACGACTGCCCGCTCTCTTCTCGAACTCGATCTAGCTTTTCATTGGCAATAGTAAGGAGCCGCTTCCGAGAGACCTGCAACTGCACTTCCTCGCTCGGAACGAATTGTCCCACAACATTACCGGTCTCATTGCAGAACTCTATGGTTTTGTCCAAGCCGAAAAGCCATTCTCGTCACGTCTGATCCAACTGTATTCTGATCATGATCAGTCACTCCTTTAACTATGACAATACTCTTCTAACTGCGACGAAATGGGGTGTCGAGTGAAACTCCATCAAGAATCTACGCAAACAGCCCACGGATGCAATCCGTGGGCTTGTCAATATTTTCTGAAAACTGGCAGCTGATCGCTACCACGCAAAGTGACTGAACGCTTTGTTGGCCTCAGCCATCTTGATGGTAGTTTCCCGTTTGGCCATGGCTTCGCCTTCGCGGCGGTAGGCAGCCATGAACTCGTCGGCGAGCTTCTGGAACATCGGCTTGCCCTTCTTGCTTCGACTGGCGTTGATCAGCCAGCGGATGGCCAGACTCTGCTGACGTTCACGCTTGACGGGCATGGGCACCTGGTAATTGGCGCCGCCGACACGCTTGGAGCGAACTTCCAGGCTTGGCTTGACGTTCTCAACGGCGACTTCGAATATCTCGAATTCCTTGCCGTCGCCGGCCTTTTTCTTGATCTGATCCATCGCGTCGTAGAACATCTTCTGCGCGATGGACTTCTTCCCCTGCCACATCAGACAATTGATGAACTTGGTGACCAGAAGTGAATCGTAAATGGGATCGGGGGCCAGCATTGAGTGGCCGGCTGTGCGTTTCTTGGAGGCCATAGTTCCGCTTAAGGTAAGTTGTTAGTTACGTGATGGCACGGTGGCTTTAGGCAGTGCAACGTCGGTAGGACTCACATCCACCACCTGCCCCGAGCCGATGTTAAAGGCAATTGTATTAGCTGTGCCGCAATGTGGACAGCGAATATGGGCCGCCGCATAAGAACGGGGCCAATCTTTCATTCCCTTGCCGCTACAATGCACCGTGGCACCGACGGCCTGGTCACAAGTGATGCATGCAAAGCAGAGTTCAAGAATGCTTTCGCGCATGATTAACTATCCTGGTGACTAGAAATACCCAAACCGCGTCAGGGGACGTTACTTCTTGGCCTTCTTGGCCCCGTACTTGGATCGCGCCTGCTTGCGATCCGCCACACCCTGAGTATCCAACACGCCTCGGACGATGTGATAGCGCACACCGGGTAAATCGCGGACGCGACCGCCCCGGACAAGAACAATGGAGTGTTCTTGCAGGTTGTGCCCCTCACCAGGAATATAAGCCGTTACTTCGATGCCGTTGGAAAGTCGAACGCGGGCCACCTTGCGGAGGGCCGAGTTCGGCTTCTTGGGGGTCATCGTTTTAACCTGCAGGCACACACCGCGTTTGGCGGGATTGCCCTGCATGGCCGGGTGCTTCGGTTTGCTCCGTTGCACACTGCGCGGCTTCTTGATCAATTGATTTATCGTCGGCATACAGCACGTTTCGTTTTGCGAGTTATCGGGACAGAATGGGATGTTAGCGACTCTGGCGGTCAGGTCAAGTAACTTTCAGGAAGTCACCGACAAAACTTTCGAGTTCCTCTAGCACTCCGTAGATGAAGTTGATCTCTGCTCACCGGTAGACTGAAGCCTCACGACTTCAGCTACCGTAATTGATGTCAGTACCTTACTCTATCGCAGCCACGGGTTCAACTGTCTGAATCGGTTTTGCCTTGGGCGGCGGAGCAAAGCTGGCCTGCGAGATGCCGAGCGCGGGATTAACTTTGACTTCCGATTCCTGGTGAACCTTGAAGCCGGTGCCGGCTGGAATTAAGTGACCAAGGATGACATTCTCCTTGAGGCCGACCAGACGATCCTGCTTGCCCGCCAGCGCAGCTTCGGTGAGCACCTTGGTGGTTTCCTGGAAACTCGCCGCCGAGATGAAGCTTTCCGACTGCACCGCCGCTTTGGTGATGCCCAGAAGCTGTGTCGAGCAGGAAGCAGGCAGCGGCGTAGTCGAAGTCTGGGCCTTGCCATCGGCGTCTTCCACTCGAGCCTTTTCCTGCTGATACGTTTCCTTGTCGATAACTTCGCCTTCCTTGAAGTTCGAATCGCCGGGATTCTTCACCTTTACACACTTCTTCAGCCGTTCGTTTACTTCGCGGAAGATGAACTTATCGATGACGGCGCCAGGCAACAGCTTGGTGTCGCCAACCGTTTCCACCTTCACCTTGCGAAGCATCTGGGCGAGCGTGATCTCGATGTGTTTGTCATCGATTTCCACACGCTGACTGCGGTACACGCTTTGAATCTCGCGAAGGAGATAGTTCTGTAACGCCTCGGTACCACTGACACGCAGAATGTCGTGAGGCACCAGCGGGCCGTCACAAAGTGGTTCACCTTCACGCACGAAATCGCCACCGTGTACACGCATCGGCTTGCCCTGAGGCACCAGATGCTCGACAGCATCGCCGATTGGCTTCCCCTTGTCATCCATCGGTGTGACGAGCACCTTACGCTTGCCACGAGTTCGTTCGACGGCGATCTCGACCTTGCCGGAGACTTCGGCAATGATCGCAGGATCCTTGGGGCGACGTGCTTCGAAGAGTTCGGTTACACGGGGCAGACCACCGGTGATGTCCTGGGTGCCGCCCCCTTCTCGCGGCGTCTTGGCGAGAACCGTACCAGCTGCGATCTGCTGACCGTTCGCCACTTCCACGTGGGCCTTTTCAGGAAGGAAGTAAACGTCGAGGATGGAACCTTGATTGTCTTCCACCACGATACCTGGGTGCAGATCACCCTTGTGTTCCATGATGATCAGACGACGGGAACCGCCAGCATCCGTTTCTTCACGAGCGGTGTCGCCGACCTTGATGTCTTCATACCGAATCTTACCGCCCTTTTCGGAGAGAATCGGAGTGACGTGGGGATCCCACTTGCACAAGATGGTGCCGGCACTGACCGTCTGGCCATCCTTGACAGCGAGTTCAGCGCCGTTGGGCACCGGGAACTTCTCGATTTCACGATCCTTGGAGTCGATGAGGGTGATTTCACCGTTACGAGCCAGGGCGATGCTGGTGCCATGTTCGTTGGTGACGGCATTGATGCGGGCGAACTTCAGCTTGCCGCCCTTCTTGGTCTTGTGCTGGGTTTCGCCCAAGTCCTTCGTGATGGCTACACCGCCGATGTGGAAGGTACGCATGGTAAGCTGCGTGCCTGGTTCACCGATCGACTGAGCCGAGATGACGCCGACTGCCATGCCCTGCTCGACCATCGCCCCTGTGGACAAGTCCATGCCGTAGCAGTTCTGGCAGATACCGAGTGAGGCCTGGCAAGTCATTGGGCTTCGTACCTGCATCTTGTCGATGCCCATCGATTCGATCTTCCGAGCCTTTTCGGTCGAGATCATTTCGTTTTCCGCGATGATGAGTGCATCAGTGACGGGATCCCGGATGTCGTTGCGGGCAATACGACCACGGATGATTTCACCGAGGGAACGTTCAACTTCTTCGCCCTTGTAGCTGACACCCTTGGTCACGCCTTGAGTGGTGCCGCAATCGGTGCAGGTGATAACCACGTTCTGTGCGACATCGCAGAGTTTACGGGTCAGGTAACCCGAATCAGCAGTCTTGAGAGCCGTATCAGCCAATCCTTTGCGGGCACCGTGGGTGGAACTGAAATACTCGAGTACCGAGAGGCCTTCTCGGAAGTTCGCCTTGATGGGCGTCTCAAGAATTTCACCCGAAGGCTTGGCCATCAGCCCGCGCATACCGGCCAACTGGCGAATCTGTTCGACACCGCCTCGGGCACCGGAGTGGGCCATAAGGAAGATCGGGTTCAGGTACTGCGTACCGTTACGATGATCGTCCTTCAGTTCTTTCATCATCTGGATGGTCAGTTCTTCACGAACGCGAGTCCACTGTTCGATGATTTTGTTGTACCGTTCCGTTTCAGTGAGCAGACCTCGCTGGTAGCTCTTGTTGATCTTCTCCACCTCCTTCTCAGCGTTCTTGATCAGCGCTTCCTTGTTTTCCGGTGTGCGAAGATCATCGGTAGCGAAAGAGAGACCGGAGACGGTCGACTCGCGGAAACCGGTTTCCTTCATGCGATCCAGAAGATCGATGGTTTCACGGCGGCCCAGGGATTGATAACAATCGGCGATGATGCGGGCAAGGTACTTGCTGGAGAGAGCCAGATCGTAGTAGGCCATTTCCGGCTTGAGAATCTCATTGAAGAGGATGCGACCGATGGTGGTGGAGACGAGGCCATTGTGGGTGCGTGGAGCCAGTTCAGGCTTGCCGTTCACGTCGGTCAAAACCTTCTTATCGATAGGGAGGCGCACTTTGACCTTGGCATGCAGCCCGACTTTATGCTGGGAATAGGCCATGTGAGCTTCTGCAGGGCTGGAGAATACCTTGCCCTGCCCCAATTCACTTTCACGGGCAGCAGTCATGAAGTAGCAACCCATGACGATGTCCTGCGAAGGCGAAATGATCGGTTGACCGTTTGCCGGGCTGAAGATGTTATTGGTCGACATCATCAACACGTGAGCTTCGACCTGAGCTTCGATGGAGAGCGGCAGGTGGACCGCCATCTGATCGCCATCGAAATCGGCATTGAAGCCTTTACAGACGAGCGGGTGGATGCGGATAGCGTTGCCTTCGATCAAGGTTGGTTCGAAAGCCTGGATACCCATTCGGTGCAGTGTGGGGGCACGATTGAGCAGCACAGGGTGATTCTTGATCACCTCTTCGAGGATATCCCACACCTCATCGGCTTTGCGTTCCAGCATCCTCTTGGCCGATTTGATGGTGTCAGCGTAGCCCAATTCCTTGAGCCGGCGGATGATGAAGGGCTGATAGAGTTCGAGGGCGATCTTCTTGGGTAATCCGCACTGGTGCAGCTTGAGGTCGGGGCCGACGACGATGACCGAACGAGCTGAGTAATCGACGCGCTTGCCGAGCAAGTTTTCGCGGAAGCGGCCCTGCTTGCCCTTGATCATGTCGGTGAGCGACTTGAGCGGACGGTTCGAGGAACCGAGCACCGGCCGCTTGCAGCGACCGTTATCAAAGAGGGCGTCGACCGACTGCTGTAGCATTCGCTTTTCATTGCGAATAATGACTTCAGGGGCATTGAGGTCTACGAGTTTCTTAAGACGGTTGTTACGATTGATGATCCGGCGATAGAGATCGTTCAAATCGCTGGTGGCAAAGTTGCCCGAATCGAGCAGCACCAGGGGACGAAGATCAGGTGGAATGACAGGGATGCATTCGAGCACCATCCACTCGCACTTGTTCTCGCTGTCACGCAGCGATTCGACGACCTTGAGCCGCTTGGTAAGGTCTTTCTGCTTCTGCTTGCTGCCCTTGGTGCCGTCCTTGACCATGTCTTCACGGAGAAGATGGGACAGGGTGACGAGATCGAGACGTTCGAGCAGACGCTTGATAGCTTCGGCGCCCATTTCAGCATCGAAGCTTCCGCCGTACTGCTCACGGGCTTTGCGGTATTCTTCTTCGGTCAACAACTGCTTCTCTTTGAGAGGCGTGGTGCCTGGATCGATGACGACGTATTCCTGGTAGTAGATGATCTTTTCGAGATTCACCGTCTTCATATCGAGCAGATTGCCGAGACGGCTGGGCATCGACTTGAAGAACCAGATGTGTACCACGGGGCTGGCCAGTTCAAT
>DAOMFV010000198.1:0-5965 GCA_035430005.1 Gemmatales bacterium
TGATGCCGACAGCTCGGCAGGAGCCTCGCCCTCCCAGTAGATTGTTCACATTCATTCTGAATAGATCGCCGATTGCCCATGGCTTTCTTCCACTTCAACAGTTAATGTCACAGGAGTGAACTTGCATTCGCTTAGCAGGCTGTTTCTGATTCGACTGGCGATGTATTGGGCGAGCAGTTCCGCTGTGGTATTCTCGATAGGTAAGAGTACGCAGTCATCCAGGGGAAAGCTCCAGCGCTTCTTTTCGAAGCTGACGTTCACCTGGTCGTCAACGATTTCGACTTTGATGTACTTACTCTTGGCAGGCAGCATCATGCGGTGATCGAGTTCATCGCTGATCTGCATGGTGAGGCGTTTTAGGGCGATGAAATCGAAGACGTAGTGATTGTCATCAAGCGGCCCGCTGACTTCAACAGTTACCTTATAGTTATGTCCGTGCAGCCGTTCGCACTGCCGGCCTTCGTAGGTGATGAAGTGCCCGGAACAGAAAGTGAGATGATCTTTAGTGACACGGACACGAAAGGTGGTGGGCATGGGGTGACAGGTCCGGGGTGTGAAGCGGAGACGAATATTCTAGTGCGCTGGGCGTGTTCTTCTCCCCTCTCCGCAAGAGGGAGAGGGAGAAAAAAAACCGGCGACCTTTCGGTCGCCGGTTGGTGTTATTTGCTCTTCTCTACTAGCTCGTAGCTACTAAGTAATTTGACAAAAGTCATTAGGTGACACAGACATTCCTGTCTGTGCCGGCCAGACAGGAATGTCTGGCCCACCACCTAATTTCTTCTGCATGAGAGCTTAGTAAGTGAAGGTGTTTCCGAGCTTTTCTTCCTCTTCTTCGTTGATGATGATGCGTGGTGTCACCATGAACATCAGCGAGGTGGCCGACTTGCCGTAAGACTGGTTACGGAACAGGCGGTTGACATAGGGAATCTTGCTCAGGATCGGCGGGCCAAACTCACGACGCTGTTCGTTCATCGTCTTGATGCCGCCCACCAGGATCGTTCCGCCATCCGGCACCATGACCGTGGTGGCCAGGGTGATCGTGGAGATGACCGGCTGCTGCACCGTGATGCCTGCCACTGCTGTAAAGGCTCGAGCACGATCCGTCACCGAGGAGATAACCGGCTGCAGCGTCAGTTGCACGTAACGTCGGTCATTCGTCACCACAGCCTGCACCGTCAGCGTCGTTCCCGAGGGGATCGGCGTATTGACCGGCGTGAAGACCGGGATACCAGTGAAGAAGTTAGGTGTTGCTGTCACAGCAGTCACGAAGAACTCCGTCGTGGTGGACGAAATCGATGCGGCCTGGCCGTTGAACATAGTGATCTTCGGAGCGTTGAGCGTGCTGTTGCGAACGTCGCCCTGCACCGCTTCCATCACCAGGAAGACCTGGATGCTGCTGAGGAAGGCGATACCCATATCGAGACCACCGGTGGCACCGGGAGGGCCGAACCCGGCGAACCCTGTCGGCAAACGAGAAGCGTTGTAGCTGTCGTTTGAGATGGGAATGCCTAGATTGTTGGTAAAGTTGCCGTTCGGCGTGAGGCCGACGATGGCATTGACGTTGTTGGGATAATTCAACTGGCCTGCGGGGGCGAACTGACCCGAAGCGACCTGACGATCAAAGTTCGTGTTGCGGTTAGGCAACAGGACGTTGAAGTCGACACCCATACGCTCGAAGAAGTCATCCGTCAGCGTGAGGATGCGGACTTCGACGGTAATCTGAACTTCCTGGAGTTCGCGGAGCCGTTTGATCAGCTCTTCGATCTGTTCCTGGATGTCAGACGACTGGGAGATGACGAGGGTCATACCCATGGGATAGTATTCGATAGTGCCACTGCCGCCGGCTGCGGTACCCTTCCAGCTTTCCGGTTCAATAGTGCTGGTGATGAGATGCACCAGATGCTTCTCAAGGGTTTGGCCGGTGCGGCGAGTCTGCCACTGACCGTTCTTGGGATCAGGCGTGCCGTTGTAACCTTCTCGGCCTGCCCCGGCGCCGAACCCGTTGCTGTTGGCGTCGCCGGTCGTCGAGATCGGAACAGCCGAAGCAGGATTCAGGTTGGGCAGCGTCGCCATGTCGTCACGAGGCACGATCAGATCATGTACAGCATAGCTGCGTTTCACCTTGTGGCTGGCGCGGGCCTGCTTGGTGGTGATGTTGATCACGCCATCCTTGACGTAGTAGGTCAACTGGGCCTGGCTGAGCACCCGGTCGAGCACGGTTCGCAGCGTGACATTGTTCAGCGTGACCGAGATCGGCATCTTCGGATCGACGCCGTCATACTCCAGAGCGAAAGCTTCCAGGAGCATGTTGGTCTGGCTGAGCGTCCGCAATTCATCCACCACTTCGATCAGCGGCTTGTTGCGGAAGTCGACACTGACGTTCGAGTTCATGCGGCTGTTGGAAGGCAGGTTCTCGCTGGCCTTGTCACGATTCAAGCGATTGGCCAGAGCCTGCATACGTGATGCGCTGACCCGGTTATAGTCCGGAGGATAGTCCACAGGCTTGTTGTCGCCAACGACCTTGTTGTTGACTACGCCGTTCATCGCTTCTGTGAACAGGTTTTTGTTGTTCTTGTCGATCAAATCCTCATCGGTCAGGTTCTTGATCGTTTTGGCCTGTTGTCGGGCCAGATCGATGGCAACGTTATCGGGATCGATAGCGTGAGCACGCTCAGCACGGGCCTCGGCTTCAGCGTACTTGCCTTCCTTCATGAGGTTCTTGCACTCGGTCATCAGAGCGGCCACCTGGTTGCGGCGGTTCTCTTCGTCAGCTGCCTTGCGGAGCTTGGCATTTGACTTGGCATCGAGCTTTTCCTTGGCGTCTTTGACGAAGGTCATTTCTTCGTTGGCCTGTTCCAGTCGCTTGATTCTCATCTCAAGCTGACGGGTCATGTCGGCGACCTTGGGCACATCGGAATCGGCCTTCTTGACCGTTTCGAGCGCACCCTTCAGTTTGGCGATAGCGCCATCGAGGTTACCCGCCTGAGCCAGTTTGATCGACTCGGCCTGGGCGAGCTTCTGTAGTTCGCTGAGGCGTTGTGATTCGATCTCCTGCTTCTTGCGGACTTCATCGAGCAGCGGGCTTTGACCAGTTTTGCTGCCGTCCTGAGGAACCTTGTTGTCAGCCATCTGGATCAGACCCTTCTCGGTCTGGAAGACAGGGCTGCTCATCAGTTCATTCAGATGCTTGGTCTTGGCCTCGTCGAGAAGCTTGCGATCAATCTTCTCGGCGTACTGCCTGGCTACATCATATTCTTTGCGATTCATCGCTTTCACGACGAGATCGTAGTATTGCTCAGAGACCTTGATGGTGGCCTTCATATCGGCGGCATCAAGCTGAGCCAGGAACTGACCAGCCTGAGGCTTCATGTTGTAGGGGCCTTCGTAGAGGGCGTTGGCCAGCTTGCGAGCCTGGACGAGCTGCCCTTCACGGATGCACTGTTCGATATCCATGCAGAGCTTCTTGCCCTGAGTGGCGACATCGGTGACGGCAACATCCACCTTCAACTGGTTTGGAGCGCCAGTGCTGCTCATCTGAGGAGCAGGCACATTGAAGGTCATGGCCAGGTTCATTACATAGTTGCGATACTGCTGGGCTTCGCCGGTACGGCCACGCTGGGTGAGCGTATCAGCAGCCTTGGCATAGGTATCGACCTGTTCACGAGCCTTGACCTGAAGCTGAACCAGCATCGATTCGGGCAGTTCATCGCCCTGTTGGAAGACGACATTCATCGCCTTGGCTTCGGTGACAGCCTTGTGGGCGCCGGTGATGTCGCCCTTGCTCATCATGACCTTGGCATTGGCCATCAGTTGCAGGGCCTTGGTTCGCCTGGCGTCAGCAACGACAGGGCTGTTCTTGGCTTCACGAGTGGCCTGCACTGCTTTGACGGCAGCGAGGATGCTGTCGGGATTGTCAGCAGTCTGCACGCCCATCTGCTTGACGGTGGCGGCCTTGCTGAGGGCTGATTCGTACATGCCCTTGTTCAGATCCATTCGAGCCTCAGCCATCAGGCGGTTAGCCTGAGCGACACGAGGATCGACCTGGTTCGTGGCCGGAGCCGTATTGGCTGGAGGTGCCGCAGGTGGCACCATGTTGTTGGCCATCTGCGGGCCTGTCGCTGCAGGCGGCGTGGGCAGTTGGTTCTTGGCATTCGTTACTGGTGGCTGTGTGACAGGAGGCACCGTACGATTGTTGAGATCGTTCAGTGGCTGGAGCGGCTGGCTACGCTTCACCAGAGCCTTCTTGGCGGTGATCTCAGCCATCATCTTGTCGGGGCGGTCGCTAGTGAGATCCCACATGGGGTATTCACTTTTGAGCGCCTTCGATTGGGCGACGCACTTCTCGGCTTCATCGAGGTTGCCGGAGTCGATGTGCTTGCGGGCTGTGACGAGCAAGTCAGCGGCCTTCTTGCCATTGACGGTCTCGCGGGCCTTGCGAACATCGACCAGAACTGAGTCGGGTGACTTCTCGAAGTAACCCCAACTGACCTTGGCATTCCGAGCAGTGATGCAGAGTTCTTCAGCACGATCCAGTTCACCCCGCTCGAGGGCAGCTTGGGCTTCCTTGACGGCGACCCGTGGATCGGCTGGGAAGTTTACCACCATCTTGTTGCCAGTCTGCACGCCGGCCTTTTCAGCACGGGCAATGGCTTGTTCGAGCTTGTCTGGCGTGTAGTCTTCAAACCAGGCCATGTTGACTTTGAGGTCTTTGGCCTGCTGCGTGAGCTTCTTGGCGGTGGCGATGTCGCCCTGAGCCAGGGCTTGATTCGCCTGCAAGCACAACTGCTTGGCCTGCTGTTGACGTTGATCGGCAGGAGCAGTGGTGTTCATCGGAGCGTTCGTGCCGGCCTTCTTTTTGGCGGCAGTGATTTCGGTCATCAGCTTATCGGGGTTTGTTTCCCAGGGCCAGCGCGAAGAATAACCTGCACGCTTGGCTTCTTGAGCCCACATCATGGCTTCGTCATAGCTGCCCTTCTTGTAGGCTTCCTGGGCAGTGGCGAACATGTCTGCTGGTGTCTTGCCCGTCGGCATAACCGTAGAAGGCGTGGCTTTCCCGGGAACGACGCCACTGGCAGCCTGATTCTTCGCCAAAGCATCCGTCAGAACGACCACGCTCTGGCGATCCTGGGCGCTGAGGTAGGGATTGCTCTTGAGCTGCGTTAGCCCGGCGGCAGCGTCAGAATACTTGCCGGCGTTGATCGCTTCGGAAGTCTTCTTGATTGTCTCGACGCCCTGCTTGCGCATCATCAGCGCTTTATTATTGCTGGACAAATAAGCGTCGAGCTCTTTCTGCTCGCCCGCACTCAAGCTGCCCCGGAGCTCCTGGGCCTTCTTGAGGAAGACGTCGGCGAGTTCGAACTCAGCCTTGCGGTGGTTCTCGACGCCATCCTTGAGGATGTCGCGCGGACGTAGGGTACGCCCCTCGCCACTGGTTTGAACGACGTCGGCTGCTCCCGTTTGGGGAGGAGCCACTTGTACTGGCACCGTATTGTCTGGTGCAGGCGGTAAAGGCAACCCCTGAGCGAACAATGCCGCTGGGGTCAATCCGAGCAAGCCCACTCCGCCGATCCATGCCAAGGATTTAGCCCTACTCACTGCATCCTCCTTTCGTGTCCAACTTCCGGTTTCTCTCGATTGGCAACAGCCCCTTCCCCCAGGTGCTGCTGTGCTCCAACCGAACTGGCCATGCGTTTCCCGGCTGACCGTGACGGCCAAGTCGGACACGTACGCAGAAACCCCACACAAGGGGTGGGTAGATAACCGGTTCGCAAGAGGGGTCAATGGCAAGTGGCGATTATTCTCAACTTTTTGGAGACTATTTTGCTCTCTCCAGGCACGATTAGGCAAACGATGAATGCCGAGTCAACCAGAGCGAGATAGACAGAAGAGCGAGGGTGGAAGCGATGGCGAAAGATGGGAGAGTATTCAGTCGCCGCAAACAGAGATATTTAGCCCCCGGCTCTTC
>DAOMFV010000199.1:0-5956 GCA_035430005.1 Gemmatales bacterium
TAGCCGTTTTACCCCTTTTAGGGAAGATACAAGTACCGCCGGAGTGTGGCACAGTTTTAATGATTATTGAGCAAGCACTTGCTCGCCCCATTCAACTTTCTGAAGCTTCTGGCAACCGGGACAGACAATCTCTGTCCCGAGTTGCTTTCCATTGACACGTAGCGGCTTGGCGCAACTGAAACACAGACTGTCGTACTGATGCTGGCCGATCTGTTTCTTTTCGTCTTCAGGCACATCTTCCAGCGCCAGGTCGTTGGCATCCAGTGTGCTTAACAGAGCCTTTGACATCGCTTTGATTTTTGACAGCCTCGTTGCCAATCGTCTCAGAGATGACTCAAAGAGGTTGCGTGCTAGGCGACCGTTGCCGAACCGTTCGTTGCGTGCTTTCCACATACAGGTAAGGCCATCGATCAGCGAGGCACGAGTTTCCGCGGGCAGGGAATAGCTATCCCGCTGGCAGAAGGAAGCGAAGATACGGCATAATTCCACCGGTGAGTAGTCAGCAAAGTGGAGCGTGCGACCGAAGCGGGAAGCCAGGCCGGGATTGGTACACAACAGATTCTCCATCGGTTCTGGGTAGCCGGCGAGGATGACTACGATGCGATCGCGCTGATCTTCCATGCGTTTGAGCAGCGTCTGCACCGCTTCGGCACCATAAGGGTCTTCGCCATCGTTTACAAGACTGTAGGCTTCATCAATAAAGAGGACGCCATCGAGAGCTTCGTCGAAGCGGGCATTGACCTTGGTGGCGGTTTGCCCTGCATATTCGGCGACGAGGCCGCCACGATCCGTTTCCACCAGATGACCTTTTTGAAGGAAGCCCAGGGCTCCCAGCAGTTTGCCATAGAGCCGGGCAACTGTCGTTTTGCCGGTGCCGGGGTTACCTGAAAAGATGGCGTGCAAACTGATCTTGGTCACGGGCAATCCATGCTTAAGCCGTTGCTTTTGCATGGTGAGAAAGTGAACGAGTTCTTTGACATCGCGCTTGACGGCGGCCAGGCCGATGAGATCGTCGAGTTCCTTCAGCAGGCTATCAAGGTCAACCAGATCGGCTGGAACTGCCAGAGGCTTATGAGCTTCTTCCTGGGCAACCGCAGTTTTGACTTGCTGGGCTGACTTCTTCCCAGCCTGTGTTCTGGTGGTAGCTGGAGTCGCCTGACTGTCGTCGCTGACATCAGCTCGAATGGGATGGAGCACTCGTTGCAATTCACTGTGCAACCAGCGAAGGTAGGTTGTCTCTCGTTCTCCCGCCTGCCCGTCGGCACGTCTGAGTATCTGTGCCAGCCGCAGCGCCAGCGTTTCGAACTCGATCAGACGATCATGGAAAGTGGGCAATCGATCAAACGGCCAGAGCAGATCTTCCCAGCGATAAGGGTCTTGCTGAGCATGCTTAATCAGCACAGCTTTAACATTCTCATCGGTAAAGGGTCGCTGCCACAATTGAGTAAAGATGCGTCGGCACAGTTGCAGTTCATTGCTGGTCAGCTTGTGATCAGCGAGCACCATGCCATGAATGATTTTGAGGAACAAGCCGCGTGCGAGGTCTTGAAGCTGGGAACGAAACTCGGTTGGATTCTGCACCGCCTTGGGGCTGGCCTTGATGTATTCCTGGCAGCAACTGTCATAGAGCCGCTGGCCATCGAGAACGAGTTGTTCCGCTTCAATACACAGGCGATCAAAGGCTTCGTTATCCAGGGCCATGGTGCTGTCCGTCTTACAGAGAGATGCTCATCGTAGCATTCATTGACATTAACGTACAGGAAGTAAATCCGAGGGATTACTCGCAAAATCGACTCCCCGCCAGTGGGTCGATCGGTTATCATACCATTCAGTTGAAAGCTCTCTGCGAGGTTCTCTCGATGTATCTGGCCACGCTTTTGCTTGCATCAATAGTATCATTCAATCCGTCTGTTCCGGTCGGCACAAAGATTTCGAATATCACCTTTAAGGATATTCGCTATTTGCCTCGCTCGCTTGATGATTTCAAGGACAAGAAGGCCTTTGTTCTGGTCTTTGCCGATAAGTCGTGTCCGGTTGCTCAGAAATATCTGCCGGTTTTGCAGGAGATGGACACGCAGTTCAGCCCCAAGGGTGTTCAGTTTATTGCGGTGAACCCCAGTCCCGATGACTCCATTCTTGAGATGTCTGCCCAGGCCGTTTCCTTGAACATGAAGTTCCCCTTCGTCAAAGACTTTGGCGGCAAGGCTGCCAAGATTTTGGGTGTGGAACGAGTGCCTACGGTGGTGATTCTTAATGATCAGCGCGTGATCGTTTATCGTGGCCGAGTCGATGATGCTGTTCGGTTGGGAGGCACCCGCAAGGAAGCGACCCGCAAGGATTTGCAGGTCGCCCTGGATGAGGTGCTTGCCGGCAAGCCGGTCACTACATCGGAGACGGTGGTTGATGGTTGTATGATCACTTTTGAAGAAGAAGCGGCCAATGCAAAGCCGGTCAACTTCGCGGAACATGTCGAGCCGATCATTCGCAAGCATTGCATGGAATGCCATAAGGCTGGGACGGTCGCTCCGTTCACGTTGCTGAATTACGAACAGGTCAAAGCCAAAGCAGCCACCATCGCCGAAGTGGTGCGCGAAGAACGCATGCCCCCCTGGTATGGTCATGGGGAAATCAACCCCTTTGCCAACAAGCGTGGCATGACTGACAAGGAAAAGGAGACAGTGCTTACCTGGGTGAAACAGGGCAGACCCAGCGGGGACTTGTCGAAGGTGTCTGAACTTCCAACCGACTACAAGCAGCCCAATGACTGGATCATCGGCAAGCCCGACCTGGTGCTTTCCACAAGCAGCTATGATCTGCCGGCCAGCGGTGACATTGATTACAAGTACGCCATCCTTCCTTATGTATTCACCGAAGATACCTGGGTGTCGGATATCCAGATCAAGCCTGAGAACAACAAGAACGTGCATCATGCCAACCTGGCTTACTTTGTTGTGGGTGAGAAGTTCAAGATGGATACCTTCCTGACGGGCTATGTGCCTGGTGGTATTCCTATGCAGCTTGAACCGGGCGTGGGTATTAAGATAGGCAAAGGTTCAGTGCTGGGTTTACAGATACACTTCGTTTCCACTGGCAAACCTGATAAGGGTAAAGTCAGCGTTGGCCTCAAGTTCGCACGCGGTGAACTGAAGAAGCAGTTGCGATTTCATCTGTTTGTAGACAATCACTTTGCCATTCCGCCTGAATCAACGGCTTACCCAGTCAGCGCGAGCTGGACTGTTCCCGATAACATCATTGGCGTCGGCCTGTTTTCACACATGCATGTTCGTGGAAAAGACATGAGCTTCTTTGCCACGAAGCCCAACAAAGACAAAGAACAACTGCTGATGGTGCCTAACTACAGCTTTGAATGGCAGATTGGTTATGCCTGGCCGGTAGGCGTTGTGAAATTCCCCCAAGGCACAAAGTTCGAGTGCGTCGCTCACTACGATAATTCGACCTTCAACCCATACAATCCCAATCCCAAGGCGACCGTGCGTGAAGGGCAGCAAACCCATCAGGAAATGATGAATGGATTCTTCTTCTATGTGAAGGAGGAAGAGAACCTAGGATATCAAATGGAAGGGGCAACGGGACGGGTGAAGAAGCAGTAACCAACCTCTTCTTCTCGTCCCCGGTATCCAACCGGGGACGGGCTGCATGACCGGCTCTGCCGGAAGCCTGAATGCAGTAAACTTGACATTCCAACATGACTCCCGGCAGAGTCGGGATTCCAATGTGTCCCAGGTCAGAGACCGGGGACAAGTGTCAGAGTTGAGTACCGCCAAGCTGCCTTGACTCAATTCCACTTCTTAACGTATTCTGTGCCACCTATTCAGTGACCATTCAACTCGGCCAGGGAGGGCCGTGAGTGATTCCGTTGCCCGAGAGTTCTATCACTACGCTGGAAAAGATATGCCAGGCGCTCACCGGCTGGACGCCCAGCCTCGTACCGCTCGCTGAACAGTTGACGCTGGCCGCCGAGCACGATGTCACGGTACTCCTTACTGGCGAGACGGGCACCGGGAAAACACATTTGGCACGGCTCATTCATGAACACTCGCTTCGCCGGGATCATCGCTTTGTGGCAGTACCCTGCGGTGCCTTGTCGCCTCATCTCATCGAAAGCGAGTTCTTTGGCCATGTCAAAGGTGCATTCACTGGGGCGGATCGTCCCCGTAAGGGCCGCTTCTCGCTGGCTGGTTCGGGGACGCTGCTGCTCGATGAAATCGATGCCCTGCCTTTGGATCAGCAAGCCAATCTCCTGCGTGTTGTCGAATCGGGCGAATTCGAACCGCTTGGCTCCGAAACGACTGAAAAGGCCCATTGCCGCATCATTGCTGCCAGTAACCGTGATCTTTCCGAAGAGGTAGCTGCCGGTCGTTTCCGCGAGGATTTGTATTATCGGTTGCACGTGATCTGCTTCTCTTTGCAACCGCTGCGTGATCGAGTGTGGGACATCCCGACGCTCGCCCAGGGCATGACTCAGCGGTACGCTTTCAAGTTCTCCAAGACCATCGAACAGATCGATCCCGATTGCCTGCAATCGCTGATCAGCTATCCCTGGCCCGGCAACATCAGGGAGTTGGAGAACATCCTTCAACTGGCGGTGCTCCAATCCACCGGCCCGGTGTTGTTGCAATCCCATCTGCCCGCACACATTCAGCTGGGACAGGCCAACCGGGTATTGTTGACAGCTCCGCAGACTCTCGAAACTCAGCGTGACCAGGCAGAGAAGGAATCGATCCAGGCTGCCCTGGAAGAACAGGACTTCCAGCGCACCGCCGCCGCCCGGCAACTCGGCATCAGCCGGGTGACGCTGTATAAGAAGATGAAGAAGTTCGGGTTACAGGAAACGAAGCAGATGGCGACGAAGCTCAAGGAGTCGGCCTAATCCAACGGCGACCCATCGAGCAGTGCATCACAATCTACCAGTTTCGGTCCGTTTTCGTTGCACACCGCATACTGTCCGTAATGGCTTGGCTTGATGCCGCTGACGGGGAACATGCTGACACCGGCATACTCGCCAGTCTTGTTGATGATGTAGAACTTCACATTAAAATTCGGTTGGCCCCGCTTGTTCTTGAGCCGCTTATCAGTGGTGGCGGCCTTGATGCGGCGGAGGGCGGTCATGCCGGCGTCTTTGGGGGATTTGCCCCGACGCATCTCTTCAATCACCAGAAATGAACTGAGGCCGTAGAGATTCGTTTCGCCCCGGCCGGTGGAGCCAGCCGCCCCCACTTCGTTATCGACGTAAAGTCCGGCGCCAAGAACCGGCGAATCGCCCACACGGCCGGGAATCTTCCAGGCCAGACCGCTCGTGGTCGTCACGCCGCAGAGGTCGCCCTTACTGTTGATGCCGTTGCAGTTGATGGTGCCGAAGACGTGATCGAAGTTGATCCGGCCTTCCCGGCACATTTCGATGGTCGCTTTCCAGCTTGCTTCGGCTCGCTTGGCTGGGTCGGGGTAGTGATGAGGATCGGTGCGACGTTTCCATTCAAGCCACTGCTGGCGGGAGTTGGGCGTATTGAGATCGTCCTCGATCTTGAAACCAAACTGCCTGGCGAAGGTTTGAGCATCTTTACCCACCAGCAGATGGTGATCGGTATTATCCATCACTGCCCTGGCTACCAGCGACGGGGTTCGCACTCCTTCCAGGCACGCCACCGCTCCGGCCCGTTTCGTGGGGCCATGCATGCAACTGGCATCGAGTTGTACCACACCGTTGGCATTGGGCAAGCCGCCGTAGCCGACGCTGTCGTCTTCAGGGTCGAGTTCGCAGAGGTTGACGCCGGCAATGAGGGCATCGAGCACGTCTTTGCCTTCGATGATCATGTCGTAGGCAAGGGCGACAGTCGACTTCTTGCCGCCGTTGGTATACATGTTGCCGTTATCAGAACTGATGACGACGGGCTTGATGTTCGAGGCAACATAGAAAGCAGGAGCCGAGCGCGGAGCA
>DAOMFV010000200.1:0-5925 GCA_035430005.1 Gemmatales bacterium
GAACTAGCCCATCTGGTGTGGGAGTTAAAGAAGTAGCTGTCAGCTATCAGCCGTCAGCCGTCAGCTTTCAGCAATCAGACGGGCTAGATTCCAAACTCTATTCACAGTATTCTGACAATTGAAAGCTGGAGGGGAGGGCGAGGCTCCTGCCGAGCCGCTAGCGATTGCTAATTAACTCGACAGGAGCCTCGCCCTCCCGCTAGACTTTTCTGAGATATTGTCAAAACCTGGCAACTTCATTAGCTGACAGCTAATAGCTTTCCCCCGAGGCTCCCATGTCCGTTAGCTCCTTCGCTCAAGGTTTGTCCGTAGAAACCGCTTTCGATGTGCTTGCCATCGCTCAGAAACTGAAAGCGGGCGGCAAGGATGTCATCTTCCTCCAGATCGGTGACAGCCCCTTTCCCACCACGGCCCACGCCAAGAAGGCTGCCATTGATGCGGTGAATACTGATCAGAGCCATTACTGCGCTTCAAGAGGCCTGCTTTCCTTCCGTGAATCAATCGCCAAGTTCTACAACCGGGAGTTTGGCCTCAACGTCACTGCTGATCACTGCGTTGTCGTCCCTGGTGCCAAGGTGCTGGAGCAGTTCTTCTGCGAAGCGTTCTTGAACCAGGGCGATTCAGTGCTCGTCTTCTCGCCCCACTTCCCGACCTATCCGCCGAACATCGACCGCCGCGGTGCCAAGGCCTGGTATGTGCCTCTCAAGGAAGAGAACCAGTTCCGTCCCGATGTGAAAGAAGTCGCCAGGTTCCTGAAAGAAGCCCCCAAGCCTCGTGGCATCTTTCTCAACTCGCCACACAACCCCACCGGCGGTGTCGCTACCCTCGAAGACCTGCAAGGCATCGCCGACCTGATCCGTGGCAAAGACGTGATGGTGATGAGCGATGAACCCTACGCCCATATGGTCTGGGAAGGCCGCCATCACAGCATCCTCGAATGCCCAGGTATGATCGACCAGGCTGTCGCCGTCTTCACCTTCAGTAAATCCTACAGCATGTCCGGCTACCGTGTCGGCTTCGGCATCACCCGCCCCGACTACGCCGACCTCATCGGCAAGCTCATCAACACCTCGCTCAGTTGCGTGCCCCCCATCACGCAACTCGCCGCCCAGGCCGGCCTCGACTTCGACATGAAGGAACGAGACGAGACAATGCTCAAGTTCAAGAAGAAGGTGGAGATTCTCGTCGCTGCCCTTAAGATGGTTCCCGACGTGACAGTCGAGATGCCCAAAGGCACGTTCTACGTCTTCCCCAATGTCTCGAAGATTTGCAAACGGTTGGGCATCACCTCCCACGGCCTGGCCATGTTCCTCTTAGAAGCCGCCGACGACAAGCTCGGCGTCGCCTGTCTCGGCGGCGAATGCTTCGGCCCCGCCGGACAGGGGTATCTACGCTTCAGCTGCGCTGAGCCGGACGAGAAGCTGGTGAAGGCGGTCGAGTTCTTGACGGAAGCAGTCAAGCGAACGGATCGGGTCAATATGTATCTGGAAGGGAATGCGAAGTATCGGTTGAATTAGAAGAAAGAAATGACAACGAAATCGGTTAAGAAGGTCGTACATGTATGGGACACAAGATTCTCCAAGATCACGCTCATGCCTTTTGCCAAATGTTTATGGGATGGCGAATGCATGATGACTTGAGGATCTTTACAAGTTTGCCTGACGGCGAGCTATTTCTAAACATTCTTGATGGAACATGTGAGCACTCACTTGTGGGGATGATTGATACTTACATTGCCAAGGAAATAAAGTCTTGGTTTCTGCGTAGGCTCGATGAGCATCGAATACCTGTGAGCCATATTTTGGCTGCAACTTTGAAAGTCACGATGACGAAACCTTCGAAATACAATCGAGGGATTTTGTTCGATTGGAAATGTTGCGGCGTCATCAAGACGACAGATCGTGATTACTTGTCTCACCTTGAAGAATCGCATGGCTGGAATTAACTCCAAGCGTCCTGCTACTCCCTGCTAGCCCACACCCGTGGCTCATCGACATCTTCAAAGTCGATATGAATCACGTTCGGGCAACAACAAACCGGGCAGTCTTCGACATACTCCTGGCTCGATCCCGCTGAGATGTCGACAGGCACCACGATCTCCTCGCCACATGAATCACAAACGTAGCTGGCTTGCTCTTTCATGATGGGCCTCCATTGGGAGTATTCATTTTACGCCATTACTGTTTGTGCTGGGATAGAACGCACTCAACTCAGAAGGGACGCTACATGTCATCGAGCGTCCCTTCTGAGTTGAGTCGTGATCACTTCGATATTCTACTTCCCCGCCCGGACCATCACCACCAGCGACAACCGATCCTTCATCGGCCCCTTAAGGCCTGCAACTGCTTTGCGCGACTCTTCACTCAACGACGTGGGCAGGCGATAGGAGTAGTACGACAGAGCAACAGCCTTACTTGCAGCGCCGGTACTGACAGGCTGGGCCCACTGCTCTGGTGCCAATCCCAGGCTTCGTGCCACCTGGGTACGGCCCTGTGCATCCAGTGAATAGAGCAGAAGGCTTTGGCAGGTGGCATCTCCACGTAACTCGCTCGATGGCCAGTAATCAGCTTTCTCGAATGCTTTCAGCCAGGCCGCGACCTGTTCCTCGGTCACGTTCTCCAGATAGACCATGAATATCGCCGGCAACTGCTTGGCGAGTCGCTGTTTCACTTCATCATCTACCACCAACGGCACCTTGGCTTCTTGCCCAGCTTCAATCAGGCGGCGTAACGTCTTGACCGTATCCTTAGACGAAAGATCGAGGACAAATAGCCCCTTCTTCGACCAACGCTCCTGCAAGCTGCTGAGCTTGAAATCAGCAGGAGTGCTGAAAAGAGGAATCGGAATTTCGAGAGTCTTGAAGACATTCCCCGACTGCTTCACCGGCCCAGTGAGCAGGGTAGACTGATTCGCCTGGAACTTCCCTTCTCGAATAGCCTCCGCTTGATTCAGCCAGGCGATTGATTGCGAGAGCCGTTCCTGCCAGAGATCGAGTTCATCGTAGCCGGCAGCGAGGGCTTCCTGAGCCAGGCTGGCATAGCTGCTCAAATCGAACTTGGGCTTGGGAACAATAATGGGGCCTTGTTCCGGCGATGTTGGCTGAGGAATCGTGTTCTTGGCAATGTTGCCATTACCAAGGACGGGCAGGGTACCCGGTCCGGGTTGATTCACATACCACCAGATTCCCACGCCAATAAACAAGCTGGCAGCGATGGCTGCGATCATTCCGTAACGACGATTCCGACTTTTGACTTGTACCTGCTTGCGTTCCTGAAGAAACTTCGTGGTGAACTGCGGAGGGCACTGTAGCGTCGGCAACGCTTTCAGCTGCTTCGACATCGAACGAAGTCCCGCCACGTAATCGCGAGCTATGGCAGAGTCACGCAGCGCGGACATGACGCGCTCGTACTCCGTGGGGCTTAGCTCGCCATCCACGTAGGCAGACAACAGTTCTTGTAGACTCTCCGAAAGCATTGCTTGCTCTGTTCCTTGTTATTCAGCATGGTTAGCGTGAGTACACGCAAACCATGGCACCCAAACAGACTCTGACTTCATTCATCCTCGGCTTGCAGCTTCTCAATCACCAGCTTCAGCTCCGACCTCGCCCGATGCAACCGACTGCGTACCGTGCCGACCGGCACCTCTAGCACTTCGGCGATCTCTTCATACCGCATGTCGTCGATCTCTTTCATCACGATGACCATGCGGTGTTCAGCTGAGAGAATCTGCAAAGCCTTCCGGATCAGCTGGCGTTCTTCTTCTCGAATCATCTCCTCGTGCGGTCCGCCGTCCTCTCGTGGATCGGCATATTCGGGCTGATCACCTTGATAAATCGAGATGGTCGCCCGGGGTTTCTTTTTCCTGTGGAGGTCTATAGCATGGTTCATCCCGATGCGATAGACCCAAGTGTAAAAGCGCGAGTTCCCTTTGAAGTTGCCTGCGTTTGCGAAGGCGCTCATGAAGGTGTCCTGGAGAACATCCAGAGCATCTTCTTTATTGTCGAGGAAGCGAGTCAGGGCGGTGTACAACCGGTCTTGATACCGGTGGACCAACACCCCAAAGGCCTCGACGTTCCCTCTTTGAAACGCTTTCAGCAGATGAGCTTCATCTGCTTCCTGGCTCCTATCCGTTGGACGACCCTGATCGGGGGAAAGTTCCCGATTATTGTCCTGCTCATGAGCAGACAATGAGGGAGTCTTCTCCGAATTCAGGGCTGGATAGGCTGCGGACAAGCCATTCCTCGTGGATGCCGGTACGATTGGGGAGATTAGGCAAACTGACAGGATGAACCTTGTTCACTTGTCTATCAGCCTCATGGTTTACCATGTAACCCCAGGGAAACACTGGACGACTAACACATGATGACTGATGCAGCTATTATTGTCAGAGGGGCGGGAGAACACAACCTCCGTTCGGTGGATTTCACGCTTCGCCACGGTCATTTGATCGGGTTTAACGGATCAGATTGAAAGAATGCCTTTCGTCAGGTAAGCCTAAATCGGGTTGCTTGCTCACGACGGTTTGGAAGTATCTCTACTTGTTCAGTCTCTTTATTTCATCAATTGCGAACTTAGCCATCCGTCGGACTTTGGAATCAGGATCACTATTCTCGAGTTTCTGGAGTTCCCCAACAATGCCCTTGTCCATTAGCATCTTTGCAGCTTTCGGTTGTCGCTCTTTGGTTTCGTCAGCTTTTGCATACTTTTCTAAATAACTTTTCATGAAGTAATCAACATCGACCTTTACAAAGCAGTTTTTGGCAGAAAGTATGGCGGCGCGTCTGAGCAAGGTTTGATCAGACTTCATGAACTTGAGAAGGTTTGAAGAATAGTCTTCTGCCTTATTCTCGGACCATTGAATTATTTGAATCTGGCTTCCCAGTTTCATCAGATCCATCGCTTCAATTTCATTCTTACCCTCTTTGGTGGAGGGATCAACTTTGCCCAGAACGCTTTCCTTGTCAATCAACAGGATCAGTCGGTATTCGAGATATCGTTCAAAGTTGTTCGTCAGCGCATATAGCGTGACATGAGAGTTGTTTCTGACAGAGGGAGATGAATCATTTAGAGCTTGTTCAAGAACATCCAAGACTCGCTTATCTTTGCTCCCTGCATGTGCCAGAATAGTCATGGTATGTGATCGGATAAAAGACTGTTTTGAAACGGCGCTTTTCAAAAGAATGTCCACTATGTTATCCGGAAACCGCTTGAATACACCAGCGTAATTCGCTGCAAAAGAAGCAACCTCATCATCTTGATCGAACATGGCGTCAATTAATGCAAGAGGACATGTCAGTTTCCGTTGAAATGCCATAACTCCCAAACTGATAGCAGCTTGGCAACGCAGGTCTTGAGAGTGCTGTCCTTTCAGCAGGGACTCAATAGCAGGAAACGATTGAGTAGCTTCTTTGACCTTCGTCAGCTCCAGTCTCTTCAGTGCTGCGATCTTGGCTTGATCCGACTTATTAGACTGCAATATCTTGATGTTGGCTTGAAACTCAGCCTGCTGAACCGCAGGCAGATTCTCGAAGACACCATAACTTGCCATGACAGATAGAATGACAAGGAGATCAAAGAACATTGGAGGTTTCCTTTGGCGTATTGACCGCACCTCATGGCCAGTTCACTCTGTTCACTTGTCTATCGAGCAGTAACTTGCCAAAGTAATCAAAACAGGCAACGGGTGACTCTATAAATATGAGCGATGCAGCTATTATTGTCAGGGGGGCCAGAGAACACAACCTCCGTTCGGTAGATTTAACGCTTCCTCGTAACCAACTTATCGTTTTTAGCGGTGTGAGCGGATCGGGAAAAAGCAGCCTGGCTTTTGATACTCTCTTTGCTGAAGGCCAGCGCAGATATATTGAATCACTTTCCAGTTACGCCAGGCAGTTTCTCGGACAACTTCCGAAGCCGGATGTTGATT
>DAOMFV010000201.1:0-5886 GCA_035430005.1 Gemmatales bacterium
GACGATGCTGCGAATAATAAGTTTACTTATTTATGTAACATTACACTAGCGAGGGGCGCATGCAATCGCAAGGTCCCCCCTCGCTAGTGCGTCGGGCTGTCAATACCTCAATAATCCCAACAGACTCGCACCATCCAGGCGTTGCCGGGGTCAAAGTCGAAGCCGGGGGTGGTGCCATATTGCACCTGGCGGCTGAAGACGTAGCCGGCCTGGATGAGGGCCTGGCCTTTGGCGCTGTTGCAGGCGATACCGGCCAGAATTCGGAGGTCTTTATAATCGATAGTTTCTCGTTCGTTCTCCAAATCTTTGAACGCCCAGGCACCGCCGCCCCATTCGCCACCGACGGAGAACTCCCAGGTCTTGCCATGCCAGCAGCCCAGCGTTTGCACGATGCGGGGCTGCGGGAAGATCGCTTCGACCCGGGTGCTTTCATTCGCCTGCCAACTGAACCCGGCGACAGGCAAGATTTTGGTGGTGTTGCGATTGGGATACCAGATACCCAGGACTCCACGCAGGTTGGGGAGCATATCGAGCATCGTGATGGCATGGCCACGCAGGCGGAAGCCATCGGGAGGAGTAACGCGGAAGTCGGTGGACCAGCCAGGCGAGATCGAAAGATCGACGAGCCAGTTCGGAGCGAGGGCTGCCCGCCAACCGAAATCAATGTAAACATCGTAAAGCACAGGCGGCAGCATGAAGTTGCTCGGCACCTGTTGTTCGCCAAACTGATCTTTCCACCACTGCACGGCGAAGCTGAGGCCGATGTCGTAGTGATGCTCAGCAGCATCGCTGACCGCCCGGGTGAAGAAATTGGCTGCACGCATGTCGGCCCAAGCGTTGGTCATTTCGATACGGTTGATCCGCAAGCCGGGGTTCTCGCCGAAATCGATCCAGGTGTAGTGGAAGAGGCTATCTTCATAGATGCGCTGCAATGGAGTCATTGACTTCTCCACTAGCACCGGTTGGATGCGACCATCGGGACCTAACGGCAAACCTTGAGAGGGCGGTTGTATTGTTGCCGGCAGAGCGTTGCCTGCCTGCATGTTGATGGTTACGCCCCCCTGGAAGTTGGGGCTGGTCGCAGTCGGGGCGACAGAGTTGCCGCCGACGATGGTTCCGGGAAGGGACGTATCGATGAGAGGAACTGCTGCCGGCACTGAACCCGTAGCGAAGCTGGAGTTGCCGGGCGGCACAGGGTCTTGAGCGATGCCCGCAGGCAGGCACTTGAAGAGCAACAGAAGTGGTATCCATAGTCGCATCAGAACATCCCCGTCAATCTGCTTGGTGATTGATGGATGCCCTGTAACGTAGCGAAGATGATCTGTCAATCTGCACGCCACGGTGCAATTATGAAAATGATTCAAGTGGTGATGGGGAGTGTGCCGATAAGTAGATACGGCACAATCTAAACGATGCGAGGGTGGACTATGCGTTTGCATGTCCCCCACTCGCTGGCGCTTCAGGCTGTCATGGCAACTTTACTTGGGTGTGTTGCAGGGGCATGGGGCCTGCTGGAAGTTCACGGGGCCGCTCACTACGGGGCCAGAGACCATCGGAGGTGGAGCGCTGAACTGCTGCAGTGGGGCAACGAACTGCTGTGGCGGCGGGGCGTCTCCCGAATCACAACGCTTGTCGAGCCCGAACATCTTCTTGCAGGTAGCGGTACACCCGGTTGTAGACAGGACGAACCCGACCAGTGCGATCAGAACCAGATAACGTTTCATGTTTTCCCCAAAGGCTGTTGACTTCATCAGCCTCGATGACGGGGTTCCCCCTCAGAACCCGCTCGCTCCGGTGGGAGCTGTCGTAAGACTGTATGTTGGCTTGTCACTTCCAGAGTAGATTTCCACCAAGGCCATCGCAATCGCAGGTTGGTTCACACAGTCAAGAATCCGTTCGAGGTGCTTCCGCTTGTGCCATTCAGTTAAACTGTAACGGTGAGAATTAGCACTCAGAGCTCGGTGATGAGCGGTTTGTAAATAATACACAAATAAGATGTCTGCTATTAGCTGCCAGCCATCAGCTTCTTGCTCGTCGGATTCAGCACTTCTGACTGAGCACTATTCCTCTAGAATCAACCCAGACACTCACATTGATTGAGACAAAGGACGATCCGTGATTCCAGACGACATCGCAGCGCTGAAGAAGTCACTCCGAGAGGAGGCTCATGCCCGGCGGAATGCCTTGGAGAACAAGGACGAACTGAGCAAGCACATCGTCAATCAGTTCATGAGCCTGCCGGAGTACGCGAAGGCGAAGACGGTACTGTTCTATGTAGATGTCCGTTCGGAAGTCCGTACTCGTCATTCGCTTCCTGAAGCACTGAGGTCGGGCAAAACCATCGTCATCCCCTGGTGTACCGAAACCGTTGAGCTTGCCCTCTTCCGTCTCGAGAGCATGGATGAACTAGCCGTCGGCATGTACAAGATTCTGGAACCCAAGCCTGAGCTAAGGTTACTACCTGAGAAGCAGGTCGATCCCAAGACAATTGATCTGGTGATGGTGCCCGGCGTCGCCTTTGACCGCCGTGGCGCCCGGATGGGTCATGGCAAAGGGTACTACGATAAGCTGCTGGAGAATGCCCGTAAGGATACGCCGCTGGTCGCTCTCGCTTTTGATTGTCAGTTGTTCCCGGAGATTCCGGTGGCGGCTCATGATGTGTTTATGCACAAGATCATTACGGAGAAGGAAGTGCATTCAAAGGGATGAGTCTAACAGAGTAGAGCAGTTCTCGCATGACTGTAGCGGAACTCGCCGAGAGTTCCGTCCGAAAGATCGGACACGGAAGTCTGGCGACTTCCGCTACAACGAATGGAGAATGGCTCTAATCTGGGTTTGACTGAAAGTTATGGGCCATTAGAAATGCCATGCCGGGAATTGAAGTCCAAAAAAGCCTGGCCTGAATAATTGGCTATACAAAGAGAATTCGTTTGACTGACTTATGTCACCAACTTAGATTGACGTAGCTACTTACTTGATTCACACCATGAGAGTAAAGGAAAGACCTTATGAAACTGCGTGCTATGTCAGCAGCCGGCTTGGGATGCTTTGTTCTGTTTGCCATGCCAGGACTTGCTCTGGCCCAAAATATAGTCGTTCCCAATTCGCTGACGAATGTTGGAGGAGGTGCTGACAACGGATTCCCTTTCAATATTGATGCATTTGGGCAAGTCAGTATGCGCTATCAGCAGGTATACGCATCCGATCAGTTTAGCCTCATTACGAGTCCGACACTAATAACTGCTATCAGCTTTCGAGTTGGTAGTAATGGTTCCAGCTTCAGCTCTACCCTTCCCAGCATGCAGATCAATCTGTCAACCACAGGAGCCGCCCCTGATGGACTGAGTACCTCTTTTGCAAGCAATGTTGGCGGAGATGACACTCAAGTCTTCAGCGGCTCACTGACACTATCCTCTACCAATACGGGCGGCCCACCGCCAAGTTTTGACATTGTTATATCACTTCAAACTCCATTCCTTTATGATCCTGCCGCCGGCAATCTACTGATGGATGTCCGTAACTTCGGCGCCGGCTCCACTACCCAATTTGATGCTGTTTTTGTAAACGGCGACTCTGTTTCCCGGGTTAGCACTTTTAATACCAGTGTGAACTCATCTACAGCAGATTTCTCCGACACTCTTGGCCTTGTTACCCAGTTTTCCTTCGCCGCCGTCCCCGAGCCAACCACTTGGGCACTTATCGGAGTGTGTACAGTAGGAACCGGGGCCTTCACCTGGAACAGGCGACGTAAGAACATTAAGAATCGGTTTGCGAAAAAGAAGTAGCCATCGACTTCAAACATTAAAGGCTCGAACCAGTTTTCGCTGGTTCGAGCCTTGTTCGTGAAAATCACCTTCAAAAACCGACAGACCAGTCAATTTGAAGAATCGCACAGAATAAGTTTGACTGAAATATGTCACTGGCTTACTCTAACACATCAGCTAGGTAGACGAGCATCACAAGAGTAGAGGACTGATCCGATGAAGACACGTCATATGTTTGCTGCAATGCTGGGCTTCATGCTTCTCTTAGGCACGCCAAACCTATCCATTGCCCAAAACATCGTTGTACCCTCTGGCAACGCTGCGGTCGAAGGCGGATCCGCTAACGGCTATCCGTTTCATATCGGTTTTTTCAGTTTAAGCCAGCAACGCTATCAACAGGTTTATTCGAGTAGCGAATTTTCGAGCATTGGAAGCCCGATTTTGATTTCACAAATCGCCTTTCGACCCTCTTCAAACTTTGGAGCCGCCTTCTCGACGATTCTCCCCGACGTTCAAATCAACCTTTCGACAACTCCCGCCCTGCCTGACGCCTTAAGTTTGACATATGCCAACAATGTAGGCGCAGACGATACGATTGTTTACACAAGGGGAGCACTGCCCCTGTCCAGTTCATTCACCGGAAGCGGCCCGAAAGATTTTGACATTGTCATTACTCTGACCACTCCATTCCTGTACGATCCAGCATCGGGAAGCCTTTTGCTTGATGTCCGGAATTTCGGTGGTGGCACGACAACGTTTTTCGACGCCACCAATGCTCCTGGGATCATGTCTCGCCTCTACAATGAGGACAATGATGTGAACGCAGTGACAGGAACGCCGGAAGTTTTGGGTGCCGGCTATGGCCTGATCACCCAGTTTACGTTCGCAGCAGTCCCCGAACCCACGACCTGGGCACTCATCGGGGTGTGTACGGCAGCAACCGGAGCTTACACCTGGAAGAAACAACGCAAGAACATCAAGAATCGCTTTGCGAAAAAGAAATAGCGATATCACGCAAACGCTCAAGGATCGAATCGGCTTTCGCTGGTTTGATCCTTTTTCGTATAGATCACTCACATAACAAGAGAAGAGGCTCCACTAGTCGCAATAGTGGAGCCTCTTCAACTATTCCATCGTCTGGCAGCAGCCAGACGATTCAGTGACCCCACGGAGATTCGAACTCCGGTTGCAGGAGTGAAAATCCTGTGTCCTAGGCCTCTAGACGATGGGGCCGTCTTGATAGGAGGTTTTATCTAAGACAGCGTTCCTTGGCAATAGGTTCGGAAGGAAGGAGTCAGAAGTCAGGAGACAGGAGCCAGAATTGAGAAAACAGATGATACCCGAGACTGATCGTCTTTCTTCCGGCTGCTGGCTCCTGACTCCGGGCTTCTAATTACTCGACATCGCCGTTTGCCGACTGCCCGCTTTCTTGGCTGTCTTGCGGCAACTGACGAGGATAGCCATCAGTTCATGCACTTCGGTGAGCAGGCTTTGCATGTTGATACGGGGTTCGATGGCCCCATCGATCATCAACTCGAGCCAGTAGGCAGCCAGGTCAAGATCGTAGAGGGCACCATCGAGCCGTTTCAAATAGGCTGATAACTTGCTACACCGCAAGGCGGCACGGTAGAACGCTCCAGCCGTGGTCACGGTGCGTAGCATGCGTTTGCCCAGCATGGTCGCATCGGGAGAGTCGGGCAGACTCTTGAAGAGCTTGATGGCATGCAAAGAGGCCGTTTTGGTACGGGCTCGCAGGTCAGGCTGGTGCAGACGCATTGGCATTCTCCCATGAACCTGTGGCATTTTTGATCGCAGGATCATTGTAAGTCTCCATTATGCAACACGGGATGGGCACTACAGGGACATACTGGCAACTGTGCAAACGGTGGGCCAGCGGGCGGTGACTCGTGAGCATTTCATGACGAGGCTGGCGGTGTACTCGGACCAGGAATGTGGAAAGATAATTAATCTGAACCAGCCAAGGGTTACAATGGTCGTAAGGTAAGTCAAAAGGCCGCCGGTTTCTACAATGGCAAAGCACGGGCCTATAGCTCAACGGCAGAGCACGGGACTCATAATCCCTTGGTTGCAGGTTCGAATCCTGCTGGGCCCACTGAGTTTT
>DAOMFV010000202.1:0-5763 GCA_035430005.1 Gemmatales bacterium
CAAACCAACCAGGGTAATGACCTTTCCAACATGCGGAACGCCTTAAACCGCTTTGGCGGGTTGGGCGGTGGCATGGGAGGCATGGGCGGCGCCAACTTCGGTGGTGGAAACAATTTCGGCGGTCGCCCGGGTGGCGGCGGCGGTAACGGTCGCCCAGGTGGTGGTGGTGGAGGTCCCGGTGGCGGCCGTGGAGGCCCAGGCGGCGGTCGTGGCGGTAACCGCTATGACACTCCTCCGTCCATCCTCAGCGACGGCACTAGTTTGAAACCTGGAGGGTCGGATTTTTTTGAAGGTAGGGTCAAGGAAGACCCGAGAACGCAAGTGACCTTCGAGCAAGACGACTACAAAACCAACAATAACATCGTGCAGGCTCAGGCTCAGACGCCTGCAACGGAACAACAACAACAACCTCCGGCCAAGGATGCCAAGCAACCTCCTGAAAAGCCTGTCCTCAAAGCGCCCCGTGGCGATGTCACCTATTCGGTAACGGCTGATGGCCAGATCGTTCTGATCGGCGATCCTGAGGACATCAAACTTGTCGAAGCTATTCTGAGAGAGCTGATCAAAACATCTCCCACAGCCGAGACTGAGCTGAAGATGTTTCCGCTGAAGCACCTCGACGCGGGTACGCTGACGCTCAAACTCAGTGAAATCTTTGTTCGCTACAATCCAGTCACCCGGGTTCTCTCCGCAGCGACTGGCGGCCCTGGCGGTGGTTTTGGCGGCGGCCTGGGCGCTCCCGGCGGATTCGGCGGCGCACAACAGCAGCGTCCCGGCGGGTTTGGCCAGCCTGGCGGGTTCGGCCAAGGCGCCTTCGGTCAAGGCGGCTTGGGACAAGGCGGCCTAGGCCAGGGGGGCTTGGGACAAGCTGGCGGCGCGGCAGCTACCGCTCCCAGCGTGACACCCGCACAGGTAAGCAGCATCCTGATGGTGGCGATCTCGCGTCAGAACTCGATTCTGGTGGCTGGCCCCAAGGCAGCCATGGAACAGGTCGAGAAAGTCATCAAGATGCTGGATGTGCCTAACAGCCCCAATGCCCAGCCCGTGATCATCACCCTCAAGCGTGCCAACGCCACACGTGTTGGGACGACCTTGAACACGTTCTATCAACAACGATTCTCAGACAGTCCCGGGCAGAATGATGTCCGTATCACTCCAGATACTCGCCTGAATGCCCTGATCGTCTTTGCCAGTCCGGAGGATGTGAAGGAAATCCATTCGCTCGTCGACTTCTTTGATAAGTCAGAGACCAAGGTAGTCAACGAAGTGCGCATCCGGACTCTGAAGTATTCGAGCGCTTCTGACCTGGCAACCACCCTTCAACAGGCTCTCTCTCAGGCACTGTTCTCTGCCAATGCACCAACCACAGGAACGGGTACTACCGGCCAGGGGCAAGGGGGCTTTGGCGGCTTCCCGAATCTCTTCGGCGGCCTGGGGGGTGGCGGCCTCTTCGGGAATCAGGGCGGCTTGGGCGGCGCTGCTGCTCAAAACCAGGACAAACGAGGCGTCAGCTTGAAGATTGGTCAGCCCGGGGGGAAACCCATCGAAACCGGGTTGCTCGAAGATGTCGGCATCTATGCTGATGTCCGAACCAATCGTCTCGTCATCTCCGCTCCTGCAGAAGCGATGGCCATGATGGAAAAGCTCATCGATGAACTTGATGTGCCTCCGACCATCGTCGCTGATGTCAAAGTGATTCGTTTGAAGAATGCCGATGCAACAGCAGCGCTGACCACCGTCCAATCGATCTTCACCGGACAGACGACCAACCGAACAGGAGCAGGCGCCGGTGGCATTGGTGCAGGTGGCGGGTTCGGTGCCGCACTGAATCAGAACCAGCAGCAACTGACCTTCTCAGCCAATGCGAGCCAGGGACCACAGCCGATCATCCCACGCTTCTCGGTTGATGTGCGCACCAATTCGATCATCATCGCCGCCGGCAGGGGCGACATGATGCTTGCCGAAGTGATCCTGGGCAACCTCGATAGTTCCGTGGTTCGTGATCGTATGTTCCAGGTCGTTAGACTCAAGAACAATCAGGCTGCCAATGTCGCATCCAACCTTAACACCTTCCTGAACAATGAAGTCACGATCCTATCGACCACAGATCTGTCCAGCTATTTTGTAACAGATCGTCAAGTGACGATCATCGCCGATAATACGAACAACTCTGTTATCGTCGGCGCTTCGCAGCGATACTTTCCTGAAGTAATGCGGCTCATCGATCAGCTCGATATCGAACTGGCTCAAGTCGCTATTCAGGTGCTCATTGCCCAGGTACGGCTCGATAACAGCGATGAGTTCGGCGTTGAAGTCGGCTTGCAATCGCCTGTCCTCTTTGATCGGAGCCTCTTCCAGCCCCAACCCAATACAACAACTGCCATAACCCCCATCGGGTTGAATGGTTATAACTGGAATAATGTCTCAACGGTAAATTCCAGCAATCAGGCTGTTGCCGGCTCTACCATCGTGGGCATGCGGGGCTTAACCAACTATGGCACAGGCCTTTCTAACCCAAACACCGGCATTGGCGGCTTCGTATTCTCCGCCGCATCCAACAGCGTTAACGTGCTGGTGCGTGCATTGCGCACCCAGGGCCGTATCGAAGTGCTCAGCCGTCCGCAGATTGTCACTCGTGATAACCAGCAGGCACTGATTTCGGTCGGCCAGCAGGTGCCGATCGTTACTGGCTCAGTCGTCACAAACGGTATCGTGCAAAATACTGTTGAACAACAGCAGGTGGGTATCATCCTGAAGGTACTGCCGCAAATCAGCCCTGACGGCCGCATCGTCATGCGTGTCGAACCACAGATTTCCAAGGTGTCGCAAAGCACCGTCGATCTCGGAAACGGCGTCAAGGGAACGATCATTGATCAGACTATTGCCTCGACGACCATAGACGCCACCGACGGCAAGACGGTCATCATCGGCGGATTGCTCTCAAAAGAAGACGACAAGAATCAGCGTGGCATACCCTGGCTGGGTGACCTGCCTTACGTCGGAGCCTTGTTCCGCTATCGTTCACAGGTCAAAACCAAGACGGAACTGCTGATCATCCTGACTCCGCACATCATCCGCAACCCCATGGATGCCGAGCGTGTCTTTATGGATGAATCCCGCAAGATGTCGTGGTCGCTGGATGATGTGCAGGCCATGCAGGGCGCGCTCCCCGGTGCATCATTCCTGAAACAAAACTGTGCTGAGAATGGGCTGGATCATCCGATCAACAACCCATTAAACGAAAACTTCTTCGCTCCGAATACGACGCTGCCGCCAGTCGATGAAAAACTGGGGACACCGAAGAACCAGATACCGGCACCAGGCGTACAGATGCCCGCACCGGGCGTGCAAATGCCCGCTCCCGGCGTTCCTCAACAACAACCGAAAACGGGTCCGGGCTGGCTGCAGCCTCCTGGAGCAACTCCGCCGATGTATCAGCAGGCCCCGCAAGGCCAGCAGTATCAGGGCTACATCGCACCGCAGGCAACGCCGCAGCAGCAGCTCAACGGACCCTGGAAAACCACGGTTTCCTATGCTCCTCCTGGGCCCGCCGTGCAGCCGACGATGATTCAATCACAGGAAATGCCTAACCGGCAGATCCAGCAAGCCGGCTCCGGTTCCACCGGTTTCGCCGGCGGTCAACAACCCTAACGCTGCTTAGTGAGGTTTTCCCCATGACACGGATGTTAATGGGATTTGCCGGCGTGTTTGCACTTTTGATGGGCAATCTCGGTTGCCAATCGATGAGTTTCACCGCGCCCTGGACTGAGTCGGCTCCGATCGGCAACCCAACGGAGGTGGTAGCCATCTGGCAGGACGGCGTCGACGTTCAACTGGATGCCAACCACGGCGGCTTGCCCATTCCTGGTTTCGCAGGCCGCGTCGTCTTCATGCAATCGTCCAATGGACAATCGGGACAGTCGGTCCTCGTGAACGGCCCTGTGAAGATCCTCCTGTATGATGACCGACCAGTGCAAGGGCCACCCGAACCATTGGAGACCTGGACGATCAAGCCCGAGCACCTGCCACTGTTGGTCAAGAAAGACATGATGGGCTGGGGGTACTCAATCTGGTTGCCCTGGAACACCTATCGCAAAGATATCCAGAACGTGAAGATGACAGTGGAATACACCGATGCCGCCGGCAACAAACTCCTCAGCGTCCCCGGCTCGATTCAGATTCATGACGCTCACCGAGGTGGGATGCCTAAACCTCAGTTGGAACAAACGATGATCTCCAAGAGGCCTGGGCAGCCATAAGTACTGCAAAGTGATCTTTAACTATCCGTACGTCTCCGGTCTCTGATCGGGGACGTTTGCATCGTTACACACAAATTGAATGACGTTGCCGTTCCCCATGAAAAGTAGCTTGGCGAGAAGCCGGGGAGCGTCGTTATGTGAATAGCCAGGGACGAGCTTGGCGAACCCCCGGGACAACGACAATGGTATTCCAAGCCGCGTTAGCGACGATATCTCATTCGTTTCGCAAGCCCTTTGTTCCGCCGCTACGCGGCTTACCGATCAACAACGCTTCTTACCATGGGCTAGCACCCACAGCTATTCATATCATACCGCTCCGCAGCATAATACCGAGCATCCTGTTGTTTCATGTTTGGTTCGCCATTCGTGTGTAACAGTGAGGGCGGAGCCGTTGTTGCAACTCGTTCCCAGGCAGAGCTTGGGAACGAGAAAGAAATAAGCCAGGCGATGCCTGGCTTACTGTTTGATATCGTTAGTTGAAGCGAACTACTGCTTCGGTGTGACAACCACCAACTCGTTCTGGACTTCGTAGACGCCAGGTTCCAGTCGAATCATGGCAGCGGCCAACTGCTTGGCATAGTCACTGGCAACCTGGCCTCGAAGAATAGCGGTATCGCCGCGAGTAAAGACTTGTAAGCCGCTGGCGTTTTGCATGCCGGGAGAAGCCTGTAGCCGCTGCTGGAAGTCGGCATTGGGAGTTAGATTCGTCATGACAGGTCCATGAACTAGGCCGGCCCCACTATAGTTGACCTGATATCCCATCGTACCTTGGGCGCTGTTTTGTTGCTGATTGTTCATGCCCATGCCGCCCTGAGCACCACCAAGAAAACCACCTCCGCCCATCATATTACGATTGCCAAACCCACCACCACCACCTAATCCACCTGTACCCAACCCACCGCCGGTAAGACCACCACCTAAACCGCCTCGGTTGCCAGCCAGACCGCCGGCAGTTCCACCGGTTCCCAGTGAGCCGGTCATACCACCTGAAGAAAGCCCGCCGGTACCAGTACCCGTGCGAGCACCAGTACCGAGACCAGAGAGTCCCCCGGTACCACTACCCAAGCCGCTGTTGGTAATGCCTGATCCACCGGAGAAACTACTACCGCCGGCGCCGGTACCTGAGCTGGAACTCGTTCCTGACGGTCGATAGGCGGCGAAGTTGTCCGCTGTAGTGTTGGCTAGCTGGGGACTAGTGCCAAAGACACTATTGAAATTGAGATTCACCTGATTGCCCAGCAAAGTCGTGTTGGCAGAGCCGGCCAGGCCAGTAGAAGAGCCACTTCCCGATGAGTTGCCCCGGCTTCCACCTGTCCCTGTGCTTGAACCGGAACTTCCACTAAAGCCATTAGCGCCCGTCTGCGCCAAAACCATTGATGGCACAGTGAGAGCTGCCACGACCGAAGCGAACAGATACCAGCTTTTCATGACTCTTCCCCTAACACGGCACATCATTCTTATACTCGCCCTTTCCACCTAAGAAAACAAGTGAATCTGGCATTGT
>DAOMFV010000203.1:0-5567 GCA_035430005.1 Gemmatales bacterium
CATGAAAACAAGAAAACGGTTGACAAACAACACAGCCGCTCCGTTGACCCCTGCTGAATGTGCAAAATCCTGCCTGCTTCGCAGGGGGCACGATGAGTACATCGTGACCCCTGCCACGGCTTAGTGATAATTCAACAGGCTCATAATCAGTTATGTGTGGTTACTTAGGCGATCTCCGTCACCATGACTTCTTCCGCCTGTTCCAGGGTGGTCTTGGCGGCAGGCGTATCTACCGCACGCAAATGGGACCCCAGGTAGGCCGTGATCAGTGAGAGAATCGCGGCGATCCAACCGACAATCGGGAAGCCGGAGATGGGTTCGATAGGGAGTATTTCGCCCGGAGCATTTTTCACGGCGGTCAACGGCTCCACGCCGGCCTGTACTCCCAGAATCAGCCCACCGACCACCGTAGCTACTCCCATGGCAAACTGTTGAATAGCGCCCAGCATGCTCATGAAGCCGCCCCGTCGTTCGTTGGTGGTGCAAGCGGTACACATGGCCATCGCCGGCACAGAGCGGCCTGCGGTGAAGACCATCATGGCTGTAGTCACGATGAGGGCGACATAGAGTGGAACCTTGGGCAGGTAGCTGACAGCCAGCAGAGGAATCGCCGCCAGGATAGCGAGATACTGGAAGACGATCTTCTTGCCATAGCGGTCAGAGAGTTTCCCGATGGGTCCCATCGTCAGAAGAGTGCCAAGTCCTCCAAACAGGTAGATCCACATGATGTCTTCCTGCTTGATTTCGACATTGGCTACCATGTATGTGGGCATGTAGGGAACGATAATAAAGGTCGTCATGATCAGGAACGCCATCAACATAAAGGCACGCAGGTGGTTGACGTCGCTGACGATGGCCCAGGTAGTGAGCCAGGGTGCCTGCCCCGGTTTGCCGTTGATATGGGCACGTACTGCCGGCAGCCGCCAGATGGCTAAAGGCAGCATGGCCAAGCTGGCGCAAGCAATAACCATAAACGTCCATCGCCACGAGTAGTTCAAGGCGATGTGGAGACCAAAGGGAATACCCACAATGGAGGCGACCGCGAACGACGACATGACAATACCGGTGGCAAAGCCCCGGCGCGCGTAGGGAATGACATCCCCGATGATGGCCATAATGACGCCGCCGAGAATACCTCCCGAAAGGCCGGCCACGATGCGAGCCATCATCATCATGGCATAACTGGGTGACCAGGCGCAGAGCAGATTGGCAATCCCAAATATGCCATACAGCACGACCAGGGCATTCTTGCGATCGAGGCGATCAATGAACCAACTGGAAACGATGCCGGAAGCGCAGGCGGCAAAAGCGTAGACGCTGACGAGGTAGCCAAACTCCTGAGGAGTCAGGTTCCATGTCTTGTGGAACTGAGGAGCGAGCGGCATCATGATGACGAAGTCAAGCACGTTGGTGAACTGCACCATCGCCAGGAGAAGCAGCATAATCCATTGTGCAGACGAGAGGGGAACGAGAGGCGGGCGATCCGATGCCGGGTTGCTCATGAGCGGTTCCCTGGAAACGTGCAAGCCGGTGCAGCATAAGGCGACACCGGCCATAAGAAGTATTCTATAGACTGTTCATGCGGGAAGTGGTTCACCACAACAGTGTCTCGGACGGAACTCTTGGCGAGTTCCTCCACAGATAATTAATGTTAGAAAGCGAATTGGAGGCGAATGAAGGGCCCCTGCATGGTCATGGCGCCGGTATCGGTGCCTGTGATGAATCCGAGCCTGGAGGAACTCCAATACTCATAGCGGTAGCCTCCGGTGATTTGGAACCCATCGAACCCAGGGATATTGAAGGAAAGTCCGGCCTCGGCATCGAAGTTCCAAAGGGAACTGTAGGTGTTGTCGTAAACCGTGGGTATGCCATCAACCGATCCTCGTGAACGAAAGGTGCCCCAGAGGTAGGAGCCGTTCAGCCGGCCGTAGATTGTCATCTGCCATTCGGATTGATCGAACATCCAGTAGGGCCGAATGCCCATACGCGGGCCCATCAGGAACGCGCTGAGTTCGCGCTGTTGATCGAATGGCCCGGCGATCGTGCTGTCAGTGAATTGATCACTAAACTTGGTGTAAACGAATCGAGAGCCCATATCGACATCCATGCCCAGGGGAGCCCCGACTCCCCCCATCCGTTCACGATACATCAGATCAAGTGTCTGTAATCGCACATGTCGCCAGGCTTCAGCTTCAGCATCGGGCATTCCAAGGTTGAAGGCTTCAGAAGTATCAGCGCCGAGGTAGCGGTAAGTGAGGAACATGGCCTGATCGTCGGCGATGTTCCAACCGAAGGTGATTTGAGGAATGAAGGTCTTATCGTAGGTCTTGGGATGATCGTTACCATTGACCCGGGGCGAGGCCCACTCGACATCGCCATCCAACCAAAAACGGGGTCCAGCCGAGGGTGGAGGAACCAGAGACACCCCCGGTGCCTGGGCATGAATCCACTGGGTCGAGACGACCAGAAGCAATAGTAAGGCAGAAAGACCGCGAACCATGTTACACCCTGCAACCAACTAGGGGCCAATTGAGGGCTATAGCAGGGGTGTGGAGTTGGTGCAAGACGGGCTTAGAGCATTTCTCCGGTCAGTATATCGGGAGGGCGAGGCTACAACGAGTTGAGAAGTGCTCTAAGTTCTCATGCAGAGGTAATTGGGTGGTGGGCCAGGCATTCTTGTCTGGTCGCACAGACAAGAATGTCTATACCCCCTAATGACTTTTGTTAGGTTACTTAGCAGGCAAAGTAAACGGTTTAGAACCCTGACCGGCCACCCAGATCTATGGCATTCTGACTCGGTTCGCTCTGCATGGCCCACTGAAGGAGCTTGCGGGTGATATCCGCAGCCCGAGGGCTGGCAGGATGGGGCATGGGCTGGCCGATAGCCATGCCAAGATCGATATTCAGGCATTGTTGAACGATGCGGGCCGTATCGAGAGCGAGTTCCCGGTTGCCCAGCTTGGCTATTTCTCGCAGGGTAGCCAGGGCTTCGGGATGTCTGCCGGTTCTTGTGAGCAGGGTCTCTGCTGCCATCTGCCGCAACGGCACAGGGTTGCCGGCGTGAAGCAGCTTTTCCATCATCCTGATGTCACCCTTGTACTGGTTTGATATCAGTTTGGCGAGTTGGACACGAAGGATGGCTGGTGTCTGAGCATTTTCCACCACAGTAATCAACTCGCGAGAGGTCTCATCTGGTTCTTCCCGCATCAGGCGAGAATAGTGAACACTGAGGGTCTCTGCGGAACGGACTCCGAGTTGTCCGCGATCGCCGACCCAAGCGATGAAGTCACCGACGGCATCGGAAGATAGCGTCTGCCCCTCACGCAGAATGGGGCCTTGATCAGTTGTGAAATTGGAAGAAAGGGCCAGGCGAACGCCGTTGCGCATCCATTGCCAGCGACGTTCTCGTGAACGCCGGTCTGTCTTCATGAACAACATCTCGGCGGCGGCATGGCGCACTGCTTCGTCCTGATCGGCCAGGGAATTCGCCAGTATTTCGGTCGTCCTCCTATCCTTTTGATTGCCCAGTGCGCGAACCGCCATCAGCCGTACTTCCGGCACACGATCGCTTTCAATCAAACGCATCACTTCATTGGTCTGTCCCACTGTCCAGTGAGTGCGGAACTCCAGGGCAGATAGAGCGGCGATGCGAACACCAGGATGGGTATGCTCCAGCAGATTGAGAGCCGGCCCTGCATCATAGCGAATTGCTTCACGAAACGCCCTTGCTTCGGGGATATCTTTGCAACGCAGCAGTTCCTTAGGCCAATCGGTTTTGCGGGCCAAGTGTTCGCTGAGCATACGAGCTCGACGGTAGACCCACGCCCCAGATCGTTCCAGCCAGTAGGAACATAAGCCGCTGACCGCCATTCCGGACAGGATGGCCTCAGAGAGGCCCTGAGTGAAGAACGATCCTGAAGGGCGCAAAATGAACAGCCAAGGCAAGGCAATGATCGAAAGAAATAGGCAAGAAAAGCGGATTGAGGGCAGTTCTCGGAAGAAAGACAGAGCCAACAAGCCGCATCCAGCGCTGATGCCAAAACCGATCAGTAGCCAGAATTGGCCTTCGACCGGAGCAATCAGCACTTGCACGAGTAGCAGTATCGAAGGCAGGACGAAGACCAGCCAGCGAAGTGCCAAAACCATGGAAACTCCATCATGATCTGGGGACGAGGGAGTAGTTAATAGCTTAGCTTATTTTCAGGGACTGGCTTCCTTGAAAAGGGGCAAGATGGTGTATTCTTAGGGACTAAGTTCTCATGCAGAAGAAATTGTGTGTAGGCCAGACAAGAATGCCTGGTCCACTTAATGACTTATGTGAGGTTACTTAGTGTCATTGTTCGGCTGGTTCTGTTATGTTACCCATCAAGCTGCATTCCATCCCCTACAGACATTACCATGCCCACAGCACCTGCTCCATCACCTTCCAACGGATTATCAGCCTTTTCCCAGCAATTGCTGGTAGCGGTGATGGGGTTGATCAGCCTGGTGTTTGTCATTCATCTTCTGCGGGACTTCGCTGTCGTCCTCAAGCCACTCTGCGTAGCGGTGTTCCTGGCTTATTTGGTCATTCCAGCACATTTGTGGCTGGTTCGCCGCGGGATTAGCCGCCCGCTGGCTGCCATCGCTCTTATTTCCGTAGTCATTGGTCTGTTTGTCGGACTGGGATTGCTCCTCTACGCCAATACAGAAACTCTTGTCATGAAATGGCCCGTTTACGAACAGAAATGGCAGAGCATGACCAAGGATTTAGTAGACGCCCTGCCGAAAACCTTTCGCGACAGTCTGAACCTTCACCTGACCGATACGCAAACCATCAGCCTTGAATTGCAGAATTTTCTCAAATCGTTCGTGAGCTTCTTCACTGCCCTGGCGGTGGTGATCGTTTACCTGATCTTCCTGCTGGCTGAGCGTTCGACTGTGCCTCATCGCCTGGTCAAAGCCTTCGGCGAAGAGCGGGCCGTTGAAATCTCCAATGTGATGGCCACCATCAGTCGGGCCATCACGCAGTACATCGCTCTGAAGGCGTTTGTCAGCTTCCTGGGGGGAGTGGGGACGACTCTCATTCTTGCCATCTTTGGCGTCGATTTCGCGCTCACCTGGGGCACCCTCGCATTCGTTCTGAACTTCATTCCCTATCTGGGCAGCATCCTGGCGACGATTCTCCCGGTGTTGCTGGCACTGGTGCAGCTTGATTCTATCTGGTCGCCGTTGGTGATCTTTGTGCTTCTGATTGGCATGCAGCAGTTGCTGGGAACATTCATCGAACCGCGCATGCAGGGTACGACATTAGGGGTCTCGCCACTGCTGATCATCCTGTCCCTGGCCTTCTGGGGCGTTGTCTGGGGCGTCGTTGGCATGCTGCTGGCTGTGCCGTTACTGATGGTCGTCAAGATTGTGTTTGAGAACATCCCTGCTACCAGGCCTGTGGCCGACTTGATGGGAAAGTAGTTGACTGTTACCAGCCGGAATCGCTAGCGAGGGAAGACCTGGCGATTGCAAGCGTCCCCTTGCTAGTGTAGTGTTTCAAGCTGATGAGGTCTTATTCAAAACAGCCCTGGCCCGTT
>DAOMFV010000204.1:0-5423 GCA_035430005.1 Gemmatales bacterium
GCCGCATTAACGCCGGCGAGTTTTTGATCGAGGAGATCAGTCTTCACGAGAGCGATGGTCGTTTCCTCGACGCCTGCTTCCTGAGCGATCGTCAGATCTTTCATCGCCTGGGTAAGGTTGTTCTGCTTGCCAAGCTGCTTGGCCCGGGCGAGGAAGGCGATGCCACAGCGGAGAAGATATTCCTGGGCCTGCTCCTGGCGACGGATGGCCGGCTCCTTCAGAAGATGCCAAGCCTCCTCCAGACGCCCTGCTTTCAGGGCGGAACTGATGTGCCGGAACGTAAGCCAGGACTTCAACATGGGTTGTGACGCGTTCACGTGACCAATACCTCACTCAGCCCCCGGTTGTTCCACCAGAGAGTGAGCGAAACATACTTTTAGGCTATCAACTGTTCGCTGGAGGAGCGGTTGGATTTAAGGAGATGGAGGAATTTAGCGGTTCACTGGGGTGGACGAGGCTTCTACCGAGCCGATTACAGCGACGCAATCAGTTCCTTGACTTTAGTTTCAATCAGGTTTCGAACCTCTCGAAATCGATCAAAGGACATTTCTTTGGGATCAGGTATTTGCCAGTCTACGCGTTGTTTGGCCAGTACCATGGGGCATTCATCGCCACACCCCATGGTGACAGATACATCAACTTCCGTGCCGTTGAAATCTTTCAGCCCCTTCGAGGCATGGCTGGTCAAGTCATAACCCAGCTCTTTCATAGCTTCTATCGCTTTGTGATTCACCTTTCCTGAGGGACGAGAACCGGCGCTGTACGCTTCTACCTTGCCATCGCCATGCATCCTGGCAAAGGCTTCGGCCATCTGGCTTCGATTGCTATTCTCGACGCAGACAAAGAGGATGCGCTTTTTAGTGCTGGACAAGTGGCCTCCTTTAAGATTCAAGCGGATGTTCCTTGAGAATAGTCTCAAGTATCACGGCAAGAAGTGCCCCGAGAATGGGAGCTGATAAATAAACCCACAGATTCTCAGTTCGCAGGCTAACCAGTGCAGGAGCAAGGGAGCGAATCGGGTTCATCGAAGCGCCGCAAACGGGGCCGGCAAACATTGCTTCAAGTCCTATCACAGCTCCAACGGCAATCCCCGCTGTTATTCCCTTTTCTTTGGCTCCCGTAGAGACACGAAGAATAACCATCATCAGAATGAAAGTTAGAACAATCTCAAGGACGAATGATTGCCAGGCTGCTCCAGACGGAAGTGTTGCGCCTAAAGTGCCGTGAGCTGGGAACAGCAGGAGAAGCAGAAAGCTTGCTACAAAGGCTCCCAATGCCTGACTTGCCAGGTAGGGAAGAACCTCTGATTTCGAAAAGCGCCCCGACGCGGAAAAGCCTATTGTGACTGCGGGATTTAGATGAGCCCCCGACACATCACCAACGGCATAAATCATCGCTAGCACTACAAGACCAAAAGTGATCGCTATCCCTACGTGAGTTATTGCATTGCCGTAAAGGTCATTGATGACGATGGCACCAGTGCCGGCAAAAACCAACGTGAAGGTGCCGAATAGTTCTGCAACACATTTTCTGATCACGTCGGTTATCTCCTGACACATGCAGAACATCTTCGAGTCATTTACCTTGGCTTAAGTGCGTACACCTGCACACTAGCTGCGTAATCGTTGACGTTGTAAATGCTCAATAACTTTGCCAGGCTGCTGTGAACCTCGCTTGTGGTTGAGGGTGAACAGCAACCATCATCAATTACCGTGAGAGAATTATTGTTAGATGGCGGGGCACAACAAGCTGACTGTCCTTCGACTTGAGAGTAAGCGTTCAAATCCTTCTTCGTGTCAATGATCTGAACCGACTGAAAGCCGGCGTTGGTCAAACCGCTTACGTATTCCTCAATCAAGATGGCTCCTGCTATGCATCCCACATAGGCCAAGAGGTCTTTACCGATTTCAGAAGGAAGAGGCTTCTTCAAAGCAATATCAGACACGGCAACCCGACCACCCGGCTTTAGAACCCGCAGGATTTCTTTGAAGACTGCCTGCTTATCAAATGCGAGATTGATGACGCAGTTACTGATGACGCAATCTACGCTGTTATCCGGCAATGGAATGTTATCGATGGTCGATAGATGAAACTCAACATTGCTGTAGCCTTGTATGGAAGCGTTGGAGTTGGCTCGCTCTACCATTTCGGGTGTCATGTCGATGCCAATGGCTTTTCCCGTTGGCCCCACCTTTTGGGCAGCAAGAAAGACATCGAGGCCTCCTCCTGACCCGAGGTCTACCACCACTTCACCGGCACGAAGATGAGCCGTTGCGGTGGGGTTGCCACAAGAGAGGCCCATATTTGCTTCGGCTGGAATGCTTGCCAGCTCTTCAGGCGAATAGCCGAATGCCTCAGCTACCGCTTGAACTCCGGCATGGGTGTTGGAGAGAGAGCTGGCAGCAACCGCTCCGTATTTTTCTTTGACGGCATGTTCGATGGTCTGCGTCATGGCGATTCCCTTGTTTGGTTAGCGTTCGGAGGGTTTCTGGTTTTCGTCTTCCATCAGGCAGAGTCCCAAATCAAGCAAAGGCGCGACGCATCCGTTCATCACCTTGTAATAGATGTTGTTGCCTTCTCGGCGTGAAGAAACCATCCTGGTATCAGAGAGGCGTTGCAGTTGATTCGACACAGCTTGTGGCTTCATGCCGAGCGTCCTGGCAATGTCTGAAACAGATGCTTCGCCGCTTCGAACCAGGTGATGCAAGAGCCGAATGCGGGTGTCGTTGGCCAAAACCTTAAAGAGCGCCATGACTTTAACAGCGTCGAGAAAACTCAGCAAAGGCCGTTCAGCCAATGGAGGCCTTGGTAAACAGCATGAATCGGAAGACTTCTTGGGTCTCTTACTCATCGACAATCCCCTTCTAATTCCATTATTACACAGATTTGTGTAATTGTGTCAAGAGTGACCGTAATGGAATGGCAGCAAATGGTGCGCATGAAAAGAACCACTCGAGGTAATCGAGTGGTTCTTGATCATGGCTGGTCAGAAGGCTATCGGGCCAACCTGAAGCGTTGTTCCTGCTTCTTCAGGGTCTGGCGTCGCCGGTAGAAGTAACCGCCCACTCCTGCCAGGCCCAGCCCGCCGATGAGGGCATAGGTAGTGGGTTCAGGGATGGCGGTGATGAGGCCGACGGAGAGATCGTCGAAAACGAGGCCATCGAAGCCCGATGTGGGGGAGACGCCATTGATCGTGACTCGATCAAAAAAGACAGTGTCTTTGATGCCAAAGTAGAAGGTGCTGTCGCCTTGTCTGCCTCCGTTAAAGACCAGCGGAGACCCCGTGCCATCTGTCGTAGCGTTGGTGATAGGATAGGTGCGTGGCGTACCGGCGGGGCCATCTTGCAGCGTGATGGTGAAGCTGTTCGTGACACCGGCGTTATCAGCGACATTTACAAAGTACATGCCAAAACCATTCACGGTTCTGCTGAAGACAAAACTGTTGGTTAGCCCGACGCCAAGAAAGTTGCCGTTACCATCAAACTGGAGGTTTCCTGCCAGGAACTGACTGGGGCTCGTCGAAAAGGTGCCAAATCCAGGTCCATCCGCGCCAACGGTGAAAGCGTTGGACGTGTAGGTCACCGGCACACCCGTAATGGTATAGACAGCAGGTGGCGGCACAGGCGAGGCGAAACTGGTCGATGCGGCATAGCTTTCAAAGTTATCGGTGCCACTACTGCCGAATTGCGACAGGAAGTTAGACCTTGCTCCGTTTGGAACAGTCAGGTCGCGGGGGATACTATTGCTATCGCCAAAGTAGGTGGTGACGGTGGACTGAGCTGAAGCGAACGGTGCGCTGACAAAGAAAAAAGCAGCCAGGAAGGCATAAGATGCTGTTCGTCTCAAGTGAAACCTCCGGAAAGATGCGGCTGCTGTGAGAAGCAGCAAACGACTTGTAGCATTTATTCAAGGAAGCTGGGCTGCGAAGACAAGTGAAAATGCAAGGGATATTCTGCCAATGAGTAACTGATGAATGAAAGAATCGAATTGTCATTTCATGGCCATTGGCTCTTGAAGAGTTCCAAACTTCGTTCACAATACTAGGAATAGAGCATTTCCCAGAGATCGTGCCATGAAACGTCGGGCCGGGTTTACCCTGATCGAGTTGCTCGTTGTCATAGCGATCATCGCTTTGCTGATGGCTTTGCTGCTGCCCGCTATCCAGAAAGTGCGGGAAGCGGCCAACAAGATGATCTGTGCCAGCAATCTTCGCCAGATTGCTCTCGCTGCGCACAACTATCACAATGATTACCAGCGACTGCCTCCTGGCATCTTGGGCCCCGCCGCCGGCCTTACGCCGACGCAGGTGCAATACGCTGGAACTATGCCCTTCCTCCTTCCTTACCTGGAACAGGATAATCTCTACAGCCAGTTTGCCTACGTTCCTGTCACGGGCTTGAATCTGGGACTGGATGTCGGAGACACTTTCTGGTTTAACAGGGCAGCCTGTTACGCAGCCGCTCAGGCGCGCCTTAAAGTATTTGTCTGCCCTTCCGATGACATGGTCTCTGCGGATTTAGTCACCATCTGGCTCACTCTCTATGCCGATCAGGGCAACTTTCCAGGTTTCCAACGCATGGCTCCGGGTGACGAGCAACTCGGTAGAAGCAACTATCTCGGTGTCGCCGGCTTAGGGGGCAGGTTTAGCTTTACCGTCTACGCCCCCAATCCCCTGGGTCTGACACCGGCACCAACCTTTGGCGGTTACGAAGGAATTATGATCAATCGAGGCAAAGTAACACTCGGCCAGATCGCCGTGGAGGATGGCACCAGCAACACTCTCATGTTTGGTGAAGCGCTGGGCGGCAACGGTGTCGGAATCAGAGGCTCTGCCTACTCCTGGTTCGGCATTGGCGGCTTAGGTGTTGGCCTGGGGTTAGGTCGAGGAAATACCGATGCCTTCACAGGCGGCGGAGCTGCCTACTATCGATTCTCGTCCAGGCATGTCACCGGGGTTCAGTTCGCTTTTGGCGATGCTAGTGTTCACACCATTCGCTTTGGTACCACTGCCTGGCTCGGATTCGGCAACGTCGGCAAAGATTGGCCCCTGCTTCAACAACTGGCCGGTCGCCGGGATGGTTATACCAACGACACTTCTTCCATCTACGATTAGTGGATAACCAACTACTTGGGCGTCAGGTCCGGGTTCTGGCTGAACTTGGCCGGCTCCGTCGGCGGCAGGGCAATCTTCTTCGGCATCTCTACCGATTTGCTACTGCACCCCAGCGATGCAGCAACGATCAACAACATCATCATCAGCTTAAACAAAATAGTAGTCCTGACATGCTCCCCTTTCCCCCGGGGGAGAGGGGCTGGGGGGGAGGGGGTACCGGGGGGCTTAGCTTTTCACCCGCTCCATATATTCCCCAGTCCGGGTATCGATCCTGATCATTTCACCAGGCAGGACAAACGGAGGCACGGTT
>DAOMFV010000205.1:0-5275 GCA_035430005.1 Gemmatales bacterium
CCTGCTTTACCCACGCCACGCTGCTGCCTAGGAAATACTTGGGTTTAGGGCGTTGCCTGCCACGGTTACTCAACTGGCTCTCAAGCAACCGGTCGTGTTGCTTTGAAGAGTTCCTTTAAAGGTTCACCATGACGGTATCGACTCTCGGCATGAAGCCCGGCTGCATGTTGTATTGTGTTAGCTATGGCACTGGCGTGAACAGGGCGGGTTGCCGGGGCCATACCTAGTTGATCAGAGCTGCCGATCACCTGGCCGCCTTGAACGCCGCCACCGGCGAAGAGAACGGTCCAGACACCGGTCCAGTGATCACGCCCGCCGCGCAGATTGATCTTCGGTGAGCGGCCAAACTCGCCGGCGGCTACCACCAATGTCGTGTCGAGCAGGCCACGAGTCTTGAGATCATTCAATAAGGTTGTGTAAGTGGCATCAAACATCGGTGCCAGGCGATTTCGATAGTCCATCAAGTTCGTATTCAACGAACCGCCATCGGCATGGCAGTCCCAGGAGAGGCTTTCATAGACGGTGCGAAACATGTTGACCGTTACGAACTGATGTCCACGTTCGATGGCTTGCCTGGCCAAGAGGCACGATTGGCCGAACTCGTGCTGGCCGTAAGCTTCGCGCATTCTGGTTGACTCGCGCTCAAGAGATTGAAAGGCATCGGCCCGGCATGGTGCCAGATGTTCCTGCCCGTGACTCAACTGGACACCCGTATTATCGATGGTGCCGGGAATGAGTAGTTGCGAGGGCCGTCGTGCGATGCCCAATGCCATCTGCGTAGCGTTGCAATCTCCAGTCTGTATCAATTGTTGCCCGGTTTCATGGATCGGGGCTTCGTCGTGATAGACCGAACGCACCAGGGCGAACTGGTCCGCCATCCGGGCCATACGGGGGAATAGCTCGCTGATAGCAATGCCGGGAACATTTGTCTTGATGGCGCGAAAGGGGCCACGATATTCAGCGGGAGCATCGGGCTTGGGATCCCAGGTATCGAGATGGCTGGGGCCGCCTACTAAATGCAGGAAGATGCAGCGAAACTTTTTCGATGCAGCCTGTAACTGAGGCAGGCCTGTCCAACTGAAAGCTGCCAGTGAGCCTGCTCCCAGTTGAAGCAGTCTGCGGCGATTGATGGTGATGGAAGAAGAGCGGGTACGAAAGCTAGCCATGAGAGCCTCACACAAGAATGATCCTCTGTGAGCATGGTACCAAAGACTGGCCGCAGAAGCGACTGACAAGAAATGAAAAACCGTACGCCGGGCAAACCTTTACGGCTCGCCCGGCGTAACGGGAGTCCCCAGGGGATGGGGGAGGGGGATCGTTAGAACCGCACTTCGAGGCGGGCCACGAGGCTGTCGATGATCAGCGTATCGTGGAGGTTGGTGCGGTTCTGATTGAAGGTGTTGTTCTGAACAGCATCAATCAGGGAGCCAGTGCTGACCATGTTGCTCCAGCTGGTGATCATATAGCCGGCAGAGATGCGGACGTGATCGCAGCAGCAGCTATAGCTGAGGCCCAGTTCCAGTTCAACGTTGGTCACCAGGCGCGTTTCTTTGAACCCGGTGTTGGCCAATTGTTCCTGGAACAGGTTCTGCTGTGAATACGACGTGGTGACGTCACCCAACAGGAAATTGACATAGCCCTTGCCGTAGACAGCCAGGCCGCCCTTGATCCAGCAATCGCTTTCCACGCCAACACGGGGGCCAATGCCCTGGAAGTAGCTGCTGGTGTTGACCTGGGTATCGCCCAGGATGGTATAGTTCGCCTGGAAGTTCTGGCGTAACTGAGCATAGCGAAGACCGCCGACGCCCTGAACAGTCCAGGGACCGCAACTAACCAGGCGGACGAGGCCGTCAAAATCATAAATGCGGAGTTCATTCTTGATCTCTGCACTGGCTGCCAGGCTGTCCAGGGCGGTGTTATCCGTACTGGGGTGCGTCGTCAGAGCCTTGAGGATGCTGCCATCCGGAGTGCTGATTGTATCGCGGGAATCGCTGTTCCAGCTCCAATATTGAGCACGGAGGGTAAGCAGTTCCATCGGAGCGATCCAGGCACCGACGCGGAAACCCTGTTCGTAGAACGGAGTGACTACGCCGACATTGCCTACGGGCAGAGCTTGTGGCCCAAGGCCATCGACAGGCTGAGCATAGGGCACATCGCCGTTACGCATCCGCATGTAGAGGAAGTCGCCGAAGATGCCGACTTGGGCATAGTGGCAACCCTGATCGCACGTGCCGGAGTTGCACGATGCGCAATTGGTTGTGGCGGCACCGTGATCATGACCATTCATCATGAAACTGGCTGGCAGCAGGGTGCGCATGCCAGTGGCGTAATTGACATCACCCGTGTCTTGAGCATATGCAACGCTTCCAAGCGTACACACAGACAGGGCCATCAAGGCTTTGCGTAACAGGGACATGACTGGTGGACTCCAAAATTCCCATGCGGCCAGGGCACGCCGCGCATTACCCTCAGAACCTTTGTTCCCCCTCAGATCGGCGTATTGCCTACCGTGAGTATCAACGGTCCTGTTGTTCCCACCAGACCTATCGACACTTCAGACAGACTCGTTACGGATGGAATGATCGTCACGATGCATTTGTGAAGAGACCATCACCACAAATCATGAATATTCAACATGGAAAGCATAGTTGGTACAGATTAACATTTATCCCAACGACCTGACGGGGATCGAAGATTATGGCTAAAGCTCTGAGTATCGCAACTGTTCTGCTCGATCAACTGGAGAGCGTTTATCACGGAAAAGCCTGGCATGGGCCTACTTTACGGGGTTCCCTACACGGTCTGAAAGCCCTGGAGGCTGGCGCGATTCTGACCCGGTCCGGCCATTCCATCTCTGATATTGCCTTACATTGTGCCTACTGGAAATACTCTGTGCGACGAAGGCTGCAGAACAGCAAACGTGGCAGCTTTCCCTGGAAGGGCAGCAACTGGTTTAAACTATCACGTCCATTGACCGAGGTACTGTGGGACAAGATACTTCAAACTCTCAATGAAGAGCATGAAGCACTACGACTGGCGGTGGAATCGTTTCCAGAGAGCCGCCTGGTCCGCGTTCCCAGGGGGAGTAAGTACAGCTACTATCAATTAATCCAGGGCATTGCCGCTCATGATGTCTTTCATGCGGGGCAGGTGAGGCTGCTTAAGGGAAAAAAGGGAAACTAGACCTTTCTCAACACCCCCACCAACACGCCAAGCACCCGCACATCTTTGACCGGGTCAACATAGATCGGCTTCATGGCTCCGTTGCAGGGTTCCAGGCGGAAGCGTTTGTTTTCCTTGTAGAACTTCTTGAGAGTCGTCTCGCCATCGACCCAGGCTACCACCCGTTCGCCATTCTTGGCGGTTTCCTGCTTCTTAATGACCACATAGTCGCCGCTTTGAATGTGGTCTTCAATCATCGAGGTGCCGGAGACGCGGAGGACGAAGTTGTTATCAGCCTTGAACAACTCGCCCAGTTCGAGAGTTTCATCGAGTTCGATGGTGGAAACCGGAGCGCCGGCAGAGACGACGCCCAGCATGGGCAGGGTGACGCTGCCAGGCTTGTAACCCACAATCTGGATAGCCCTGGCGGCAAAGCCCTCACGTTGAATGAAGTTCTTCTTCTCCAGCGCCTTCAAGTGACACATGACGCCGTTGGGGGATTTGATCTTGAAGCGATCAGCGATTTCCCGAACCGTGGGGCCATAACCCCGTTCGTCGATCTTCTCACGGATAAACTCATAGATGCCATGTTGGCGTTCGGTCAATTGATCGTTGGCGACACGCATGGTTAGCCTCTTGCTGAAGGGGGGGCTGGTACTGTACTGTAGTCTATACCACTATCGGTAGTGATGTAAAGTGTACATGTACGAAAAAACCCGTAACTTCTTTCAAATAGCCAGTAGTGATGTAGAAACTTGTCTACCTGTTCAGGTAATGAGGCATGTTTGAATCACAGTTCATTCAGTTGATCGAGGGACATCTGAATGATGTTGAAGCGACTGAATTTCTGATGGCAACAACGAAGGAACCCGTCACCGGCGAGAGGCTGGCATTTGCTGCCAAAGCATTGCGGCAACGCATGGTGGTGATCGATTACCCGCAGCCGCTACTTGATACCTGTGGCACCGGGGGTGATCAGCAATCGACCGTGAACATCAGCACTGCGGCGGCCATCGTGCTGGCGGCGGGCGGGGTAAAAGTCGCCAAGCATGGTAACCGTGCGGTATCGAGTTCCAGCGGCAGTTCGGATGTCTTGTCTGCCCTGGGGATCGTTGCTGATCTGCCCATCGAAGGAGTGGTAACCTGCCTGGAACAGGCAAATCTGGGGTTCATCTTCGCTCCCCGGTTTCATCCCCGCTTGAAGAATTTGAGCCAACTTCGGAAGCAGTTAGGGGTGCCCACGGTTTTCAACTTGCTGGGGCCGCTCTGTAACCCGGCACGAGTGTGCTGGCAGATTCTGGGCGTGGGCAGACGTGAACATCTACGACCGATGGCAGAAGCTCTTGTTCAATTGAATATCGAACGAGCAGTGGTGGTACATGGCGAACCAGGCTTGGATGAGGTCTCCCTTCACGGGGCGACTACTGTCTGCCTCATCCATGGAAGCGCTATCACAGAGCAGACCTGGACCCAAGCTGATTTCGGATATGATCGCCACGAAATTGATACGATCCGCTGCAAGGATGCGAGCGAGAGCGCTCAATTGATTGTGAGCATGTTCAAGGACCAGGAGCAACTGGGCACAAACTGGGTATTCGCCAATGTCGCAGTGGGCCTTCTGATAGCCGATCAGGTAAAAACGCTTCGAGACGGTGTACAGCGAGCAGAAGAAGTGGTACGCTCTGGGCTGGCACTTCGCAAGCTGGAGCAATTGAGGCTCCTCAGTGCCGCATGCTGCCGCCCTGCTGCATCTTGATGACGTATTATGCCCAAAAAGACAATCATCATCGGCGATCCGGGTATCGATACGGCCTTTGCATTGGCCCTGGCGTTGTTTCACGCTGAACTGGAAGTCGTAGCTGTCGCTGCCACGGCAGGAAATGTATCAGCCGAGCAGGCTTCGGATAATGTCCATAACATCATCGAACACCTGGACCCTGATCGCCTGCCTCGCATCGGCCAGGCATTGCCGGTCGCTTTTGAACCGTATGGCAAGACCGTCTGCGGAAGCAACGGGTTATGTGGCCTGACTCTGCCATCAGTCAACAAAATGCATGGCCATCCTGCGGATAAAGTCATTGTCGAGGAAGACAGGAAGCCACATCAAAGGATT
>DAOMFV010000206.1:0-5270 GCA_035430005.1 Gemmatales bacterium
ATAGAGATGCCCGCACACAATCCTGGCGGAGGAGCCGTAGAACGGCAAAGAACCGGTCAGCAGTTCCACATAGGTCACTGCCAGGCTGTATTGATCGGAGTGGATGTTGGTCTTGCCATCGAAGAACTCGGGAGCAGCGTAGGCCAGGGTAAGATTACCGGTGTGCTGGGTGGTGGCATGTTGCAGCAACCGTACCAGGCCATAGTCGCCGACCTTGACGCAACCGCCGACGAGAAGGAGGTTCCCCGGCTTGACGTCTCGGTGTTGCATGTGAGCGATGTTGACGAGGGCATCGAGCCCGAGTGCCGCCTCGCGCAGATAGCGATGGGCTTCGTCGTGGGGCAAGCCTTGCAGGCCGTTTTCCTGTTGTATCCGCAGTCGATCGGCAAGCGACCTGTCCGCCAGTTCCATGCCAATGACGATGTGGGTGGCGGTAGTCCAAATGCCCAACACTGACAGGAGATGAGGATGGCGAATATCCTTGATGGCAGTAAAGGCGCGCAATTCGACCTGTTCCTGCGTGCCGCCCGAAGGAACGAATTTCAACGCTACCTGCAATTTCCCGGGACCACTGGCTTGCCATATCTGTCCGAAACCGCCCTGTCCGAGCAGTCGCACCAGCCGGTAACCTGGGATGGGTTCCGCTCCTTTAACAATGGAAGATGATACCGCAACAGCCGGCGCTGTGGCCGCGTTCGGCGAGCGTTCCTGCTCGAGCCAATCCATTTGTTCCAGCAAGGAAATCCGTCTCGCGAGGATGGCGATCAATGCGGGGTCATCATGACAGAGACGAGCCAGGTCCGGCTTTTGTCCCGCTGCCGATTCTTCCTCATAGCGAAGAAGCAGGTGTTGAATAGTTGAGGTGGGAGTCATGCAGTTAGAAACAATGGCGGTTCAACTTTCGGCCTTTCCAGCTTCTGTATTATCCTACATTGGAATAGTGGTAATGGTCATTCATCCTTCAGCATTCTATACCGCCAACCAGCGGCGATGCTACTTCAATTTGATGGAATGGCATCCTCTTTCCAGCGGGGTGAACTCGATTAAGGACCCCCTCTCCTCTGAGAGGGAAAAGGGATCACCTATCCCGTCCTACCATACTCCATCATGTCTTTGACACGCCGCTTCGAACTGGGGAGTCTTAAGACGAAAGGCATGATCGGCAAGCCAGACAAACTCCACTGTTTCGACTTTGCCATTGACCTTAAGTTGCAAGATCATCCCTTTCAACTCGTATGTGGCACTCAGCTTGCCGCCGCCGGGGATGATAAAGCTGACTTTGCCATCGCTGGTGAACTCGACGCCCATTTCTTTGTCCGAATGAGTGAACCGGCCGACCCAGCGGCCGATGAGGGAGTGTGTCGAGGCGGAAGGATTCTGCTTCTTGATCACCCGTTGCAGCTCGCGCACCGAGACAGCTACGTTGTTGACTTTGCTGCTATCGATCAGCCCGGAGCACATGGTGTTGAAGCCAACCACCTCGCCGTTGGAGTTGACCAGAGCACAGCCGCTCGATCCCTTGTCGATGCGTTTGGCCTGGTAGCAGAACACCTCGGCCCGAAGACGCGCTTCCGGTACCGTCACCGCGGCGAAGCCGGCGAACTCCACCGTGCCCCGATCAAAGTGAAACAGTGTCGGGTTCCTGGCGGCATGACTAACCGCATAGACACTGCTGCCCGGCAAAGGCGTGCTTTCCGCCAGCCGCAACATGGCTGTGCCTCGCGGCAAGGAAGCGGCCCGCAACAGCGCCAGATCCAAGCCAGGTGAAGTGGCCACCACCTGGGCTGTAATGTACGGCGAGACCGCTTCGAGCTGCTGCAACGTGCGCTGCCCATCTGAACCATCGTTCAGGGGAAACAGGATGCCCACCATACCGGCGTTCTTCACCACATGCAGCGAAGTGACGATCAACTTCTCCCGTGTATCGATCACCCAACCGGTGCCTCTGGTTGTGTTCCCTTCCCGTCGCTGGGCGGGAACACCACGGTGGCTGCTGTCAGTTTCTGACGAAGCCCCTTTTCGAAGAGTTGATCCTGCCCGCAAAGGGCAGCGTGAGGTGTCATCAGCAATAGAGACAGATAGATGAAGGATTTCATGGCCACAGCCTTTCGGAGAGGTAGAGGGATGTTCGTTACATCAGCCTCTACAACTGGGCCGGGTGGTTTGTGACAATTCATGGGGATGAAATGAAGAATATCAGGAAATGCTCGTGATACTGAAGGAGGACTCCAACCAAGAAGATGAACTGTGTGACTGGCAGCGAGAGGAACGGGAGAAACGGCGTGAGATCGAAGGATCCAAAGATTGGATGGCTGTGCCAAGGCGCGATACTCATGAAGCTTACCGTGTCATGGAACGCTTCTGGAGCAGGACGACAAGCTCGTGGAACTGCTGATGACCGCCATCTCCGGCAAGGGGGCCTTCCGGCGTTTCAAGGATGTCATCCATCGGCATGGACTGGAGAAGTCGTGGTATGCCTACCAGGAAGCCCGGGCAACGGAAGAACTCAAAGGCTGGCTGGAAGTGTCAGGCATTGCGTATGAGGCTTAGCGACTGTGGCACCGCTCAGGCCCATGTGCCCAGCTCGAGTTACGACTGTTGGTCTGGTTCCCCTCTCCCTCCTGGGGAGAGGGGTGAGGGGTTTCTAGATCGAGTTCACCCGTGTTGGTATTTTCTTCTTCGTTAGCAGGGATCGTTTCAGCCGGGGTAGACTCGATCGAGAAACCCCTCACCCCCGGCCCCTCTCCCAGAGAGGGAGAGGGGAGCATGGGATGGGGTACACTTGGCAGGCCGAGATCAATTATCCATCAAGCTGTAGCAGGGTTATTCGGAGTAGTGGATCACCCTGGCACGGGTATTAGTAACTCTGGAATGATTCGGGCACTAGGCTCATGGCGCTTGCTATCTCGCACGGCACTTCGGAACGGCCTTTTTGAATTGGGCGATACCCGCTTCGGTTACTTTGGTGCCGGAAAGAGAAAGATCCTCCATCTTCTTACATTTCTCCAGCTCGGCCAGCCCGGCATCGGTGACGTTGTTATCGTTGATCCACAGGGTTTCCAGATTCTTGACCTTGCTGAGGTGCTTCATTCCTGCATCCGTAACCTTATTCTGCTGCAAGTAGATCGTGCGGAGTTTGGGGAACTGCGCTAACTGCTGCAAACCTTCATCGGTGATCTGGCAGTTGTTCAGGTAGAGGATTTCCAGGTTCCGGGCGTTCGTCAGATGTTTCAGGCCGGTGCCGTCGAGTTTCATGTAGCTCAGCAAAAGAGAGCGAAGTCCCGTGAGTCCGGCCAGGTGTTCCAGTCCGGCGTCGGTGACCCGGGTATTGCTGAGTTGCAGTTCATCCAGCTTCTTCATCTCCTTAAGATGCACGAGACCCTCGTTGGTGATCTGGGTTCGGCTGAGATCCAGCTTGTACATGTTCTTCATGTGGGCAAGGTGCTCCAGGCCGACATCGGTCACCTTCGTGTTCGCCAGATGGAGCGTATCGATTTTGTTCATCGGCTTCAGATGGATCAGCCCCTTATCGGTGATGGCGGTTTTATCGAGACGCAGTTCCTGCATGTCCACCAGCCCGGAAATGGCAGCCAGGTCATCATCGTGAATGGAGGATTGCGACAAGGCCAGGAAATAGATGCCCTTGGAATCGGCGAGATTGGCCAGACCCTTGCCATCGATCTTGGCAGACCGGAGTTGCACGTGGAGCAGCCCCGGAAACCCTTTGAGCACCGCCAAGGTCTCATTGGTCACTTTCTTGCCCTGCATCTGGAGCAGGAGAATTCTCTTGCTGTCACGATCCACTTCCATCTTGCCGCCCGACCCCAGGCTGTCGACGACCTGGGTGATCTTTTCCAGTTGATCCTGGCCACGCAATGATGCAGTTGGAAACAGGCAGCAGCCGAGAAGCAGTAGAGCAGCAAGGTGATATCGCATAACGGCCTCGCATAAGAGGAGGACAATGTTCATTGTATTGAGCGACAGACCATGAAATGGTGGGTCATGCTTGTACTCAAGCATGACCCTGCTTGCGAGGACGAGTGTCGTTACTCGGCGAAGCAAGGTCATCCGGAGTACCGGATAACCCCGCCACAGCTTTCGGTTTAGAATGATCCGGGCACCCGGCGGCCCCGGCTTCGTCGTTTAGGCAAAGGCACCTACCGCTATTTCAAGAATACCTGACTCATCTGTAGGTGCCACGGAAATGCGGTATGTCCGCTTTTCCGTGTTGGACTGGCAGCGATTGCAAAACCAAACACGGAGGAGAATGAGTACATTCACCTCCGTGGCACGGCTTTCATTAATGTCCCAGGCACCCGACTGACCTCACAATCGTTTCTGCTTGCGAATGTAGAAGAAGATCGCTGCCCCTCCCATCCCAACAAGAACCAACGTACTGGGTTCGGGTACAGCAACCACCGAAATCGCATCCAGGTAGATACCAGCATCACCACTTCCGTTGTTGGAAACAAAGCTCAACTTCGTGCTTGTCCCTGATGCGGTAAAGGATAATGGGCCGGACAGATTCCAGAAATAATTGGAGACGGTGGAGGTGTTGTGGGAGAATGCAAGCGGCGTGATCAGATTGGTCAAACCAACAGCATCTTGAACGGAGACTGTTGCTTGTGCTGGCGAACCTACACGATATGGATTATTTGCGTATGCAAAATTGAGAGCGTATTGAACACCAGGCGTCGTCGTAAACGTTTGTGTGATTGAACCAGGGTTGGGAAAGCCGTCCAGATCAAGTAACTGAAGACCTTCATAAGAGGCTCCGTTAAAGGGAAGTGTACCACCTCCGCCGACATAACCTTGACGTTGTATTTCCACACTATTCAAACCCACAGTCCATCCGAAGCCTACCGGCTCATTTCCCGGAGTAATTAGCCGATACAAGTTCACAGGTTCGGCAGGCGTTTCAAATCCTCCATTGATCAACAATTGACCATGAGCGATAGTTGTGGTCAAGAACAAAGTCAGAATCGTAATCGTCCCATTTCTTCTTGCGAAGCTTGACAGTAGTCCCATTTGAGACCTCCAGAAATGAAGTCTTGTAGCTGTAAATATTCCACACTATGGAAGATGAATTAGCAACAACTATTCACAAGCAAATTTGGATTTTAGGATTTCGTGTATTTGAACTACATTAGCGTCAACGCAACAACCCCCGACTTCTTGCGAGGTCGGGGGTTGCTGGTTTTATCAAAATGGTGATGAGAGGCGTACCAAAAGAAGGTTGTGGTACCTGTGGGATCTTTCCCACTCCGAGG
>DAOMFV010000207.1:0-5018 GCA_035430005.1 Gemmatales bacterium
ACGATGGAGCGGCGGGAGTGGCCTACATGATGGAAATGGCCAAGCATCTGAAAGCTCTTGATGCTCCGTTCGGCATCGACTTTGTCTGCTTTGACGGCGAGGAGTTCATCCACGATAATCGACAATCTGATCAGGGAGGCGATATCTACTTCCTCGGCTCCCGTCACTTCGCTGATGAGTACGCCAAGCGAATCAAATCGGGGGGCGACACCTGGGCGTACAAGGAAGCGGTTCTCCTCGATATGCCCGCCGGCCACAATGCCCGGTTCCTGATGGAAGCAGAGTCGATGAAGGGAGCCCAGCACGTCGTCGAACGCATTTGGAAAATTGCTGAAGAACAGGATGTCAAGAACTTCGTCAGCGACCGAGGCAGGGAAGTTTCGGACGACCACCTGGAGTTGCAACGCGTCGGCATTCCTGCCATCGATATCATCCCCATCCTTCCGAAGAACAACGAACCCGGCCTGGTGAGTTACCCCCACTGGCACAAGCTGACCGACACGCCGGACCAGTGCTCGGCTGAAACGCTTGAGAACGTGGCCAAGGTGCTGGCAGTGTGGATGAAGACGACGAAGTAGAAGGAACCTCATGGAACCCTTTGTTGCCTGGAGCATGGTAGCTGTGACGGTGCTGGCTGCACTGGCGCTCGGCTATCGGCAACTGAAAGTGCGTCAGTGGCTGAAGGCTCATGAAGTTTCGTTGAGCACCGAGGATATTGCCTATCACCGCGGCAGCATCACCCGCCGGTTAATCGGGTGTGTGCTGCTGCTGATTCTGGGGGCGATGATTGCCGGCATCTATTTGTTCGATATCGCCAGCGGCCTGGAAGAACTGATGGCACTGGGGGACAAGGTCAAAGGAACCGGTCAGAAGCTTACACCTGAGCAAGAGTCGTTTCTGTTCTTTGCGCTTCGTTATGTTGCCGGCTTACTCCTTGTACTGATGCTCATCTTCTTCCTCGCCGGGTGGGACATTCTCGCCATCCGCCGATTTGGGATAAGGCATCGACAGCGAATCCGAGATGATCGCCGTGCGATGCTGGAAAGGCAATTGCCCATTCTCTATGCGGAGAGAAGGGCGATGGAGGAGGGGGAAAGTTCGTGAAAGCCAGACACGATAAATCGTGAACACCAACATCAGCCATGACACTTTTCTTGTTGAAGACTCCAAAATCAGGGATGAGCATGTCTAACAGTCAAAACTCAGCAACCACTCCTAGTCCCGCCCCTCGTCGTCGAAAGCGGTGGGTCTTGCGCATCGCCCTCACCTTGTTCGTCCTCTTCATTCTGGTGTCGGTGGGTGGGCTGTGGTACATCAACTCGGTGCTCAAGTCGAGCCTGGCAGTGATGAATGGGACGTTCCAGATCGATGCGTTACAGAACACGGTCCGCATCGAACGGGATGATCATGGTGTACCGACCATCATCGGCAAGAACTACAGCGATGTGGCGTTCGCACTCGGCGTGCTGCATGCCCAGGAACGATTCTTCCAGATGGATCTGCTGCGACGCAAGGCGGCAGGGGAACTCAGCGCGCTGGTTGGGGCTGCTGCACTGGGCATCGATAAGGAATCGCGGGTCCACCGGTTCCGGGCGAGGATGAAGGCGAACTGGGAAGCAATGTCGGCTGAGGATCGAGCAGCATTCAAGCTGTATTGCGACGGTGTGAACTGGAGCCTTCAGCATGGCTTTGCTGAGAAAGGTGCCAAGCCTTTCGAGTATCATTTACTGCGTGTCGAGCCTGCACCCTGGCAGCCGGAAGATAGCCTGCTCATCGTTTGTGCCATGTATGAGGAACTCCAGTCAAGCCAGAAGGTGGTCGAGATGGCTCGATCCAATATCGCCGCGGCATTTCCACCCGAGGTGGCGAAGTTCTTTGATCCCGACGGCACCCAGTGGGACGCCCCGATTGACTTTTCTACCGTGCCTATCGCCCCGATGCCGACCGCTGCCCAGCTTAATGTGCGCGAACATCCCTTACTCAAGAATTTGACCGCCCAGCGTGTTGAGGATGCCGCCGAGCATGAAAAGTATGGTCTAAATATGGACGATCCCTGGTCTCAGACTTATCCGGAACAGCGTATCAAGCCCGTGGTCGGCAGCAACAACTGGGCCGTCTCCGGAAAGAAAACCAAACACGGTGGAGCAATCGTTTCCGATGATATGCACCTGGCTATCACCATGCCTAACATCTGGTATCGGGCCTGCATGAAATGGACTGATGTGGATGGCACCCAGCGCACCGCTTGCGGCGTGACACTGCCCGGCAGCGCTGCCCTCGTTACCGGTTCGAATGGCTTCGTCGCCTGGGGTTTTACCAATACCGAAGGCGACTGGTACGATCTGCTCGGCATCGAATTCGATCCCAAGGATCCGAAGAAGTACAAGACCCCCACCGGCTGGGCAGAATTGAACATCCAGGAAGAGAAGATCGAAGTAAAGGGGCAAGAGCCGGTCTCGTTTCAGGTGCAGGAAACGATCTGGGGGCCAATCGTCGCTCATGATAAGAACAAGAAGCCTTATGCAGCCCGGTGGGTCGCTCACTCACCGGAGGGAGTGAACATCAAACTTTATGGCATGATGACCGCCCACACTCTGGAAGAAGCGTTGGCCATCGCCGCCAGCACGGGCACGCCGCATCAGAACTTTGTCTGTGCTGATCGATCAGGGCGCATCGCCTGGACGATCGCTGGTCGCATTCCGAAGCGTTCGGGGAAGCCACCCCGTACCGCTGCACCGGCCCTGGAGCATGATACCTGGAACGGGTTCCTCGCTGCTGCCGACTATCCCAAGGTGGTCGATCCGGAAAAGGGCCGAGTCTGGACAGCGAACAACCGGGTGGTGGGCGGCGAGATGTTCGCCAAGCTCGGCAACGCCGGGGTGGACATCGCCTTCCGGGCCGGGCAGATTCGTGATCGATTGTTTGCCCTTGAGCAGGTCGATGAGAAGGACATGCTCAAGATTCAACTCGATGATGAAGCCCGGTCGCTGCAAAAGTGGAAGACGCTGTTCCTCGAAACAGTGCCAGCTGATGATACCAGCCATCCCCAGCGCAAGGCCCTGCGGGAGATTGTCACCAAGTGGGACGGCTATGCTCATGGCGATGGCGTGGGATACCATGTCCTCAATCTGTTTGAACAGGAAGTGCGACGACTGGCATGTCAGCCTTTCAATGCTCTGATAGATCAGAAGGCGCTCTTTTCGGTTCCCATCAAGTCGCTGAATCTCCAGCAGATTGATGGGCCTCTTTGGGAGATGGTGACGAAGAAGCCGATGCACCTGTTGCATCCGCAGTTTGCGAACTGGGAAGCGTTGTTCGTCGAGTGCGTGGATCGGGTCGCTTCCAAGATGAAATCATCGGGCAAACCGTTCGAGCAACAGACGTGGGGTTCGATCAACGGCGCCCAGGTTCGTCATCCGCTGAGCGGAGCGGTTCCCTTGATCGGTCACTGGCTGGATATGCCCGATGCCCCGCTGCATGGCGCCCGGCGGGATCTGCCACGCATCTCTTCACCGGGGCATGGAGCTTCAGAACGGTTTTCCGTTTCTCCGGGTAAGGAGGAGCAAGGCCTGTTCCACATGCCGGGCGGCCAGAGTGGGCACCCTTTGTCGCCCCACTATAACGATGGGCACGCTGCCTGGGAGCAAGGGACACCGACGCCGTTCCTGCCAGGGAAGAAGGTGTATGAGTTGGTATTGGAGAAGAAGTAATGCTCATCTTACGATAGAGATTCGATCTTAGTCTCTGCATTCGCTCTTAGTCCCGGAGGGACATTGGTCAGTAGCCGGTGGCACAAGCCACCGGTAAGTCATTGTTAAAATAGAAGAGCCCCGCAGGGGCGAAGGTGACATGACAAACTTCACCATCACCCCTCCGGGGCTCTACTATTTTCTGAATACATTCCAAGGGGCTAACGCCCCTGGCTGCTGACCGACGCCCCTCCGGGGCTAAGACCAGTAAGCTCGATTAGCCCGAATAGCGAACACTACTCGAATAGTGCCTAGTCCATGGCCATTCACTTGTCACCGCATCACGATTCACCCCTTCTTCATTGCTTTTCCCCTTGTAATGGCTTACTATTACTACGGAACAGTTAATATTCAGCGGCATCCCTGAGAAGGAGGAATACCGTGTACGAAGCTGATATGAATTGGGAACAGAGAGTGGCGGCTGACGCGGCTTTGAGTGAGCGAGTCACGTTCATTCGTCGAACTTACCTGCACGTTTCTGGTGCCCTTGTGGCGCTCACTATTATGTTGGCTGCCCTAGTCAACTTTGTGCCTGATGAAGTCCTCCGTAGCGTCTTCGGACGTGGCGGGTCGATGGGCATGCTTATCATCCTGGGTCTTTTCTGGGCGGTGAGCTTTGCTGCTCGAAGCATGGCCCAAGCCAACAAGCCCATCGGGATGCAATATGCCGGACTTGCCCTGTATACAGGGATGATGGCGTTTATGCTATGGCCGGCTATCTGGCTCAGCACGAATGTCGCTGCATACAACGGCATCCTGGGACAGGCTGTGATCCTCACGTTAGCACTGGCTGCCGGCCTGACCGTCAGTGTGTTTGTCACCAAGGTCGATTTCAGCTTCCTTCGAAGCTTCATTGTGGTGTCGATGTTCATCGCTATGGGGCTGATCGTTGCCTCGATTCTCTTCAAGTTCGATCTCGGTCTGCTCTTCTCCCTGGCAATGGTAGTGCTCCTGAGCTTGTGTATTCTCTACTCAACCTCGAACATCATGAAGCATTATCCAACCAATGCTTATGTGGCCGCTGCTCTGGAGATCTTCTCTACCGTAGTCGTGCTCTTTAGTTATATTCTCAACATCCTCATGCGTGGTCGTGACTAAACGAGCAGGCAGTTGAAACGATGATTCAAACCCCCGGTGCTTCACCGGGGGTTTTTGCTTATACTCACCTCATGCTCGCTAAACGCATTATTCCCTGTCTGGATGTCAACCGGGGCCGGGTGGTCAAGGGGAAGAACTTCATCAACCTGCGCGATGCGGGCGATCCGATCG
>DAOMFV010000208.1:0-4844 GCA_035430005.1 Gemmatales bacterium
GGCTGGGCATCGACTTGAAGAACCAGATGTGTACCACGGGGCTGGCCAGTTCAATATGGCCCATGCGCTTGCGGCGAACGCGGCTGTGGGTAACTTTCACACCGCAGCGGTCGCAGATCATGCCCTTGTACTTCATGCCACGGTACTTGCCGCAGGTGCATTCCCAGTCCTTTTCAGGGCCGAAGATGCGTTCGCAGAACAGGCCATCCTTCTCAGGACGGTAGGTACGGTAGTTGATCGTCTCAGGCTTCTTTACTTCACCGAAGGACCAACTGCGGATATCGGCCGGGCTAGCCAGCGTGATTTTCACGGCAGCATAGTCATTGATACGATCGTAGGTGATATCCGCGGAGATAGGTGCAGGTGGCGGGGTCAGGGCAGCCGTCATTTTGTCGTCCTCGCCTGGAATGTAGTGTTGGTAATGTAGTGTTGGTGGTCGTGTTGTTATTCATCAAAGGCGCTGAAGCGACCGATTCGCTCCAGCGGGGATGGATTACAGACGTTTCTTGATGAGTTGCATGTTCAGGCCCAGGCCACGAATCTCGTTCGTGAGCACGTCGAAGCTGGCGGGCGTGCCTGCTTCGAGCGTATTTTCGCCCTTGACCATCGATTCGTAAATCTTGGTACGTCCTTCGACGTCGTCAGACTTAACGGTCAACAGTTCCTGAAGGATGTAGGCGGCGCCGTAAGCTTCGAGGGCCCACACTTCCATTTCGCCGAAACGCTGGCCGCCAAAGCGTGCCTTGCCGCCAAGCGGTTGCTGCGTGATCAGCGAGTAGGGTCCTGTGGCTCGAGCATGCACCTTGTCGTCAACAAGGTGGTGCAGCTTCATCATGTAGATGAAGCCCACGGTGGAAGCCTGCTCGAAGGCTTCACCGGTTCGACCGTCATAGAGACGAGACTTGCCGGTGTTGGACAGACCCGCTTCCTTGAGGCAGTCCTTGATTTCCTCTTCAGTAGCTCCGTCGAAGACGGGAGTCACCGCCTTGAAGCCGAGCTTGTGAGCAGCCAGCCCGAGGTGCGTTTCAAGAATCTGTCCCACGTTCATACGGCTGGGGACGCCCAGCGGGTTGAGCATAATGTCGACCGGGGTGCCGTCTTCGAGGAAGGGCATATCCTCTTCGGGCAGGATCTTGGAGATCACACCCTTGTTCCCGTGCCGACCAGCCATCTTATCGCCGACGGAGATCACTCGCTTGGTGGCGACATAGACCTTGACCATCTGCTGCACGCCACTCGGAAGTTCATCGCCTCGTTTGAGGCTGTTGAGCTTGCGGTCCTTCTCGTCAATCAGCGAAGTGAGCCGGTCGAGATGATGGTCGAACTTGTCTTCGACGTTCTTCTTCTTCTCGGAACTTCGGATATCGAGGTTCTCAAATTTCAAACCTTCGGGCTTTCGCGTGACTGTCTGGACAGCCTGCTCGACCACGACCTTATCGTCTTTATCAGCGCCATAAGCCTTATGGTTGACCGGATCCTTGATTTCTTTCTTGTCGAGAATCTCCAGCACTTCCTCGACGAAAGTGCGGAACTGAGTGGCGATGAGGGCATCGTACTTCTTGTGAACTTCCTTCTCGACCTTATCCACAGCCTTTCGCTCTTCATCGGTCATGGATGAGCGACGGCTGAAACGCTCGGTGTAGATAACGATGCCTTCAATGCCTGAAGGCACTTCAAGCGAATCGTTCTTCACATCTTCACCGGCGCGACCGAAGATGGCATGAAGCAGCTTCTCTTCGGGAGTCAGTTCGCTCTTGCTCTTGGGAGAGACCTTGCCGACCAGAATATCGCCCGGCTTGACAAAGGTGCCGACCAGCACAATGCCGTTGTCATCGAGGTTGCCGAGCATCTTGGGAGAGACGTTTGGAATATCGCGGGTGAACTCTTCCTTGCCGAGCTTGGTCTCGCGGATTTCGATTTCGAACTCCTCGATATGGATCGAAGTGAACGTATCTTCCTTCACCAGTTTTTCGTTGATGATGATGGCGTCTTCAAAGTTGTAGCCATCCCAGGAGACGAACGCCGCCAGCACATTGCGACCGAGGGCTAGCTCACCATTACGGGTGGCCGCCGAGTCAGCGATAATCTGACCTTTCTTGACTTTTTGTCCAATCTTCACGATGGGACGCTGGTTCAAGCAGGTTCGTTCGTTCAGACCATAGAACTTGCGAAGCGGGAAGTCTTTGTCGTCGACACGAATCATTTCGGCATCGACATAGGTAACCGTTCCGTTCTTCTCGGCACGGAGCACCATGCCGGAGTAGCGGGGCACTTCAGTTTCCATGCCTGTCGCCACGATGGGCGGCTCGGTAATAAGCAGCGGCACCGCCTGCCGTTGCATGTTGGAACCCATCAAGGCACGATTGGCGTCATCGTGTTCAAGGAAGGGGATGAGGCCGGCCGAGACGCCCACCATCTGGCGGGGCGACACGTCGACATAATCGACTTCCTCAGAGTTCATCACACGGAACTCGCCACCCTGGCGAGCGGTGATCTTCTCGACGAGCTTATCCCCTTCTGACGGAGCGTCAGCGGGAGCCATGATCGCCTTGGATTCCTCGTCGGCACGCAGCCAGACGACGTCTTCGGTGATCTTAGTCTTCTTGACCTTGCGGTATGGCGTGATGAGAAAGCCATAGTCATCGACCCTGGAGTAAATGCTCAAGGAGGAGATGAGACCGATGTTGGTGCCTTCAGGCGTTTCAATCGGGCAGATACGTCCATAGTGTGAGATGTGAACGTCACGCACTTCGAAGCCGGCTCGTTTGCGATTGAGACCGCCTGGTCCGAGGGCAGAGAGACGACGCTCGTGAGTGAGCTGCGAGAGGGGGTTGGTCTGATCGACAACCTGGCTGAGTTCGCCACGACCGAAGAAGTATTCGATGGCCGCGGAGACGCTCTTGGGATTGATCAGCGAGCGGGGCGTCATATCCTGCTGGTCTTTAATCGACATGCGCTCTTGCACGGTGCGGCGAAGTTTGAGGAACCCCTTGCGAAGCTCATCGGCGGCGAGTTCATCAATGGTTCGCAGACGACGATTGCCGAGGTGATCGATATCGTCGATGATGCCTTCCTTGTTCCGCAGCTTGAGCAGGTAACGGATCGAGTTCAGCAGATCGATGGGACGCAGGCACATTTCCGATTCGGGCACGGTCTGTTCGAACTTGCGGTTGATGCGGAAGCGACCGACGCGGCCCAGACGATAGCGGCTCGGATCGAGGAACTTCTCCTTAAAGAGTTCCTTGGCCTTTTCGAGCTGAGGCGGGTTGCCGGGACGAAGACGCTGATAAATCTTGAGGAGCGCCTCTTCGTGTGAATTGGTCGGATCCTCGTGAAGTGTTCTCAGAATGACCGGATCCTTGACGGCTCCAAGGACTTCAATGTGATGCAGCTTGGAAGCCAGTATGACATCGATCTGGCGTTCGGTCAGTTCGCTGCGGCTGTCGACGAGGATTTCGCCGGTCTGATTGTCGATGACGTCGCCGACGACGATCTTGCCGACCAAGGCCTTGGCGGTATCAGCGTTGACCTTCACCTTTTCGACGGGGTAGAAGGCCTTGATGATGTCCGCTTCGCTGCTGTAAGCAGGGTCCATCGCACGCAGCAGGGTGGTGGCGGGAAACTTGCCCGACTGATCGATGCGGACATGGAAGGCTTCCTTCTTCGTGACATTGATCTCAATCCAGCTGCCACGCTCAGGAATGATACGGCAGGCGTGCATGCGGCGGTCGCCGGTGTCTTCATCAATGGTGAAATCGACGCCGGGGCTGCGGTGCAACTGGCTGACGACGACACGCTCAGCGCCGTTGATGATGAACTCGCCGCCGCCAATCATGATCGGCATATCGCCCAGATAGACTTCTTCTTCGACGGGTTGTTCCTTGACGAGACGCAGCCAGACGCGAAAGGGCCGACCGTAGGTGAGGCGGAGCTTGCGGCATTCATCCGGGTCGTAGCGGGGCTTACCGAGATCGTAGCGCAAGAACTCAAGCCGGATCGACTTGTCGTAACTTTCGATTGGAAAGATTTCCTGCAGCACCCCTTCGAGGCCGAGGTTCTCACGCTTGTTGGCGGCAGCGTTAACTTGCAGAAAGCGGTCGTAGGACTTGAGCTGCACATCGCTCAGGGGCGGAACGTCGATCGCATCGCCACGCCGACCGAAGTTACGCACGGAAGTTGGAATGAAGTATCGATTAGCGGTAACAGGCATGAAGTCGGCTCCTGGTTGAGGGGACAGGGAGTCGAGGCCACAATGGGCCAAAGACCGGCGAGAGCAAAGTCGCCGCTTCCAATTCACTCTCAATCAGCATCGAGTTCTGCTGATTGCTCTTCCCAAACTCAGGCACCTGTGCTACTGACACAATGCATGACGAGGGGAAACAATGTTAGTCGGACAGAATCAGCCGGAGTATCAAGATGTTCGAGGGGTTTGAAAAACCCTTGACTGAGGAGGACCCGAAGAAGGCAGACGCCGGGCTGTGGCGCATGGAAGAACGAGGTGCGGGACGAAGCCGACCTGCACGCTGAGCATGAAATGCTTCAAGGGTAGAACATCCTGCAAGAACACGACAGCCGTTTCCATGAATGTTGCGCATCACATTCAAACGGTTTGTCAAGGCCATATCGAGATTATAAACAGAAAAGGCGGCCTGGACACCCCCTGAGGGAATTCCAGGCCGTTTTTCTTGGACTTGGCATTAGAAGTGCCTTAGAAGCTATCAGCTTTCAGCTATCAGAATTACATATCTGATAACGAATTACTGATTACCGGCAACTTACTTGAGGGACACCTTGGCACCAGCGGCTTCGAGCTTCTTCTTGAAGTCGTCGGCCTGTTCCTTGGC
>DAOMFV010000209.1:0-4784 GCA_035430005.1 Gemmatales bacterium
TTCTGGTTCGAATCCAGACGGGGTAATTTCCTTCAGTTTCTACGGTAATTGATAATAAGTCGTTTTCTCTCATAGACCCGGTTTTCCCCGGTTTTTTTGCGTTTACTTGCGAACCATTGCATTTGACTACGGCTGAATGTTGCACTGCATTCTGCACAGTAACTGCACCGTGACTGGCTGCTTGGCGGAAATGGTCGTCTCGTACTTGAAGATAATGCTTGTTTGCGATGATTGCTGAATGTCCCAACCATGCACTTACAACATGCAAGGGGTACTTCTCAACCAGTTCGGTTTCACAAGATGCTCGAAGATTGTGGAACAGACGCGGCCAGGGCTTCAGACCTGCTCGTTTGATGATGCGGGTCATCTGTGTTCTAAGATTGTTTGACGTTCGCTTGAGCCGGTTAATGACAAACTCTGCACCTTCTTCAGCCATCGAGAAAGCCCATTCCAGGTAGGGCTTCACTTCAGGAAAGAGAGGCACCCATCGGTTGCCGGTCTTCGGGCTTTGCACAAGGATGCGTTTTTTCTCCCAGTCGATGTCTGCCCATCGCAAGCTGTAATGCTCCGAGGGGCAGCGTAGGCCAGCGAATCGAGACAAGGCAAAGATGAGCTTCCATTCGTTGTCAGGACAGGCTTCTAAGACGTGCTCTGCATCTTCACGGCTGATATAGGCCTGTCGATCTTTATTGACCTGCTGAGGTGTTACCACGCCAGCGAATGGGTTCTCACGGATCATCTTAGACTTCATAGCAAAGTTGAAGAATTGCCTAGCGCGTCGAAACATCCGGCTCGCTGTTGCTGGGGCATAATCTTCGATCATCTTTTTGAGCCAGGCTTCCGTATTCTCACGGGTGATTAGGTGTAATGGACGATCAAACCCAAAGAACTCAACCATAATATCCTTAGCATAAATTAGGTTAGTTCTTGTACCGGGCTTGATGTCGCGGCGATTCGCAAGGAAGTCGTCAATGAACTTGCCAAGAGTCGAGGTCTCTCGCCTGGTGACCAGTCCCACGGCTGCAAGCCTTGCATTCATGTCATCAGACAATTCCTCTATCCACTGGGCTACATTGCCATCAAGGGGAGTGCCTAGCCTCTTGGCTATCAGCAGATGTTCCACCTTGATACAAATAGATTCAGCTTGCTTCTGAGTTGCACCGGGAAGATATATTCCACGGCGCTTGCCTTCTTGGTCGAAGAATTGAATCCGTCGTCCAGTCGATTCCTTGCTGATGCTGGCCATGGCTTATTCCTTGTCTGCTGGCTTGCGTAGCATTATGATCTTGAGTTCCAGGCACCTGCCCAGGGCATTCAGTGCCTTCATCGATAGTCCCCGTTGCCCGTGGTAGAACTTCCCCAGGGCAGCTTCATTGATTCCCGTTTCCTTGGCGAGACGATACTTCGTCAGCCCTGATTCATCCATCAGTTGACGGAGTTGATCTTCCATGCTTTTGATTGATGGGTTGCTCATCAAAAGTACCTTACACTATGCTAGTCATAATGTCTAGCATAAATCAAGAGGAAGTCGGAACCGTTAAGCACGACTCAACGTACCGCCTTAGGTCTTCCCCACGGTATCGCACCGATTTTCCCAGCTTGGCGGCAGCGACCTTGCCTTGTTTGGTCAGTGTCCAGAGAGTTCGTTCGGAGATTCCTAGGAGCTTCGCGGCTTCCCGGCTGGTCAAAAGTTGCAGATCGGTTGTAACTTGCATGTATCGTTACCTCGGAATAGGAGTTTGGATTAAACGGCAAAGGTTCCTCAACTAATCGACCAAGTAGCTCAACTGGTGTCTATTTGAGCCTCTTGGGGAGAATCGGCGTTTTTTTCGCTAGTTTCACCCAAGGGGTTCAAGTCGTACCCAGTTTGAATCTCTTGGGTTGGGACTGAATGTTTGCAAGTAATTGCGGGCAGTTTCCAAATCCATCCGCCTGCTACGGAAGCCTTGTCGGATTTTACCTTGATTTCTTTTTTGGCTCTTTTGAGGGTTGCTAGTGAGATACCCGCTCTTTTGGCAGCATCGATGATCTCTGTCTGTGGCATCGCATCGTTCTCTAGATGCTTTGCCAACCATTGTTTTGCATTCTCTAATGCTGGACTGCTTCTTTTTCCGCCATGGTGTTTAAGCAGTTCGGAGACATCGACATCCATTTCCCCGATCCACTCCAAGCGTGCGGTTTTGATGCTCTCTAATTCGAAATCTTCAAACCTGAACCCAAGATGGGCAGGTTGCGGTGATAAGTTTCCTTTGATGCGAGCAAGAACTCGCATTGATACGTCTTCAGGATGCGGACCAAGTAACAAGATAGAGCGGGAAGCTCCCAGAATTCCAATGGAGCCCCCACCACGGTAAATGGCTTCGGTATCGCTGGTGCGCTTGTTTAGATGCCGAACGATCAGGAATGCACACTGCGTCCGTTCAGCCATGTCTTTGACCTGGTGCAAGACCCTACGAATGTCATGGTCTTTGTTGGCATCAACTTTCCCAGTCAAGAAAGCAAATAAGGGATCAAAAACGAGGAGCTTGACCCCGTTGAACACGATTACTCTCTCGATATGCTCAAGGTCGTCAGGCAGCACCAAGGGCCGGCCGTCGATCATGTCCATCGAGATCACTTTTGTTAGATCAGCACCAGCAGCTTCTAGGCGAGGTCGGATAGTTCGAGCTGGGTCGTCCTCTGCCGATGCAAGGATCACTCCCGCTGGCTCTCGCTTTGATACTTGTTCATCCGGCATCACCCAGCCACGAGAAACCCTGGCAGCAAGGTCAACGGTCAAGAATGATTTGCCAAGATCAGGATTGCCATCGAGGAGAGTAATCGTTCCCAATGGAATGTAATCGAGCCATAGCCATTCGAGCGGCTTGGGTTCTATATCGACGAACCTTTTGGCCGTGATGGCAGGGGTAGGCTTCGCATCGGGTTGCTGGTTTTGCTTGGCATGGCTTTTATGGTTCGCATTCATGCCATTCGATTGTGCACACTAAAGAAACTTTTTTACAACTATTTTGCAACGTCGCGCGGAATAGTTCTAAACCTTGCGTTGTCAGCAGGTTACAGCAGATGAAACATGCTGATTGGAAAGGTTTCGAGAGTAGAATGCATTTGCCTATCGGTGATTTACTGCTCGATGCTACGACTGACTTCATGCCAGTCAGCATTAACGAGGGTAAGAAAAGTTAATGATTTAGGATGTGTTACGAGGGATAATCGATGTGCAGAACCTTCCCCAAGACAACCACATCAGCATGTAAGCAGCTTTCAATTAAGGCGCTTCGTGGACTCCATTGGCTTCAAAGCGGAATCATTCTGTCTCGCTCGCTAACTTGGCCAACGAATCAGCACGGCAGACCTGTTTCCATTCATTGCACACTCGATACCCTGGGAGAAGACTTCGGTTCACTTCGACTTCAATACAACCTTGTGACTGAGACCAAACGCTTTATCGACTATACCATTCGACTGGAGACTACTCGTCTCGTCAGTGGCGGGTTGCGTTGGTGGTTCGTTTGTCCATTCCAGTATTCAACTGGTTCGCCTTGTGCCAGGCGTGTGTCTATTCTCCACTTGCCCCCTTCGTTGGCTTACTTCGGCTGTCGCCATTGCCACAATTTGACCTATGTCAGTTGCCAGGAATCAGGCCAGCACCGAAGTCTGTATAACCGGCTGGCTGCCAGTCTCGGCACCGACTCCAAGACCATCCACCGTATTTTGAATCGTAAATAACTCATTTCTATATTGGACTCTGCCCCGGAAACTGGGCACAATGGCGTACCACCTTCATTCGAATGCCCCAAGTAACCATGTTTGAACAAGCCTTCAAGAATATCGACGACGTTCTCTGGAAAGAGGCCGGTTGCACCACGGAGCTTGACTACACCGAGCAAGCTTCCTGGCTATTGTTCCTGAAGTACCTCGATGGGCTGGAACAAGACAAGGCCATGGAAGCCGAGCTGGAGGGTAAGAAATACAGCTTCATTCTCGATAAGCCCTACCGTTGGGAAACTTGGGCCGCCCCCAAGAACAAAGAGGGCAAGATCGACCACAACAAAGCCCAGACCGGCGACGACCTGCGTGACTTCGTTAATGGCAAACTCTTCCCCTATCTCCATGGCTTCAAAGCGAAAGCCACCGGGCCGAATACCATCGAATACAAGATCGGTGAAATCTTCGGCGAGATCAAGAACAAGATACAGTCAGGCTACAATCTCCGGGAAATCATCGACCATATCGACGAACTGCGTTTCCGCTCGCAGACCGAGAAGCACGAACTCAGCCATCTCTACGAAGCCAAGATCAAGAACATGGGCAACGCCGGGCGTAATGGCGGCGAGTATTACACGCCACGCCCGCTCATCCGTGCCATCGTGCAGGTCATCACGCCCAGGATCGGCGAACGCATTTACGATGGCGCTGTTGGTTCGGCTGGGTTCCTTTGCGAAGCCTTCGACTACATGCAGAAGAAACCTGGTCTCACTACCAAAGAAGCCAAACTTCTTCAGGAGAAGACCTTCTACGGCAAAGAGAAGAAGTCGCTGGCCTACGTCATCGCCATCATGAACATGATCCTGCATGGCATCGAAGCGCCGAACATCGTTCATACCAACACGCTCACTGAAAACCTGGCTGACATTCAGGAGAAGGATCGTTTCGACGTCGTGCTGGCCAATCCCCCTTTCGGCGGTAAGGAACGCAAGGAAGTGCAACAGAACTTCCCCATTCGCACCGGCGAGACGGCCTTCTTGTTCCTGCAGCACTTTATCAAAATCCTGAAGGCGGGCGGG
>DAOMFV010000210.1:0-4777 GCA_035430005.1 Gemmatales bacterium
TCGTTGATGGTGGTGTGCGGTCTGGTGGCCTCACTCGGACTCACCCTGGCCATCGAGGACTTGGAGACCGGCAAGACCCTGCCCGACAGTATCAAGAAAGTGAACAGCCCCAACTGGTCTGCTGATGGTAAGTACCTCTTCTACACCACCGATGACCACGCCAAACGTTCCTATCGGCTCTATCGCCATGAGGTCGGTACCGATCCCAAGAACGATACCCTGCTTTACGAAGAAAAGGATGAACTCTTCCGTATCGGTGTTAGTCGCACGCTGGATCGCAAGTTTCTCGTTCTCTTCATCGGTAGCTCTGAATCCTCCGAAATGAGAACTCTTCCCAGCGATCAGCCTCTCGGTGAATGGAAGCCCCTGCTTCCACGTGAAGAGAAACACCGCTATCAACTGGTGGGCCATCGTGATGGTCAGTTCTACATCAGAACGAATAAAGACGCCAAGAACTTTAAGCTTGTCAAATGCCCGGTAGACAAGCCAACCGATTGGACGGAGGTCATTCCTCATCGTGCAGATGTCCTGCTGGCCAGTATCACGCTCTTCAAAGACTATATGATCGTCGATGAGAAGTCGAACGGCCTGGATCGCTTCTCAGTACAAGACCTCAGTAGCGGCAACAAATATCAAATCGAGATGAAGGAACCCACCTACACGCTCGGCAGTGCGGGCAACCCGGAGTTCGATTCCAAGAACTTCCGCTATATGTACACCAGTTACACCACCCCTATGTCGGTGTACGACTACAATCTAGCCAATCACGAGCAGAAGCTGCTCAAACGGCAGGACGTGCTTGGCGACTACGATCCCAACAATTACGAATCGGAACGCATCTGGGTGACAGCTCGTGATGGCGTCAAAGTCCCAGTCTCCCTCGTCTACAAGAAGGGCACCAAGATCGACGGCACCGCCCCATGCCTGCTCTATGGCTACGGTTCCTATGGGGCTGGCATGTCTGCGACGTTCTCCCCTGCCCGACTCAGCTTACTTGATCGTGGCTTCGTCTACGCCACCGCCCACATCCGTGGTGGCAACGAAATGGGCGAAGCCTGGCACGACGATGGCAAAATGATGAAGAAGAAAAACACCTTCTTCGACTTCATCGACTGTGGCAACTGGCTGTGCGACAACAAGTACACCGCCCACAACAAGCTGGCCATTATGGGCGGCTCTGCCGGCGGTCTCCTCGTTGGTGCCACGCTCAACCTCGCTGATCCTGGCTTTTGCAAAGCCGCCGTTCTTGAAGTGCCTTTCGTCGATGTCATCAACACCATGCTCGACGAATCGTTACCTCTCACCGTCGGCGAGTTCCTCGAATGGGGCAATCCCAAGAACAAGGAACACTACGACTACATGAAGACCTACTGCCCCTACACCAACCTTTCGGCCCGCACCTACCCTGCCATGCTGATCCGCACCAGCTTGAACGACAGCCAGGTGATGTACTGGGAACCCGCCAAGTACGTCGCTAAGCTGCGAACGCTCAAGCAGGGCAGCGAACCCCTGCTCTTCAAGTGCAACATGGCCGCCGGCCACGGCGGTTCCTCGGGGCGGTATGATGCCTTGAAGGAGGCGGCGTTCGCCTATGCCTTCATCATGAAGCAGATGGGGATTGTGGAGTAATAAAATCAAGATCATTTGAAGAACTCGCAGACTTCGTCTGCGAGTTCTTTTCTTTTCATAAACAACCCCGAACCTCTGTATGCGATATCGTCATCATTCCTCATAATGACTCAAACCACCGTCTGCCAAGGAATGCGCAATGTCAGCCACGCCGGAACTTCCAAGTAAATACGATCCCCAGGCCTCTCAGGACTGGTGCCTGAAGTTCTGGAACGAGGGTGGCTACTTTCACAGTAACCTTGAGCGAGGCAAGAAACGGCAGAAAGAAGGGACAGGAAAAGGCCCCTTCACCATCGTCATCCCGCCGCCCAATGTCACTGGCGCGCTGCACATGGGCCACGCCCTCGATAACACCCTGCAAGATGTCCTCATCCGCTGGCGGCGCATGCAAGGCTACGAAGCCTGCTGGATTCCCGGCACCGATCACGCTGGCATCGCTACCCAGGCCGTCGTCGAAAAGCGACTCCTCGAAACAGAGAAGTTGACCCGTCACGATGTTAAACGTGAAGGCCTTGTTGAACGCATCTGGAAATGGAAGGATCAGTATGAGTGCCGCATCCTTGGCCAACTCAAACAGCTAGGCTGCTCCGCCGACTGGGATCGCACCCGCTTCACCCTTGATGAGATGTGCAGCAAAGCCGTCCGCCAGACCTTCTTCAACTTCTTCAAAGCCGGCCTCATCTATCGTGGCAAACGGCTCGTCAACTGGGATACCCATTTACAGACCGCTGTCGCCGACGATGAAATCTATCACGAAAAGACCAAGGGCCACTTCTGGACCTTCAAATACCCCGTCGTTGATGACGCTGGCAAGCAGACTGGCGAATACCTAACCTTCTCCACCACCCGCCCCGAAACCATGCTCGCCGATGTCGCCGTCGCCATCCATCCCGAGGATGAACGGTACAAGCACCTTCATGGCAAAAAGCTCCTCTGCCCGCTCGTCAACCGGATCATTCCCATCGTCACCGATGGCCTGCTCGTCGATCCCACGCTTGGAACCGGTGCAGTCAAAGTCACCCCGGCTCACGATCCGAACGATTACCAGTGTGGCCTGCGTCACAAGCTCGAAATGCTCAGCATGATGAAGGCCGACGGCACCATCAGCGAAGTCGGCGGCAAGTACCAGGGCCTCACCATGCCCGAAGCCCGCAAAGCCGTCGTCGCTGACATGGAAGCTCTCGGTTTGCTTGAGAAGCTCGAAGACCGTGAAATCGACATGGCCCACAGCGACCGCAGCAAGACACCGATCGAACCATTCCTCAGCGATCAATGGTTCGTCAAAATGAGCGATAACGAACAAGGAGCCGCGCACGAAGTAAGCGGTAGCACTCGCCCCGGCCTCGCCCAACTCGCCATGGACGCCGTCACCACCGGCCGAGTCAAGTTCTTCCCCGAACGCTACGCCAAGACCTACCTCGATTGGTTGAGCGAAAAGCGTGATTGGTGCATTAGTCGCCAACTATGGTGGGGGCATCGGATACCAATTTGGTCCAAGATTCACGACTCATATACGACCACTACTGATGGCATCGAAACCGTCAATATCATCCACGCTGGCGGCGGTGGCAATGATCCTGCCTCTGAAATCACAATGCAAGAGCGAGCAGAACTTGATGCTCAAATAGAAGCTGAGGATCAACTGCGTGAATCTCAAATCTACAGGACGTATGTCTATGGCGAGAACACTGCTACAGAACAAATCTGTGTCAGACCAGGAAATCCTGACATAGAGAAATGGCTTGAAGTTCGAGGCTATAAACAAGACCCCGACGTCCTCGACACCTGGTTCTCCTCCGGCCTCTGGCCCCACTCCACGCTCGGCTGGCCCGACAAGACGCCGGAGATGGCCTACTACTACCCCACCAGCGTCCTCGTCACCAGCCGTGACATCATCACGCTCTGGGTCGCCCGCATGGTTCTGATGAGTTTATCGAACATCGAACGAATCGATGAAAAGACTGGAGAGAAGTGCAAAGAGATTCCCTTTGAGCACGTCTACATCCATCCCAAAGTCCTCGATGGCTTCGGCGAGGGAATGAGCAAGTCCAAAGGCAACGGCGTCGATCCGCTCGATGTCATTTCCATCTACGGCACTGATGCCTTACGCTTCGTCATCTGCTCGATGGCTACCGAAACGCAGGACGCCCGCATGCCGGTCGCCAACGTCTGCCCACATTGCCAAACGCTCGTCCCGGTCAAGAACGAGCACATGTACATGCGGACGAAGAAGCTCAACTGCCCCAGTTGCAAGAAGCCCTTCCGCCCCGGCGGCCCCTGGCCCAGCGAAGACCCCGAACTGCCGACCGCCAAGCAGACGAGCGAGAAGTTCGAACTGGGGCGCAACTTCACGACGAAGCTGTGGAATGCCAGCCGCTTTGTCATGATGAATCTGTCTTCGGATGAACACGGGGGCCTTACGCCCTCCCGCTCGCAAAGCGATCTGAAACTCGAAGACCGCTGGATACTCAGTCGTCTCGCCACCGTCACCGAACAAGTCACCAAACACCTCGAACTCTACGAGATGGCAGCAGCCTCGCGCATTCTCTACGAGTTCACCTGGTCGGAGTTCTGCGACTGGTACCTCGAGATGGCCAAGAGCAGGCTCAAAGACCCTGCGGAAAAGCCGTTAGCTCAACAGATGTTGGCAGGAGTTCTTGATACCATCCTGCGATTGCTGCACCCGATGATGCCGTTCGTCACCGAGATGATCTGGCAATCATTAAATAACATCTACCCTCAAAGAGCTTTGCCAGCTGGTGAAGGTGAAATCTCCTCGTGCCCTGAAAGCATCATGATTGCTGAATGGCCTTCAAGACTACATATGTGGAGAGATGTTAATAGAGAAGCCCAGATCGCCCGCATGCAGGATCTCATCAAAGCCATCCGCAACACCCGCAACGAATACCGGGTTGATGAGAAAGCCACGGTCACCGTCTCGGTCAAATGCACCGAAGCGGTTGCGAAAGAACTCGAATCGCTCAAGCCCTTCATCCACTCGCTGGCCAAGGTTGGCGAACTGCATCTGGGGAATAACGTCGAACGCCCCACTCAGGCCGGCGTCACCACCCACGCTGATTTCACCGCTTACGTTCACCTCGCCGGGTTGATTGATGTCCCAGCCGAGATCAAACGCATGGAGAAGCAG
>DAOMFV010000211.1:0-4768 GCA_035430005.1 Gemmatales bacterium
AAGAAAAACCAAAGCTCCGGAGGAGCGCTCGGGCGCTCCTCCGGAGCTTGAGAATCACTAATCATCTTTCCAGGCCCTTCCGGGCCTGGCTAATATCGGGTGCTCCTTCTGAGCAAATACAACACACTCCTCTAACGGACTGGTATCTTCTCACCAATGCCTTTAGAATGTCCCCTCACACCTCTCCTTCTGGTGCCTCATGGACTTAAAAGAACAACAGCAACTCCTCCAGGACGTTAACGCCTTCTGCGAAGAAATCCGGCCGCACGAGGAACTCTGCTACCTCGAACACAAGTTCAACGATCAACTGCTGCCCCTGGCGAAGAAGTACAACATCCTCGGCATGCCGATGCCGAAAGCCTTGGGGGGTAGGGGGGCGAGCGCGGTCGTCTATCTCCGTGCCCTCGCCCGCATCGGTCGGGAAGGCACCGGTGTCCGTACCTTCTTCTCCGGGCAGACCAGCATCGGCCAGGCACCGATTCTTGCCTGGGGCAACGATGATCAGAAGAAACGCTATCTCCCCGCATCGTGTCGAGGTGAGAAGATTCTAGCCTTCGGTCTCACCGAGCCCGATGCAGGCTCGAACCCTCTGGAAATGACCAGCACCTACACACGTGAAGGCAACCACTACCTCCTCAACGGTGTGAAGTATCTCATCAGCAACGGTGGCATCGCCGACGCCATTGTGACCTTTGCCTATCCGAAAGAAGGCGGCAAGATCACTGCCTTCATCATCGACACGAAACAACAAGGTTTCCAGGCCGAAGACCTCGTCGCCAAATGTGGTATGTTCGCTTCCAACACAGCCATGTTCCAGATGGATAACCTCAAGGTGCCTGCCGAGAACATGCTCGGTGCTGAGGGCAACGGTTTCCGCATTGCCATGTGGTCGCTCGTCACCGGTCGCTTGAGCGTCGCAGCAGGCTGCCTGGGAGTAATCGAAGATTGCCTGACCGAAGCGATTAATTATGCGAAGGAACGCCATCAGCATGGCAAGCCTATCGCCAAGCATCAACTCGTGCAGGATCACATCGCCCGTATTGAAATTTGCAGACTGACCAGCGATGCGGTGGTGATGCTCGCCGCCCAGGCCAAAGACGACTGCGACGCCAACCCCGGCGACCAGGAACTGCGTACGAAGGCTGATCTGCTTGCAGCCAAGGCGAAGTACCACGCCTCCAATGCTGCCTGGGAAGCTGCCGACCGCGCGGTGCAGGTCTTTGGCGGACGTGGCTGGTCTACCCTCTATCGTCCCGGTCGGCATCTCAATGATGTCCGCGTGTGTCGCATCTACGAAGGCACTGATGAGATCATCAAACTGAAGATCGCTACGGCACTGCTTGGCAAGGAGTATGAAGCGTTCAAGTAGGTTAGTAGTTCTCACGCTCCTTTGTGAGGACACGGAGACAGGGCACTCTTCACATCAGTTAAGAAACGGCAAGATTGTGAATGAAGGAGACGCGATTTCACCTCATGTCATCACGACGGAGCGTGATGACACCAACCTAATACGGCGGAGGCGCACTCGAAGCCGGTGGAGGCGGTAAGGGCGCGCCACTCGTGGGGGTACCAGTCACATCAGGCGTTGGCATCACCCCCGAATTGAGTGGTGGCGGCGTCGATGCTCCTGGTACATACGGCACAGCGTTGTTCGGTGCCACCGTCCCGGGCTGTGGAACCACTACGGGAGCGTTGCCCGGTACGATGACGGTAGGAGTCACTGCAGGTGCAGCTACCGGACCACCCGCCACACCCGGCCCGGTGGGTACTGGGTTACAGACACCACCAAACGAACCCTCGGTTGCAGCCGGTGGCTTCATTGGCCAGAAGTGATCGAGAAAGTCGGCACAGGGCGAGGTGCTGCACCCAGTCAGAAGCAGTCCAGACAGAAACAAAGTCTTTCGGATCATGGCGACACTCACTAGCTATCAGCTGTCAGCTATCAGCTATCAGCCATTAGGAATAAACAAGTGGCTTTGATTGTGCTCCATCAAGCAGCCTGATTCCAATTCCCTGCTCGGCTGAAAGCTGATAGCTGACAGCTTAATACGACACCGCCACCGTGAACTGGAAGATCTGCGTCAGATCAGTGGCCTGTTTCACGATCGGGAAACCAAAGTCGAGAGCGATCGGGGCGGGGCTGAGCATCGGCAGATTGATGCGAAGCCCGGCACCGACGCTGACACGCAGATCGCTCAGCGTGACGTTGTTCATTTCCACGGTGCCGAAGTCGCAGAAGGCAACAGCCATCAGGTTGTCACCGGCTGTGAGCGGCACCTGGTATTCGACGTTGCCGACGAGGTTGAAGTTACCGCCGGTAAACCAGCCGTTTTGCTGCGGACCGGCTCCACGGAAGGCGAAGCCCCGGAGATTGCGGGCGCCGCCAAGGAACCAGCGTTCGTAGACAGGCGTATCGTTGCCGCTAAAGCCCAGCACGCCGTGCAGCGCCAGCACGTGACGACCGCTGCCGTCAGGCCGCTGGTATACCGTGTAGTACTGCGAATCTTCCATGGTAAATATCGGGAATGTGAAACTGCCAAAGCACTGCTCAAACCCGATTTCAAACTTGTTGCCTTCAGTCGCACGCAGGAACGAATCGCGGGTATCGCGCACGAAACTGATGCGGGGAGCGAACAGCGAGTTGCCGCCCACCACGGAGGTGTAAGCCTCAGGTTCGGTCGGATAGACGTTGCTGATGTTGATGTTTTCCGCCCGGAAGCCGACGTTGAAGAACCAGGCGTCATCAAGGCGTTTGCCGATGCCGATACGCCCACCGATGCGCTGCTCGTGGTCTTCGGTGTAGAGACGGTTGAAGTAATAGCCGCCCAGTGACAAGCTGTAATCGGAGTTCCACAGCGATGGTTCGGCCCAGCTAACGCTGTAGTTACTGAACTGGTTGCCCGGCTGAGCACGGATGGAGAACTGCTGACCGCCGCCACGAAACGCTCGGCCCTGGGTGAAGTCATCCCAACTGGTGGGGAAGCGGAAGATGTCGAAGTTTCGCTCCGTCAGCGAAATCTGAGCGTTCACGCCTGCATCGGATCCGACGGCAGCACCCACATTTAGTGAACCAGTGCGATCTTCTTCGACCTGCACGATGGCATTCTTGTAAGGCGATGGCACATCAGGATCTTCGAGGAAAATACGTGGCCCGCCATTGGCCATGTTGAAGATGCCGAGCCGGGCCAGGTTCTTCTCGCTCTCGCGAATCTTATTGAAATCGAGCATCTGCCCCGGAGCGAAGCGGAGCTGGTTGCGGATGACGTCATCGCGCGTCACCGTATTACCCACGATCTTGATTTCACCGGTGTAGGTAATGCCCTGGCCTTCATCGACTTTGTAGACGACGGTCACGACACCCGGTTCCGGCGAATAGTTGTATTCGGGAACAACTTTGGTGTTGATGTAACCTCGCTTGCCATACTCCTGCATCATTTGCGCGACGCTGGTCTGCATGTCTTTCTGACTGAAGATTGCTCCCTGCTTAAGGTTGTTCTGGGCCATCAGAATTTCGGTATCGACTTTGCGGTTACCCTGAATCTTGACCCCCTTGACAAGATATTGCGGGCCTTCATCCACCACGATGGTGAGGATGATGCCGGAGTTGTCCTCCGTCAAGCGAGTACTCTTGCGTACCTTCACGTCGAAGTAGCCGTAAGTTCGGTAGTATTCGAGAATCTTGCCGATGTCCTGCTCAACCACCATGGGGTTATAGTCGGAGCCAAAGACACCCAGGACCCCGTCGCCGCTGTCCATCTTCGAGCCGATGCTCAATCGAGCTGAAGATACGAAGCTCGCTCCGATGATGTTGATCTTCTTGATTTTCACCGGCTCGCCTTCGGTGACTTGGAAGATGACCTTGGTATCTTCCGGGCGATCACCTTGAGCCAGGTGTACCTGGGCGAACCAGTAGCCCTTGGTCTGGTAATACTGTTCCAGCTTCTGACATGCCACCTTGTTAAGGGCGACATTCATCGGCATGCCTTTCTTCAGGCCGCTGTTCAGGTCGAGATCGTCACGGCTCATGTGGCGAGCGCCCTGGTAGACGACTTCATCGATCAGGGCTCGTTCAAAGACCTGGAACGTCAGGATCACACCTTCAGCAGTGTTGTATTCTTCAACACGTACACCGCCGATGTAGCGGCCGGTGGAATCGAGCATGCGTACGTCGTTACGCACCTTTTCCGGAATGTAAGGCTGGCCTTCACGAGTGCTGATCATGTTCTTGAGTTGCTCTTCGACCAGTCGCTTGTTGCCGACGAAGCGCACTTTGGTGACGATCTTATTGGTGGCAGGCGAAGTATTGAGAGTTTCAGGTTCCCTTGAAGCCGGGATCACCAGAGTCGGTGTAGGCGGCGCTTGCGGGTTGGCGAAGGCGTTTGAATCCTTCGCCGTGGACGGCAACAGTGTCTGTAGCCCCGCCCGCTGTGGCGGAGTCGGCGGGTCATTGGGGAATTGGGCAAGAATAGAGGACTGCGGGAAGAAGAACCCGACAGCGGCCGCCAGCCCCCAGGCCAATTTGGCCTGGTCAAGGCGACGTCTGGTCTGCTTCCTGTTGCGTACGTTGCTGCCCGGCATGCGATGCTCCCGCGTCCTGCGGATAGCCTCTTTCCACAGAGGAAAGAGGGCACTTTGCTCCACTCTGGCCGGGGCTTTAGCCTAATTGGAAAAATGTGTCAAGTCGGAAGAGAGACAAGGAGCTAGGAGTCAGGAACTAGGCCGTGTTGACATTGATCTAGCATAAGCTGGGACAGAGCGGTAAACCAGT
>DAOMFV010000212.1:0-4747 GCA_035430005.1 Gemmatales bacterium
GTCGATACGGTTGAAGGGGCCGTTCTTGTCACGGTGGTCGACGATTCGGGCAGCCAGGTGAGGGCCGACGCCGGGAAGCTGGCGAAGGGTGCCCACATCAGCGGCATTGAGATCGACGCCCATCGCCGTTTGAGTCATCGGCACCGGTGGCTGAATCAGCTTCCACGCCGACTGTACCATGATGACGACACAGACACCCAGCGTAAAAGCAAGCGCGAACTCCCAGGAACGGGGCCATGACCAGCGGGTCTGTTGAATGGGATTGGAGGTGACAACAGGCGACGGCACCGCAAGCTCCGGCGGAGCATGGATCGGCTCAGGAATAGGGGTACTCGGTACCGTGTCCATGTCCGAAGTGTAACGCCGTCTGGGGCAAGTGCCAAGGAAAAACCATGTATTCTCCTCCTCTTGCCAAAGGGAGGTCGGGTGGGGTTCATTGGTATCGCCCAACCCCCTCCAACTCCCCCTTGGTAAAGGGGAGAACCAGACCCTACAACCCACCATCTCTTTCCAAACCGCATAGCCTCAAATCATGAGCTAGACTAGACGGGAAGGCGAGGTGCGGTATGCTGGAAGTGATTCGACGAGCTTTCTGGATTGCGCTCGCGCTGATACTGTTGCCTGAATGGACCTTCTCGAAGGTGTGGGCGGGCTGATGCAAGTCGGCTCAGGAAGCAGTTGCTTCCAAACAGGAACTGGAAGCCCGGCGCAAGCAGAACATCCTTGTCTTTGGCGGTCTGGGACTGGTGGTCGTCGGCGCGGGGCTCTTTCAATTCGGGAAAGATGCCTGGTCGGCTTCCAAGCTAAGCTCTGGCCGCATTCGTCAACCTTGGGATGCTTCGTAACTCGAAGCGTCTGAAGAGCCGCCCATGCTGATCCGTCTGGTGCCTTTGGATGATACTGATTCACTGCCGACGATCATCGTCGATCGGCCCATCATTCTTATTGGCCGACATCCAGAATGCGACGTACAGATACGTTCTTCCAAAGTATCTCGCAAGCACTGTTGCATTGCCGAGGTCGAGGTTGATGGCGAATCAGGTATGTGCGTGCGCGACCTCGACAGCACCAATGGCACCCGCATCAACGGCCTCATTGTCAATCAAGGCAGGCTCAAGGCCAACGATGAACTAACCATCGGTGCCTTCCGGTTCAAGGTTGTCATTCAGCCCATCAGCGTGAAGGCCGGCCAGCCAATCGTTTCGAGTGAGTTCCCCATCCCGATCCTCGAAGCCCCGTTCGATCACATCCTCGACAGCCCCTCCGGCGCCGGCTTCAGTTACGGCGAGAAGACAGTGAAGAAGTAGATAGAAGAGCCAGAGGGGTTAGGCCGTTGGTAGCAGCGAGAATAACAGGCAAGAATAATAGATTTTGTCCCCTCTCGCCTTTCCCACGACAATATCCAATATGAACGCCCGCGATCTCTTCGACATCCTGGCCCGTGAACATGCCCGCATGCTGCATGTCTATGTGCGCTGCTTGGCGGCGCCTTCGGAAGTCGATGATCTCGTGCAGGATACTCTCGTCACCGCCTGGCGAAACATCGATAAGTTTGATCGCACCAGGCCCTTTGGTCCCTGGCTCCGGGGTATCGCCAAAAACGTGGTTCTGGCTCATCATCGCAAGATGGTCACCGTGAACGTCTCCTACGATCCGGCCTGGCTGGTGACTCTCGAAGATCGTTGTGACAGACTTCAGCGACAGCCCGGCGATACGCTGGACGAGAAGTTGAGCGGACTGCGTGACTGCATCGACAAGCTGCCCGAACCCTATCGTCAAACCATTCGGCTACGCTATCAGTTTGACATAAGCGGTGAGATGCTGAGTCAGCGGCTCCAGATCAGCTTCGAGAACCTCAAGAAACGTTTACAGCGTGGCAAGCAATGGCTCCTGGAATGCCTGACGGCCAAGCTTCAGGCTGAGGAGGGAACGCTATGAACCCGCTGGATGAACGCTTCCTCGATGAACTGCTTCGTGAGACGTACCATCCCACGAATATCGAACCGGTCATTCAGAAAGCACTTGCTCAGTGCGACCACCTGGGAGGGCGAGGCTCCCGCCGAGCCGTCAACGAGACAGAGATCATCCCCACAAAGATTGCTTCCTCCGTTCGCCGTCGCTGGATGTCTGCCATCGTCACAATCATTGCCGCCAGCATCGTCATCTGCCTGCTGGCTGTCTTGCCCAGTGAATCGAGCGCCACCGAGACTCTGCGTGAAGTGATCGCCGGCACCGAAGCCCGGGTCGATCGCGAGTATCACATCGAAACCACCGGGCGGGTGAAGCTCAAGGCTGTGCTCTGGGTCAACGGTGGCGACCGTTTCACTCTTCGCCTGCCGGCGCTGATTCCCGCCCTCGATCAGTACGTCTGGGTCGGCAGTAACGGGACCGACTTCTGGATCGCACCGGCCCTTGGCCCCGTACTCATCAATCGCCAGGCCGATTGGCTGCTGGCTCAGCTCCAGCGTCAGCAACAATTGGTGCTGCCCCTGTTGCATCTTTCTACGGTGACACGACGGCTCGAATCACGCTATACTACACCACGCTTGGTGAATGATATGCCGGGCATGAAGCACCTGGTGACCGAGCAGAAGACGCCGACAACGGACTTTCTGCCGGCCCGCGTGGAGATTATCGCCAGATCCGGCATTATTCAGGAACTGCTCCTGCACTGGAATCCTAAACATCCGGGCGAAGAGCCCTTTGACATGAAACTGACGCTCCATCAACAAAACCCGATGCCGGGCGACTGGTACGAGCATAACGCTCACCATGCCGCGAACCGCCTCGTGTTGCCTGCTCAGGAGGATAACAAACCATGACGACCATGCTGGCTTGCTTATTAATGATAACCCCCGATGCCTGGCCCACCGCTTCTATCGAGAAGCTCGATGGCCAGTCGGTCAGCTTCCGTTCGGCGGCTGGTGATCGAACGACCGTTGTGGTCTTCCTTTCTCCCGAATGCCCCGTCTCTAACGGCTACGTGCCGGTCCTCAAGAAGATGAGCGAGGAGGCGTTTGGCAAAGAGGTGAACTGGATCGTCGTCTATCCCGAAGCCATCTCCCGCGAGAAGGTGGCCACCCATGCCAAAGAGTTTCAGTTGCCCGGCACCGCCAGTCGAGATGCGAGTGGCGATCTGGCCCGGCAGTTGGCCGTCAGCATGGTGCCCGAAGTCGTCGTCCTCACCAAAGAAGGCAAAGTCGTTTACCGTGGCCGCATCGATGATCGCTACACTCGGCGGGGCGGCTCGGCACGGGAACCACGTCAGCACGATTTGAAGGATGTTCTGCTCGCCGTGCAGGCCGGCAAGACACCAGCCAAGAGTTACATCCAACCCGTCGGTTGTCCGCTGCCGACCATCGAGAAGGAACCCGCTGCTCAGGACAAGAACGGTGTCAGCTACACCAAGCATGTTGCTGCGATACTACAGGATCGCTGTGTCGGTTGCCATCGTACCGGTGGCGTCGGCCCGTTTGTTCTGTCTGACTATGAATCAGCCAAGTCGTGGGCGCCAGATGTGGTCGCTATGACCCAGTCAGGCCAGATGCCTCCGTGGAAGGCTGTCTCTGGCCATGGCGAGTTTGATAATGATCGCCGCATGAACGATGCTGACAAGAAAGTCCTCGCTGACTGGCTTGCTGCCGATTGTCCCCGGGGCGACGCCAAAGACCTGCCCGTACTGAAGGTCTATAGCGACCAGTGGATGCATGGAAAGCCTGATATTGTGCTGCAACCGAGTGAGAAGTACACAATCTCTGCTTCCGGTGAAGATGACTATCGCTGCTTCGTCCTGCCGACCAACTTCACCGAAGACAAGTATATTGCCGGGTTCGAGGTCATGCCCGGCAACAAGAAGGTGGTGCATCACGTCATCCTCTTCATCGATACTTCCGGGTACAGCGAAGTGCTGGACGCTAAAGACCCAGGCCCCGGTTACTCGACCGTTGCCGGCTTCCCCGGCTTCATCCCGTATGGCGGCCTGGGTGGGTGGGCTCCCGGCAACACCGGCCGCCTGATGCCCGAAGGCACTGCTCGACTGCTTCCTAAAGGTGCTCGCATTGTCATGCAGGTGCATTACCACAAATCGGGCAAGACCGAAGTCGATCAAACGCAGGTGGGCTTCTACTATGCCAAGGGCGAAGTGAAGCGGGGTATTTTCGATCTGCTGGTGCTGCCAGTTCGCACTCGGTTCGGCGGTCTCAACATTCCCGCCGGTGACAATCAGTATGAAAGCAAATCATCCCTCACTCTGGCTGACGATTACTACTTCTACTCCACTACGCCCCACATGCACCTGATCGGCAGGGACATGAAGGTGGTCGCCACGCTGCCCGATGGCACGGAGAAGCCGCTCATCTATGTCAACGACTGGGACTTCAACTGGCAGGAGAGTTACCGGTACAAGGAACAGATTGCCCTGCCCAAAGGCACCAGACTGGATATGGTCGCCCACTTCGACAATTCAGCGAAGAACGCCAACAATCCGAACGATCCTCCGAAAAAGATCGTCTGGGGTGAGAACACCACCGATGAAATGTGCATCGCCTTCTTTGAAGTCAGCTTCCAGCGCGAGGCCAAGACGCCTGAAGAACTCAAGCCGCCCGGCCCCGGTTTCCTCATTCGGCAACAACTCGGCGCCCCAATGAAGAAGTAATTCCATTCTCCCCTCTCCCCCTCGGGGAGAGGGGCCGGGGGTGAGGGGTTTCTTGATCGACTCAACCGATTGAAAACCTTGGTCTTAGTGAAG
>DAOMFV010000213.1:0-4729 GCA_035430005.1 Gemmatales bacterium
GACAATATCATCCATGTAACCCGGATAAACCTTGTCAATGCCATCGCCCCCCTCGGCTATGATCGGATCGACATATCGTCCCTGATCCCGATACCCGAAGTAGTAGTCCCACGGACGATCCCGCAGCGCCCCCTTGATGTGCGACTTGCCGCAGAAGCCCACCTCATACCCCGCCTCGTGGAGATACTCCGGCAACATCTTAATGTTGGCCGACACGTTCTTGCCGAAGTTATCAGTCACTCCGTTGGCATGGGAATAGAGCCCGGTCAGCAGCGTGGCCCGACTCGGCGCGCAGAGCGAATTGGTGACGAACATGTTCTTGAAGTACATGCCCTCGGCAGCCAGTCGATCCATGTTCGGCGTCTTGATGATCGTGTTGCCGGCACAGCTCATCGCATTGAAACGCTGATCATCGCACATCATGATGACGAAGTTGGGCTTCTCCGTGGCCTTAGCTATTTGGGGGAGCATGAACAATAGGGCGACTATCAACAACCCTCGCATGATGCATCTCCTGATGATTATTTCTTGAGTTCTTCCACTTCGCTCACCGCCACTCCGAACAAATCAAGGCCACCCTTGCCGCCGGGGCGATCACTGGCGAAATAAAGAAAGCGGCTATCCCCGCTGAGGCTGGGAGAGCAGGTGCCGACGACGCCGTCGCTGCTATTGATCGAAGTAAGTGGCTTCGGTTCCGACCAGGGCTCGGTCAGCTTGACTCGTTTGCAAACGAACAATCCCTGTCGAGCTTCCCCCGGTTTGAGCGGCCCCTGCAATATCATGGTCAAACCGCTGCGGGAGAGTACTGCATGGTGAAACCCCACATCGATGGGCACCATTTGTACCTTGTCAAAGACATGGGCATCGGTGGCTGTCGCCCGCATCAGTTGCCAACCGGATTTGATCTTCCTACTGAAGTAGAGTTCCTTCGCATCGGCACTCACCCAGGGAAACGCTTCATCCGCTTCACTGGCAATCATCTGCACCGGGCTGGCGGCGCTGTATCCCTGAAAAGGCCGCTGAGGATTAAACCGGCCCACACGGTAGATATCGAAGTTCGGCTGTTTCTTATCTGTGTGATACTGGGTAGCGAAGTAGAAATACTCCCACCCCTCTTTGTTCTTTGGCAAAAGAAACCCGCTACGGCACTCGCCCTCACCTGTGAGTTCATCAACCAGAACGGCATCAGCCATCGGCTCGGCAGTCGTTTTGCGAGAAGCCAGGTAGAGTTGCCGCTGCTTGCCATCGTTGCGGCAGAAGAGGAACTGCAAACCATCAACAGCCGGACAGGGATCGTCCTCATCAGCCGCCGTGTTGAGGCGTTCCATGTTGATGATCTTGGGTTTTCTGTCGCTCTGTAATTCGTTGTATCCGAAAGGGCAGAGCAACATCATGCCGACGATGCATAGTTTGAAATACATAGTCACCCATAGCTCTTCTCTGCGATTCTCCACGTTCTTTGCGTCTAGAAACGAAACGCAAAGAACGCGGAGTGACGCAGAGAGTACGACGACTGCTTTCGGCCTATCATACCAATCGTCAGTACAGAATTGCCATTGGGTTCCTCTCTTTTCTGCCGTATCCTGACCCTGCCCGCCCTCCTCCCACCACGACAGGACGATTTGCTATGTCGTTGATTCGCTGCCTGCTTCTTCTGGTAACGATAGCAGTTCCCCTCATTGCCTCAGCCCAGCCGCCCATCGTCGGATCGCTGCCTACTCTCGCTGAGGGCAAGTTCGGCAAAGCCCTTGATGCCAAGGTCAGCCCTGTATTGGTTGATGGTGAAACGGCCTATCGTCAGCCACCGTACACCGTCGAATGCTGGGTCAAGCTCTTCGAACCCAAATACGTCAATGTCGTCGCCTCGTGCGATCCTCGTGATTCAGCACAGCACTGGTCGCTCCGTTCTGAAAGTGGCACCGGCCGCATCGAAGTTCATCTGCCCGGCTACGCCCCCGAGTACATTCATGGCACCACTGTCATCGCCGACGGCCAGTGGCATGCCGCCGCTTTCTCGTTCGATGGCACCAAGGTCAAACTCTATGTCGATGGCAGCCCTGCCGGTGAACAGACCGTCATCCGGCAGGAGAAGCTCAGCCCTAAGCCAGGCTCCCTCTGCATCGGCATGGCCATTGAAGGCAAGACCCGCATTACCTGTAATGGGCTAATCGACGATGTCCGTATCTCCCGCACGATTCGTGAGATTACCAAGGCCCCCACCGAACCGGCCCCGCTTGATCCCCTCACCGTCGGCCTGTGGACGTTTGACAAAGTCGATCAATTGGCCGGCGACCCGGCCTGGACGCCCCGTCCCTCCAGCGGTACCTTCCCCGATTGGGAGAAGGCTCAAGAAAAAGAGTGGGTTGACGACCGATTTCGTGAAATGAAGACTGGCCCCTCATTCAATGCTACCTTCCAATACCCCTCGTGGACTGGTAAGGAGTTCGTCCACAAGGGAACCGCCCTGCGGCTGGGTGATAAAGGCGAAGCAGCGGTGATCTTTGATCGTGCCCAACTCCGCTACGCCTGTGGCTGGACGGGTGGCTACCTGCAACACAGCAACGTCCGCTTTGGCCTATTGAACACGCCCAAGCCTGCGGGCACCATCGCCTTCGCCAACAGCCCCGTGCCTGGCTGGGCCAATGCTGACGGAAAGTTCTCACCGGTGCCACCACGCACCACGGCTCTACCCATTGAGTGGGGGCGTTTCCGTGGCCTGTATCTCAGTGGCGACCGCCCTGTCCTCTATTACGATATCGGTCAGGTTCGTGTCCTTGATGCCCCCTGGTTCACTCATTACGACGGCGTCCCGGTCTTCACACGAAAAATAGTGTGTACAGGTAAGATAAGAGATCAGAAATTGCTCATCGCCGAAGTCGCCGGCGCCAACTTCAAGAAAGTCTCGTTCCCGGGTGCATTAGACCTTTGGGTGGCAGAACGGGAGACACATACCACGGCTGTCTCGGTTACTATCCCAGTGGGAACCAAGTTAGATAGCCAGTCGGGGCAGCTGCTTCTGGAAATTCCTGCTGAAGACGATGGTTGTGCTGTTGAAGTCTACCTCTGGTCGGGCCAGAAAACTGAACTGCCCGCCTTCTCTAAGATGATTGGACGTGCTGCGCCGCTTCTAGCAAACATCGCTCCACTCATGAAAGGCGGCAACAAGCGCTGGGGTGAACCTCTCATCACCAAAGGCGAAGTCGCTGCCAACGACAAGCCGCTTGTGATCGATACCCTCACTATTCCCTACGACAACCCCCACAAGGCTCTCTTCTTCTGCACCGGCATCGACATGCTGCCTAACGGCGATCTGGCGATATGTACCGTGCATGGCGATGTCTGGCTCATCAAAGGCGCAGATGACAAACTCAAGGAACTCCGCTGGCATCGCTTCGCCACTGGCCTCTACCATCCGTTGGGGCTGAAAGTTGTCAACGGCGTGATCCATGTGCTGGAACGGGGGCAGATCACCAAACTGCACGATCTCAACAACGATGGCGAAGCTGATTACTATGAATGTCTCACTAACGCCTGGCACACCGGCACCGGCGAGCATTCTTACGACAGCAACCTGGAGACCGACCCCCAGGGCCGTTTCTACTTCTTCAAGACTGGCGACAGCAACCTGCCTCACGGTGGCACCCTGCTCCGCTGTAACGTCGACGGCTCCGACCTCGAAGTCTACTGCACAGGCTTCCGCCATCCCATGGCTCTGAGCGTCTCACCCATGGGCCAGGTCACCGGTTCCGATCAGGAAGGCAACTGGATTCCCAGTACCCGTGTCGACTTTTTCAAACAGGGCGGCTTCTATGGCTTTATGCCGGGGCATCACCGCAGTGTACAGCCGACGACTTATGATCCGCCCGTCTGCTGGATGCCTCGAAGTCTCGATAACTCTGCCGGCGGAGAAAGCTGGATACCCGATAATCTCTGGGGTTCCCTCGGCGGCCAACTGTTACATCTTTCCTACGGCCGTTGCCGAATACAGTACGTACTTCCCCCACAACGTGTCGACGACACCCTCCAAACCGGGGCGGTCGATCTCGGACTTAAGTTCCTCTCCGGCATCATGCGTGGCCGCTTTCATCCCATCGATCATCACTTCTATGTCTGTGGCCTCAACGGCTGGCAAACCGCCGCTGTGCGTGATGGCTGTCTGCAACGAGTTAGACGTACCGATAAGCCTCTGCTCCTGCCCATGGAACTGGCTGCGCATACCAAGGGGATAATGATCAAGTTCAGTCAGCCTCTCGATCTTGACACCGCCAGCGATGTTCGCCGGTATGGCTTCAGCCAATGGAACTACCGCTACAGCGGCGAGTATGGTTCAAAGTTCTGGTCTGTCACCCAACCCAACCGGGAAGGTACCGATACCCTCAAGGTGACCAAAGCCACTCTCCAGTCCGATGGCTGCTCCGTTTTTCTGGAAATCCCTCATCTGAGGCCCGCTATGCAGTGTCAGCTTACCTATGATGTGAGAACCAAAGATCAGATTCCACTATCAGGCGACCTGTATCACACCATCTACAAGTTGGCACCATAACAAAGGAGTCAGGAGTAAGAAGCCAGTAGCCAGAATAAGGACAAGTTGTCAGTTTTCAATTGTTAGTTGTCAGTCGGAGAATGACGCCCTGTTCATCGTAACGGATGACAATGACATTGAATTCAATACTACTCCTGGCTCCTGGCTCCTGGCTCCTGGCTCCTGGCTCCTGGCTCCTGGCTCCTG
>DAOMFV010000214.1:0-4638 GCA_035430005.1 Gemmatales bacterium
CTACCGCGTGGTGACCATGGAATACGCCGCCGACAAGGCCGACATCTTCGTCACCGCCACCGGCAACCATAACGTCATCCGTTATGAGCACATGGAGAAGATGAAGCCCGAATCGATCGTCTGCAACATCGGCCACTTCGACAACGAAATCGATGTCGCCAGCATCGAGAAGAAGTGCAAGTGGGATGAGATCAAGCCCCAGGTCGATCACGTGATCTTCCCCGACGGCAAGCGCATCATCCTCCTCGCCAAGGGCCGTCTCGTCAACCTCGGCTGCGGTACCGGCCACCCGAGCTACGTGATGTCGTCGTCTTTCGCCAACCAGACCATCGCCCAGATCGAACTCTACACCAACACCAAAGACTACCCCGTCGGCGTCTACACGCTTCCCAAACACCTCGATGAAAAGGTCGCCCGTCTGCAGCTCAAGAAGCTGAACGCCCAACTCAGCCAACTGAGCGAAGACCAGGCCAAGTACATCAACGTGCCTGTCAATGGGCCGTATAAGAAGGATAACTATCGGTACTAAGAGCTAGTAGTTAGAAGCTAGGAGCTAGGAGATTACAACTCGTCCCCGGTCTCCGACCGGGGACGCACTGCATGCCCGGCTCTGCCGGGCGTCATGAGGACACCTTGAAGCGGTAGCGAGGATGGACTTTCGATCTCATGCACCACCTCTTTCGCTCACCACCGCAGGGTCGTATTCGTGGTAAAACTTCCACGGTTCTTGTACCCCAGCCGTCCGTCTTCACCATGCACATCGGGTCGAGATGATCCCCCCATCAACGGCATGACATAGTTCACAATCACCGTTTTCCCTTCCCGCTTCACCGACACCTCCGAGACACCAGGAAAGCTTCGCAGCCATTCGGTCAGCGCCCTGTCATCTACCGGCAACTCGGCATAGTCTGTCCGCCATTGATAGATCCGTGCCATCCTGAAGAAGGCTTCATACCCCGCCGCCAAGAGCAGAACAAGAACCACGATACCAATGCCAATGGCGACTTTCCCCGGCGGTTTCATCTCAGACTCCTGGTAGAACCGTGATGGCTCGGCTAATCATCTTTCCTTTGACTGCGAGTTTCTAATTCTCACATACTTGATGCTCGATTTCAAACATTACTTACTTTGACAACGTGAGCCTCGCCGTGGACTTTCATAGAATAGCTTGATGATATCAAAACCATCCAACTCCATTTTCTGGTTCTTCATTGTCGCCGCCGGCCTCTTCGTGGGCAGCAAAAGCCTTTTTCCACAAAGCGGGTGCTCTTGCCTCAGCGGCCGCTGCCGGGTGCCTACCGCAACGGTGCCTCAAGTGGACGACACACTCACGAACGAACAAGTCGCTCAGAAGGAATAATTTTGATTCCCAAACGAATAAGCTCCCGACCATGGTCGAGAGCTTATTTCGTTTCAGCGATCCATGTACTGATTACACACCGACCGGTTCAATCGGTTCGCTCTGCTCATCGGTCGGCTTCTCTTCGGCCTTTACCTCGGTCTTCAACTGTCGTCGGCTATAGCCATACCCGACCAGCGCCAGCAAGCCGCCACACATGATGATCGTGGTGGGTTCAGGCACCGCCGTCAGCGCCGAACCGCTCGGTGCGAACGTGTTTAGATCGACAAAGTTATTGGCTGGCGGAGGCGTCAGAGGCGTAGTCACTCCGAAGTTGGGCACCAGGTTGTTGAAGTTGACAAAGCGTGACACATAGGTTGAATTATTCAGCAAACCCGTAGAACCGTTGACTGCCGGTTGAATTGCCGTCGGCGTACTGGCCGATCCGTTGGTGATCAGGCTGCCCTGGGTCGCCAGGGTTGACCCGACAAAGAGATTGTTGTTATTGGCAACCGAGCTGGGTGGCGGCACCGTGGACTGGGTTGTCGCACTGCTGGTGACGGGTTGCTGGGCATAGGGCGACATCTGGCCAAAACGCCAGTTCATGTGAGTGAGGTCCACCGGCGAGGCGCTTGGCGTGGGAGTCGTCGTGGAACTGCTGGACGTGGTTGCACTGCTGCCTGTGGTGGGAAGAATAGGCAATGCCTGTCCAAACACCCCTGGCGCCAGGAGCATCACCATGGCAGACGAGGCAACGAAACCAATAGCTGGCCGGTCCATCATCGACCTCCTTGTCGCAAACGCATCGAGCACGGGCTGGCATGTGCATCCATTGCACGCCGCTACGATACCACAAAACAGTCAAGCTACGCAAGACGGGTTGGAACTGACTGAACGAGGCTTGAAGCCTCGTCTACCTCGATTACTAGTTGCGAATCTGCCGGGGAATTTCCCGCATCATGATCTTCACCTGCCCGGCGTCTTTGGTCGTGGTCACCGCAAAGACTCGCCCTTCAACAGTAAACTCGACTGCCTTGATGGGCAAATCGCTCTGGTTCACCACGATCTGATTCTGATACTTGACCTCGAATGTATGTTTGTTACCCAGAGGCAACTCAAGGAAACTGGTGCCAGGCAAGGTCAACACTACGGTACTTTGCTTTGTCGTCGCTGGATCCACTTCTTCGACATAGGCGACGCCGACGTTCAGGTTGTAATCAGTGCCGGGCTTGGTCAGTTGAGCTTTGACCAGCACGGATTTGCCGTCCTCAGAAGTCATCACCGATTCGTTGATGACGTTGCCGGTCTTCTTAAGCGTAGTAGGTTCAAAACGCACTGCCTTGATCAGATAACCCGGAGTCACGGGGATCGAGACCACCAGGTTGCCGTTCGTCACTTTGCCCGAGGAGGCTACCGTCTTCAGGCGATTCATGCGCAGCACGTCGGCGGTCAGTTGTGAACGGACAGCCACCTCAACGCTGAGCGTCGCAGGTGAGTGTCGTTTGGTGTTGGCTGCGACAGTGGGTGTCGCCACGCCACCCGTCGTCACGAGACCGCTCTGGGGCAGCACTTCGACTTCCTGAATGGAAGGCGATCCCTTGGAATGTCCCATCACGGCACGCACCTTGACCAGTTGCTTGCCCGGCAACTGAAATTCGTGAACCACCGATTCCTTATCCTTGTGATAAATCCCGTCACCAAAATCCCATTCGAGCTCAGCATCCAGGTCAGCAGTCGCCTCGAACTTGATCTTCACCCCTGCTGTATAGGGCTTGGTCTTCTGATTGATCGGCTTCATGCTCAGATCGAGAATCTGCGGTTTGAGGCCGACTGCGATCTGGCTCTCCCGGTCATCGTCCTGATCGACGACATTGGTGACCACAAGCTTGACCTTGTACGTGCCCGGCTTCTTGAACTTGTGCTTCACTTCGGCCTGGGTGCCATTGAGAATCTCAATCGGGCTGCCATCGCCGAAGTCCCACTTGGCTTGCTTGGCGTTCTGCGAAAGGTTCTTGAAGGTGACTGATAAGGTGTCGTCGCCCTCTTCGGTAGAGAAGTTGGCAAGCGGTTTGGCTGGCTTGATGAAGCGGTCTACCAGTGGAGTGAACCACATCAGCCCACCGGCCACCACGAGGCCGAGGATACCGCCACCTACTTTGCCGGCAACGGTTTTGACATGTTCCTTGGCTGCGTCTTTCAGTGCCATCGCTGGGCCCCTCCTGCAATCTGGCTAGGCAATATCTCTAAGCCATCAGCAGATATCCCAGATTGGTCATTCGTGCAAGCCCGCTTTTGTCGGCTAGCCTCTACATTATCCAGTATGCCAAACGATACTTCCGAACTCTGCATTGATTCCATCACCGGCGCGGAAGTGCTCTACGCTCCGCAGCGGGCCAATCGTACCAACGCCCTGGTGCGGGAGCCGATGATCTTGCCTGTCACCGACTTCTGCCCCTTCTGCCCAGGGCATGAAGAGGAGACACCCGCTGAGCTTTATCGCTGGCCCACCGATACGTCTCAACCCTGGCAACTGCGTCTCGTTCCCAACCGCTTTCCCGCTGTCGCCGCCAAACTGCATAACAACGCAAGTCCTTCTGCTTATGGTCAGCATGAAGTCTTGATCGAATCAGCATGCCATGATGACGACTGGCTGAGTCTTTCAGTTGAAAATCTCGCTCATATCTTTGAAGCGATTGCCAGCCGGCTCAGGCACTGGTCGAGCGATCCCCGTGCCCACTATGTCCAGGTCTTCAAGAATGTAGGCACCCGTGCCGGCGCGACGCTCGGTCATCCTCATCTGCAACTGATGTCACTCGATTATTGCCCCGTGCACATTGTCAAAGAAGCGCAGAACTTGAAAGAGCATTTACCGGCACTGTTTGCGTACCAGCGATTGACGATTGAGAAAGATGCCAACTACGTCACCCTCTGCCCCCCCGTCAGTCGGGTGCCCTATGAACTCTGGCTGCTGCCCCGGCATGCTGGTGCGTTTGAAACGCTGGGCTTCGAGGGCTATCTGGCACTCGCTCGCCATCTACAAACCATGCTGCATCGGCTCGAGGCAGTCATCGGCAAAGTCTCGCACAACATCATCTGGAAGCTGCCTCCCCGTGGTCACGCTCATCTGCCGTGGCGGATCGAGATTTTCCCCCGCCTGACTACCTTCGCCGGCCTGGAGCTTGGTTCGGGACTCTATGTCAATCCGATTCGCCCCGAAAAGGCTGCGGAACAATTGACTAGAACAGGTCTCGCATCACAGTAGTGCTGCCTGGGAGGGCGAGGCTCCTGCCGAGCCGTTC
>DAOMFV010000215.1:0-4585 GCA_035430005.1 Gemmatales bacterium
TATTCAAGCAAAACACACGCCTGAACAGGTATGATGAGCACCACCGTCAACAGTTCAGTCGCTGGTGTGTTATATTCAAGCAAAACACACGCCTGAACAGGTATGATGAGCACCACCGTCAACAGTTGAGCAACTCATCGAAAACAGCTTGCCGAGTATCGATCATGCCCTACCTGCAGATCATTCTGATTCTCCTCGGAAGCACAGCTTCAGGAATCTGTGGCGGGTTTCTTCTCGCCTTTGGCGTGTGCCTGTTGTTCCCGTCTACACCCGACGGATGGGGCGCGGCCTACCTGATTTTCTTCCTGGTGATCATTGGCAGTATTGTTGGCGCCCTGGTGGGTTTCTTTCGAGGGTACCGATGGGTGACGCAGCGGGGCATCAGCCCATGGAAGCCGATCACCTGGATCGGTATGCTGGCGGGAATGGTACTTGGCTTGGGTGTTCACTTTTTCGGTCCGAGTTTTATCCGTGATCTCACCTTAGTCTGGTGGATTAACCTCATTCCGGTCATCGCTTTTGGGATGCTGGGCGCCGTCATCTGCACGAAGTTCAGTCCGTACTTCACTTCCATTGAGAAGCTGACACCGCAGCCGGCTCGTCGCAAGCGTAAGAAGAAGAAGCGGAAGGCACCCGGCCCATCATCAATACCGTAGTGCCAAATTGATCACCGGGTCGATCTGTTCGCCGGCGCGGGCTGCCGAATAACCCTGCCACAGCTTTCGATTTAGAATGATCCGGGTACCGGGCCACTACTTAAGTTTCGCGTTGTTCAGCGATCCAACTTCATCACAACCTCTTCCACGCCATCGCTTGCTGTGGAAGACTTCGTCTCGTCGCTGGAGATGGTGAACCCGCATTTCTCCAGCACACGGATGGACGCGATGTTATGGATGGCTACATGGGCGAAGAGCGGGCGAGTGCTGACGATAGTGAGAAACTCAGCCAGGGCATGCGAGGCGATTTTCCTGCCCCAGAAGTTCTTGCCGATCCAATAGGCCACCAGGCGCTGATCGTCTTCCTGCCAACTCGAAATGTACCCTGCCACCTGGCCCTCGAAGACGATGGTCCGCAGCGTGAGTGAAGCATCGGCCAGTAGCTTCGCCCAGTGGATCATGAAGGCTTCACGATCACGTGAGGGGAAGGCAGCCATGCGTACAGCATCGGCATCGGTTTGTTGTTCGAACAGAACTGGCAGGTCGCCGGCGATCACATTTCGCAACAGGATCTCGTCAGCCATCGGGGTTCTTTCGTGAGGGGGCCTGGAGCATCACGCACTCCAGACGACGATTCGCATCATGACTTTAGCAAAGGAACGATAGCAACACCAGCACATTTAGCCCCGCGGCTCTCCCCGTCAGAAATTTCGCCTTTCAGCATGGTATTGTGGCAATGAACTCGGTACTCCGAGATCAGAGATTTGTCGAGCAATCGTCGCAAGGGTTTGCACTGATCTGCGAGTACTCCTCAAGCAGTGCCACGTGAGTTGATGGTTCAAAGTCGTGCCACCCTGGCGACCGGGACGCTAAGCGCGCAAGCACATCTCTTCCTGCTTACGACGCCGTCGGAGGACGTAGAATCTGCTTCCGATACTGCCCAACGCGGCAAGGCCGATCATGGCCCAGGTGCCGGGTTCAGGCACGCTGGCAAAGGAATCATAGGTGACACCAGTGGTGAGATCGCCTGGACCGGCGAACAGAGGGTCAGTGGAAATGACATTGAGTGCGCCGGTCGTTTGATTGATGATGCCATACTCCTGAGTGGCAGCCCGGTAGCCAAAGAGCACTGTGCGCGTGGCATCGAAGGTGATGCCGTTGTAAAGAGCTGTGGTGAGAACATCGAGTTCGGTAGGCAGCCCGGCACTGGTTCCAAATCGCCAAAGATGGGAGGATCCCGCTTCGGTGCCGCTCATCCACAGTTTATCGGTGGCAGAGAAATCCAGATCGCCACCCGTGACTCCATCAGGCGCGGATCCTCCGTTGAGATTGCCAAACAACGTGCTGGAGACCAGGTTACCCACGCCATTCTGATTAAGGAGATGGGTTCTGTCGGAAGTCGCTTCCAGAATGTAGTAGCCGCCGTTGGAGGGTCGATAGCCACCTTGCGGGACGGAGATGTTGCCGGTGCCAATGGAGGGATTGCCGATGAGGCTGAGCCGGGATGTGACATTCACGCTGCTGCCGGGCACCAGTGGCTGGCCGGCCATATCGATGGCATACCAGGGAAGCGGCGTGCCGGCAGAAAGGTTCGTGAAGACAATCCTGAGCCGAACCGGGTCCCAGAGCGCCGCGTTCAACCCGCCCGCAGCACCGAAGAATCCATTGGTCGAGATATCGAGCGTGCCGTTGATCGAAGGAGTATTGATATCGAACCACACCACTTGCGAGTTAGCACCGACACGGAAGACGACCTCCGTGGGAGTTTGGGCATGGAGCGTGGCGGTGAACAGAAGCAAGCCGGCCCAGGCAACGTGAAAGCACTTCATGGGAACCTCAGGTAAACGCGGGGAACGCAATGATCTGCCTGAGTGTAATGGGCTGACTTGGGGCTAGCCAACGGAATTCCTGGCGTTTCGTGGGGAGCGTGGCACTGCTTAGCGTGCATGCGAAGCAGTGCCACTCTGCCGCCCGACGCAACAATCCCGTCATCAAAGCCTTCGCCAAAGGCTTGGAATAACAAGGCAAAAAGACTATGGTTGTCCTCGTCGCCTGCATGAGGAAACTCCTCGCCATCCTCAATACCCTCCTCAAAACCAACGCTAAATCGAAGACTCTCTATCCCTAAAAATCATCGATCCTCCTTGAAACGAAACACAGCCGCTGCCACCACTTAGTATATCTTGAATGATCCGGGCACCCGGCTGACTCATAGGTAGGTGCCACGGAAATGCGGTATGTCCGCTTTTCCGTGTTGGACTGGCAGCGATTGCAAGCCCCAAACACGGAGGAGAATGAGTATATTCACCTCCGTGGCACGGGAACTTACATGAATCTTCTGGGCACCTGGCACGGTTCTCATGAATCTCCCGGGCACCTGGCTGTTCCATCTTGCATAAGACCGACACTGTCAAGGAGTGTGTCATACACTTCACACATAGATTTTGCTATCAGAGTTGCAAGTGGTTTGTAGTTACCACGATCAGCCCTACGAAGAGCTTGAATATACCTGTGTCTTCCCTTTTTGTCTGCTTTGAGGTATACAGGCACAAAATAATCGCATAATACAAAGTTCATGATAAGACGAGAAAGCCTTCCATTTCCGTCGCTGTAAGGATGTATTCTCACAAAACGATGTGACATTTCAGCAGCGTTAATAAATATATTATTTACTTTATCCTTTAGTGGTATGGGGGAAAAATTTTTACAATACTCTTGCACCAAGCCTGGAACGGCAGATGAGGCTGGGAAAAGCAGATTGAGATTGCCTGGAATATGAACTGCACTTTTCCTAAATCTCCCAGACTTTTTAGGATCGATCATTCCCATAGTTATCGCTTTATGAAAGTGATGCAAGTAATCAACTTTCATTGGCGATTCATATTCACCAGCTAACGCCTCCATTAATTGATACTGACTCAGGCCATTGACAATGTAAGGTCCAGTTAATGGCGTCCTGTCGCTTTGATACTTGTCCAAGAACGATTTCATCTCTAGATAAATTCTCCGCTGGCTCTCTGTCAATTCTATTTCTTTTTGATCGTGTGATTTTATTAGTTTATCCATATGATAGAGGCACTTTGCCAAGAACCTGGCTGATATTTCACCACGTATCCAAAGCATTGAACTATGCGCAAGTGCTAGGTTGTAAGCAGCAATCTCCTCAATGCTTTTATTTTCTCTTTTCAATGACAACACATTTGCATGATGATTTTCAATAATCTTGTTCAGATCTAATAGTGTATCTTTTGTGTTAACAGGGCTTCTAAACACTGACTCCGCAAATTCTTTAGTCTTATCGAATGTTAAGTAATAATCTTCTTGCCAATTACTTTCCCTCACAATATTTGTTATTAATACTATAGATGATTCGCGTTGCGATTCCCGTGCTGATGCTCCGAGAGTTGCAATTCGTCGGTTGTATAAATCGAGTTTGCTAAACGCTTTATCACGAAATTCATTATAGCGATTGTACCATATCTCTTCGCGAGATGCCAATTGATATACTCCAATCGTGCAAGACATGTTGGGTGTTAAAGTCGTTTGCGTTTTTGCGTAGTGCAAGAATTCAATTCGCCCAACCGGACGATGCCATTATATGACAAACTGAGGCATTCCTCTCGGAGTAACGCGTACAGTGCCACATTCCCGGCAGTAGGTGATGCTACTTCATTTTTTGCAATAGGTTTGGAGGGGTCGCATGGTCCACCCCCGGCTTGAAGAGCCGGGGGCTAAATAACAAACCATCAACACAACAACCCCGCTTCACTTTCGTGAAGCGGGGTTGCTGGTTTTTATCAATAAGGCGAGAGAGAAGATCAAGAGGTACTGTGGTACCTGTGGGATATTTCCAACTACCTAGGTAGTTGAAGGTATTCCTTAGAAAGGAGGTGATCCAACCGCAGGTTCCCCTACGGTTACCTTGTTAC
>DAOMFV010000216.1:0-4568 GCA_035430005.1 Gemmatales bacterium
AAACAGTTCTCCTTCCAAATGCTTGTGGTACTCGTGGTATCATGGAACAATAAGATTTTGTACATCGCACTCAACCAGACAGGCAACATGTCCAAACTCCCCCCCGGCGGCGTCATCCACACGTACCAGAAGTACGACCCCGTCAACTTCCCCAGCCCCACCGCCGAGCCGCCCGACATGGCCTCCGCGGCGATGGAGCACATGCTCACCTATGGCGACATGGACGAGTTCACCGAAGAAGAACTCGCCAACGCCATCGAGATCGAGCCCAATCAGATTGCCGGCTTCCTGTTCGGCATCGATAACATCATGCAGAGGCTGCGCGAGCGCAAGGCCAAGATTCTCGCCACTTACGAAACCGATCATGTGCAGCGATTGGCTCAACAGCAGTACAAGGAAGAAAGTCGCAAGGGGAAGCCGCCTGGCAAACTGGCCAAAGACTATCAACAGGCCATCAACGAAGAGCAACTCGCCGCCCTCGAAGAACTTTACTTCCCCGCCAGCAAGTTCGACAAGGAATTCGCCAAGCACCTAGTCAAACTCGCTGACGCCCTGGGTCAGAAGTACCTCGTGGACGATCTCGCCAATCGCTACACCTTCACCGGCGAGGAAAAGCTCACGGTGCCGGAGGCTGTCGAAGTTCGGGAGGTGCTCAGGGAGATCGATGAGTTGCTGAAGCAACTCGAAGAAGCCCGTAAGAATGCCCGCCTGGCCACCATCAACATGGAAGCCCTCGAACGCTACGCCGAGATGGAAGACCTCGAACAGCTTCGCAACATGACCCGGCAGGTAAACGAGTACCTCAAAGACCTCGCCGAGCAACAAGGACTGGAACGCAACGAAAAGGGTGGCTACAACCTCACCCCCAAAGCGGTGAAGCTCTTCCAAAGCAAAGTGCTCTCGACTATCTTCAGCCAGTTGCAAGCCGGGCGCAGCGGTCGCCATCAGGGGCCGATTATCGGCGAAGGCGCTGTCGAGATGCAGGCGACCAAGCCCTACGAGTTTGGCGACAGCGTCGCCCAGATGGACATTCCCCAGACGCTCATCAACAGCATGCTACGCCAGGGCAACGAACGCCCACTGCGTCTGCACAGCGACGACATCGTCGTCCACAAAACCAAGAACAACCCCAAGGCAGCGACCTGCATGCTGCTCGATATGTCAGGCTCCATGCGTTACGGCGGCCTCTATATCAGCGTCAAGCGGATGGCCCTGGCCCTCGAAGGACTCATCCGCAAGGAGTTCCCCGGCGACTATCTCCAGTTCATCGAGATGTACACGCTGGCCAAGCCCAGGCATGCCTCGGAGATCGCCAAGTTGCTGCCCAAGCCGGTCACGCTGTTTCAATCGGTGGTTCGTCTGCGAGCTGATCTGAGCAAGCCCAACATCAGTGAACTCGATCTGCCTCCCCACTTTACGAACATCCAACACGCGTTGCAACAAGCCCGCATGTTCCTCTCCGGCCGCGACACCCCTAATCGGCAGATCGTTCTCATCACCGATGGCCTGCCCACCGCCCACATGGAAGGCAGCCAGCTTTATCTGCTCTACCCACCCGATCGACGAACCGAAGAAGCGACGCTGCGAGAAGCCAAGCTCTGCGAACGGGAAGGCATCACGATCAACATCTTCCTCCTCAGCAGTTGGAACCAGTCAGAAGAGGACGTAAAGTTCGCCTATCGGCTGGCAGAGAACACCAAGGGAAGAGTCTTCTTCGTGGCAGGCAAAGACCTTGATCGCTACGTGGTGTGGGATTATCTGCAGCGACGACGTTCGATTGTGTCGTAGTATTTCTCCCCTCTCTTGTACTCGGGATAGGGGCCGGGGATCAGGGCGAAGAGCGTGGCAGGGGGCAGTTGTACTCAACTGCCCCCTGTTTCGTTACAACAGGTATTGCACGTGTCACAGGGGGCAACGGCGTACCGTTGTCCCCCTGCCACGGTCTTCAGATTATCATTGAAGAGTCAACCATGTCTAAACTAGAACTGCACCAGCTACAGAACGAGATCAATTCTCTCCCCAATCCCACCGTCCCCGCCGCCCGTCTCCTTCGCCGATCCTGGAGTAAGCGCCTCAAGCTCTACGATGGCGAAACGATGCTCGACTTCGCCCTGAAGCTCCAGCAAATCGACGCCAGCTTCCACCGCTTCATCGCCCAGGAACTCGTCCACCACCACAAGCCCGCCATGGTCGCCCTCCAGACGAATTGGCTACGCCAATTCGGTACCGGGATGGCCACCTGGGACGCCGTCGATGTCTTCGCCAGCTACCTCTCCGGCCCCGCCTGGAGGGAAGGGCAGACCACCGATGCCGAGATCCAGCGCTGGGCCAGGTCAGATGACCTCTGGTGGCGACGAGCAGCCCTCGTCAGCACCGTACCCCTCAACAACAAAGCACGAGGCGGCCAGGGCGATCCGAAGCGTACCTTCATGATCTGCGAAATGCTGATCGATGATCGTGAAGACATGGTCGTCAAAGCCATGTCATGGGCCTTGCGGGAGTTGGCCAAGCGTGAACCGGAAGAGGTGCAGCGGTTCGTTACGCAATACAAAAGCCGCCTGGCAGCACGAGTGATACGGGAGGTCAGCAACAAACTGACAACCGGGAAGAAGAACCCGAAATGAATCAGTTCCCGCGTATCTCCCCCTTCAGAAACGTCACTGCCGTGCCGCGCAGCAGTACCCGGTCGTCCTTCACTTCCACATGCACATACCCGCCCCGGGGCGAGGCCTGATAACCCACCAACGGGTTCTTGCCCAGCGCCTTCGCCCAGTAAGGTCCCAGCGCACAGTGGGCCGAACCTGTCACGGGATCTTCGGGGATACCACTCCCCGGAGCGAAGAAACGAGAGACGAAATCAACACTACTGTTCGCCGCCGACTGGGCTGAAACGATCACCCCTCGGCATTCCAGCTTGAACAACTCAGCAAAGTTCGGCTTCAACAGCCTGACGATGGTCTCTTCAGGAACAACGATTAGATAGTCCATCTTGTTGAAGTAGATCGTCCCCTCGATCAGCCCCAGCGCAGCGAACAATCCCTCTGGCTCCTCGCAAGGCTCCACCACCTTGGCTGGGAAGTCGAGCTGGATCAACTGCTCCTGCCGGGTACAGTGTAGCCAACCGGAACGAGTCTCGAAGGAGATGGTCTGATCCTTGGGCACTGTATGCAGCTTCCACAGGATATGGGCCGACGCCAACGTCGCATGACCACACAGATCGACTTCGACGGTCGGCGTGAACCAGCGCAGGCCGAACCCCTTCTCCAGCGGCACAATGAATGCCGTCTCCGCCTGGTTCATCTCCATCGCCACCTTCTGCATCCACGCCGCGTCAGCGGGTTGTTCCAGAACGACCACGCCGGCTGGGTTCCCCTTGAACGGTTCACCGGCAAACGAATCGACAAGGAAGATAGGAATCGTCTTCATAGTTTTCTCCCCTCTCCTGTATTCGGGAGAGGGGCCGGGGGTGAGGGCATGCGGGGAATTCGATACTCACCCTATCTTACTTGCCTCACCCCATACTTCCCACGAATTACGAAGCCAATCGAACGTGGGTTACTGTAGAATGGGGCTAAGTACTTTGAGCTTTCCCCCTCACCCCCAGCCTCTCCCTCCAGGGGAGAGGGGAGAAGAGAGAACAAATGACCAAACCCTGGAAAGTCGCCGGCATCCAGATGGATTGTCACATCGGTGACATCGACAACAACCTCCGCCGCATCAAGCTCCACGTCGAAATGGCTGCCGAAGAAGACGCCAGGCTGATCGTCTTTCCCGAATGCGCTCTCACCGGCTACTGCTTCCAGACCAAAGAGCATGCCCTTGCCAACGCCCTCCACCTCAAGAGCAAGCCCATCACAGCCCTGTTGGAACAGTGTAAAGATCTCGACGTCTTCACCATCGTCGGCTTTTTGGAGAAGGAGGGCGACCATCTCTACAACAGCGCCGTCTGCCTTGGGCCCAAGGGCATCGTCGGCACCTACCGCAAGACGCATCTGCCGTTCCTCGGCGTAGATCGCTTCGTCACGCCGGGCAATCGCCCCTACGAAGTCTACGACCTTGGCGGCCTCAAGGTCGGCGTCCTCATCTGTTTCGATGGCAGCTTCCCCGAACCGTGCCGGGTGCTGTCGCTGCTCGGGGCAGACCTCATCGTGCTGCCCACCAACTGGCCCGAAGGCGCCTGGGGCAGCGCTGCCCACATTCCGGCCCTCCGTGCTCTCGAGAACCACGTCTATTTCATGTCGGTCAACCGGGTCGGCATCGAGAACATGTTCCGCTTCATCGGCCAAAGCCGCATCATCGATTGGACCGGCGAAGAACTCGACTACCTCGATCACGACGACGAAGGCATGCTGCTGGCCGACATCAATCCCGATCTGGCCCGCGACAAACAAACCGTCTTCATCCCCGGCGAGTACGAAGTCAACCGCATCGCCGGCCGCCGCCCCGACCTCTACGGGCCGCTCCTCGAAACGATTCGGATATAGTTGCCATCACGCTGCGTGATGGAGCGAAGACAACATCCCATTCACTACTCGTCCCCGGTCTCCGACCGGGGACGGGCTGCAACG
>DAOMFV010000217.1:0-4319 GCA_035430005.1 Gemmatales bacterium
TCGCAACTCAACCACGATCAGAGGCCAAGGGAGGAGTTCGACTGAGCCACACTCCGATGGTACTCCATCGAGGTGTGGTTGCGGTGAACTCTGTCGTCTCACCATGAACTTCATTAACGGTGCTACGACGTGCGATCGAGGCACACCTCGTCGGAGTACCGACGAAGTGTGGCATGGGTCTCGGCCAGAATCAGCATGGCAAACTTCTTCTCCTCCGGGTATCCTTGAGGCGTCATCCTCTGGACTCCTCCATGCACCTCTTCGCCAACCTCTTCTACGAAGAATCTGCCACCGGCATCATGCTGCGGGCAATGCCGATCCTGCTCTTCGTCCTGGCGGTCTTCGCCATCGCCTATCGCTACTACTCGGCGTTTCTCGCTGCGAAAGTGCTGGCCCTCGACGACAAGAACATCACCCCCGCCCATCGCTTCAACGATGGCAAAGACTACGACCCCACCAACAAGTGGGTACTCTTCGGCCATCACTTCGCTGCCATCAGCGGAGCAGGGCCCCTCATCGGCCCGGTGCTGGCTATCCAATATGGTTACGCTCCCGGCCTCCTCTGGCTCGTCGTCGGCGTCTGCCTGGCAGGGGCTGTGCAGGACATGATGGTTCTCGCCGGTTCCGTCCGCTGTAACGGTAAATCGCTCGGCGAAATGGCGAAGCAGGAACTCGGCCCCTGGGCAAGTTACATTCTTTCTCTTGCCACCGTGGTGATCGTGATCCTCGCTCTCGCCGGCCTTGGCTTCGTTGTCGTCAAAGCCCTCGGCGGCGAGGAGGTGAAGTATGCGGAGGGGACAGTTATCTACATACCCAAGTCTATCCCTGCACCTCTTCCAGACTTCAATCAACCCAAACAGATGCGTCAAGTAAAGTTGCTTGATACCGTTGCTGTGGGCGACAAAATACTAGTGACCTTCCCTGGCAACTGCACCATTGCCTATCCAGGATTGAAACAGAATATCATGAGGGCTGAGGGCTTCAAGGTACTCGTATCGGAAGTGACGTGGGTCGAACAAGGTGGCGTTAGACTCCCCGCCAATTCCATCGAACAAGTCCCTGGCTCCTCCTGGGGCCTCTTCACCATCGCCGCCACCATTCCCATCGCCTTCCTTGTCGGCTTCTACATGTACCGACTTCGCCCCGGCAAGGTGCTTGAAGCTTCCATCCTCGGCGGCGTTCTCGTCATCGCTGCCACCATCGCCGGTGCCTGGATTCCCGGCTCGGCCCTCGAACCCTGGTTCTCCCTCACCAAGACGCAGACCGTCTGGGCCATTTGCATCTATGGCTTCGTCGCTTCGGTGCTGCCCGTCTGGATGCTCCTCTTGCCCCGCGACTACATCTCCAGCTTCCTCAAGATCGGCACCATCGCCCTGCTCATCGTCGGCACGCTGCTCGCCAATCCGGTGCTTGCCCACCCGCCTATCAATCCTGTGTTTCAAGAGACTGGACCCACGTTCCCCGGCAGCCTGTTCCCCTTCGTCTTCATCTGCATCATGTGCGGGGCCATCTCCGGCTTCCATGCTCTCGTCTCGTCTGGCACCACGCCCAAGATGGTCGATAAGGAAACCCAGGTTCGCACCATCGGCTACGGAGCCATGTTGATGGAAGGCATCGTCGGCGTCATCGCCCTCATCGCCGCCGCCGCACTCCCGGTACCGCTCTATTACGACATCAACGTCGCCCTTGCCGATGTGGGTAAGTATCAACCACAACTCACCAAACTCTACGATGACCTTGGCCTCAACACCCCTGCTGCCAAAGACCCGATGCATCAGGCCCAGGTCGAAAGCGTGCATCACCTCAACCTCGCTCAGGTTGAAGAAATGGTCGGCGGCGAAGCGCTCCGTGGTCGCACCGGCGGGGCAGTGACCCTCGCCGTCAGCATGGCCCTCATCTTCACTGAGGCTCTCAAGTGGACAGCACTCCCCGTGCAGGCGGTGGTCAAATACTGGTACCACTTCGCCATCATGTTCGAGGCTCTGTTCATCCTTACCACCATCGACGCGGGTACCCGCATCGCCCGCTTCATCCTGCAGGATGCCCTGGGCAAGATCATCCCCAAGTTCGGCCAAACCAACTGGCTGCCCGGCTCCATCCTGGCCACGTTCCTCGTCACCCTCGGCTGGGGCTGGCTCGTGGCAGCAGGATCGATTCAAACCATCTGGTCGATGTTCGGCATCGCCAATCAATTGTTAGCTGTCGCTGCCCTAGCCGTCGTCACCAGTATGCTCGTCAACCGAGGGAAAGGGCGCTACGCCTGGCTGACGCTGCTCCCCATGCTCTTCGTCACCACCACCACGATGTACGCCGGCAGCCTGCTGGTGAAACGTTTCATCGCCACCGACAACTGGCTCAACTTCGGTTTGACCCTCTTCGTCATGACCACCGTCGGCCTGCTCCTCCTCCTCGCCGCCGCCCATTGGCTCAGAATCCTTTTTAGCCCCCGGCTCTTCAAGCCGGGGGGCGACCGTGCGAAGTAGAGTTCGTCGTTCAACCAACAGGATTGGGCCAACTCAAGGCGACATGATCTTGTTCTCGGGGCGAACGCCTTTTGTTGTCTACTTAATCATCGTAACTTTACTGCGTGATCGCCTCCCGGCTCTTCAAGCCGGGAACTATTTATGAAGTACCTCAGCGGCCAGGGAATCACCAGCAGCCACGATAACCATTGCATCCAGCTTAAGCTTTTCTCCCAAAGATGATGAGGAATAACATAGAGCTCGAACCCTGGCTCGTGATTCGGCCCGGTATGGTCGCCTACGATGTGCCTGGCATCAGGGCTGATGGCCCTGAGGGTATAGAGTAATCCTGAAACTTGTCGCAACGGCTGTCCGGTGGCCAGATCAGCTACCCGATAGTTCAGGCAGTTCATCTCATTGCGCTGGATGCCAATCTTGGCCAGCCATTCTTTTATCTTTCCCATCAGGACAGATTCGTTTTGGGGTTGTTGATTGTCTTGAAAGGAGGTCACAAGATAGGGCGGCATCGCCATCATTCTGCTGACGCTGCTCGTGAAGCTCATAACGTACCCGCTGTTGAATTCCAACCTCAATCCGTGCAGTGGATGCTGAGCATTGATCTTGAGTGTTTTTGCCTCTGGATCGTACCAATAGTAATCCAGCCTGCTTGCACGCACCCCTCCCTGCAACACATCACTGCAGACTACCCACTCGTTCTGGGACAGAAGAACCAGTTCATGATATTTGATATTCTCCGGAATCTCAAATCGAACGACCGATTGATGGGTTCGCAGATCGATGACATCCATAGTCGCCTTCAGTGGTTCCCGGTATCCGAAACGATAGGTTTCAGGGCACCAGAACACCACTGCATATTGATTGCCATGAACGGGAAAGGAATAAAGATACACGAACCCCGTAGGCGGCTCCAGAGTGGCAATGGTCTTTCCCTTAGTGATGTCGAGCAAGTAAGGCTTCTTGTCCCGCTTGACCGGCGAAGTTACCAGTGCCAGCCCTTGGCTGTCGTTATCTTTCAGATAAGTGGCGGTCTGACCGAGTTCCAGTTGTACCGATTGTCCCAACTGACTTCCATCGAGAGAGAAGAAGCTGAAACGGGGACCATTCCTGCTGGGCTGTATCACCGTTATTACAGCAGGATCTGTGCCGCTGATGATCGTCGGCAGTGGTGGGCGCAATGTTTGTGGTGTTTGCTCATCCACCGACGGCAACTCGGGCAGCTTGATGTCAATCTCGCCCTCGATATCACCCGTGAGCGTATTCCATGTGATGATCCGAGATTGGAACGTGTTTCCGGCCTTCCTCGATTGCAGGCTCGAGTAGAATCGCTGACTGTCGGCGGAAAAGTTCAGGAACTGATGTTCGTCATAAGAAACCGGAGCATAGGTAGGGTAGAACTTCTGCCATATCGGTCGGGGCTTGGCATACCAATAGGCGGTGGCAAACAGCGCCAGCCCAAGGAAGAACAAAAGATCAAAATGCCAGCGGCGAAGATGTTTGAGCATTGATATTCTTCGTCGTATTTCTCGTTCCCAAACTACGCTTGGGATTCCTCGTCCCCGGTCTCCGACCGGGGACGAGTTGTACGTTACTTGAGTACCCGCACCACAATCTTCGAGCCATTCTCTGCGAAGTGATACACCCGGTGCGTCGCCTTCTGAAAGTCCGCTTCCTTCGCCTGGTAGATGTCACAGAACGTCTGCGGGTTGCGGTCGACCAGTGGGAACCAACTGCTCTGCACCTGCACCATCAGCTTGTGGCCGGGGCGAATGGTGTGGAAGATATCGGGCATGGTGAACTTCACCTGCGTCGGCTTGCCGGGCACGAAGGCTTCGGGCT
>DAOMFV010000218.1:0-4277 GCA_035430005.1 Gemmatales bacterium
CCACACCCCGATGGAGTACCATCGGAGTGTGGCACAGTCCTACTCGTCCCTGGCCTCCGACCGGGGTTGAGTTGCGAGGGCAGCTTGTCTCCGTCCCCTCACGCGGAGCGTGATGGCAACTGTGAATCCAATTCCATTGAAGTGCGCCTTGGTGATCCGGTATAGTAGGATCATTCCCTTTGAGTCGCATCTTATGCCAAACGATTCACATGGCGTTTCTGACCAGACAACCGTTCTTCCGGATGGGCTGGGTGAAAGTGTGCTGCACACGCTGGGCACCGTTCATTCCGGGATACGACTGCATGATGCTGAGCACGAGACGAGTTTCGCAGCAAAATCCGTCGCAGGCCATCTATCCACTTGTCGTTATCTGTTTGAAGGCGAGATTGCCCGTGGCGGCATGGGTGCTGTGCTTCGTTGCCGGGATCAGGATCTGGGCCGGGAGATCGCTCTTAAGGTCATTCTGGAACGTCACCAGGGCAATCTCGGAATCGTTCAACGGTTCATTGAGGAAGCGCAAATTGCGGGACAGTTGCAACACCCAGGTATTGCACCGGTGTATGAACTGGGGAGCCTGCCCGATCAACGCCCCTACTTCTCGATGAAGCTTGTCCGGGGGGAAACCCTGGCCAAGCTGCTTAAGGAGCGGGTAGACAACTCGACCGATCGCCCCAGGTACCTGAAGATCTTTGAGCAGATATGCCAAACGATGGGCTATGCTCATGCTCACGGCGTGATCCACCGTGATTTGAAACCGCTGAATGTGATGGTGGGAGCGTTTGGCGAAGTACAGGTAATGGACTGGGGATTGGCCAAGGTTCTGGCCCGCACTCCTGCGACGGCCAGCACTGGCCAGACTGTGGCGAGCGGGCAACCGAGCAACCAGGATGAAGTGATTCGCACTCGTCGCAGTTCAGGGGAATCCCCTGGTCATTCGGAGACGCAGGCGGGCAGCGCCTCGGGAACGCCGGCTTACATGGCGCCGGAACAGGCTCGAGGCGAGATTGATCAAATCGATGAACGGGCAGACGTATTCGGATTGGGCGCCATTCTTTGCGAGATCCTAACGGGCAAGCCGGCATATTATGGCCAAGACTCGCTCGATCTGCTCATGCAGGCCGCCGACGGCGATCTTGCCGAAGCCTACGCCCGGCTTGACAACTGTGGTGCCGATGCCGATTTGATATCGCTGACGAAACGGTGCCTGTCTCCCCATCGCGAGGATCGACCCCGACATGCGGGCGAACTGGCTTCGCAATTGACGGGGTATCTCAACTCCGTCGAGGAGCGTCTGAGGCAGGCAGAACTCTTAGCAGTGGAATCCCGCACCAAAGCCGAGGAAGAACGGAAGCGGCGTCGCATCAAATACCGACTGGTGGCAGGGATTCTACTGACGTTGCTGGCCGGCCTGGCCGCCAGCCTGTGGCAATCCAACCGGGCGATGAATGCGGAGAAGGAGACGGCCAAACAACTGGCGATGGCCAATGCCATCAAGGAGTTTCTGGAGAAGGATATTCTGAATCAGGCGAGCAGTTCTGCACAAGCTGAGCGCAAACATAAGCCGAACCCGAACTTGACGGTTCGCGAGGCGCTTGATCGTGCAGCGGCCAATGTCAAAGAGAAGTTTAAGGATCGACCAGAACTACAAGCTAGCATTCATCGGACTCTGGGCGACACTTTCCAGGATGTTGGAAACTTCACCAAAGCGATGGAACAACTGGAAACAGCAGCAAGCTTATTTGGAGCGCTTTACGGGGAAGAACATCCTGAAACACTGAATACTCAGCGCATGCTGGCCTCTTCTATCAGCGAAACAGGAAGAAACGTTGAAGCCATTAAGCGTCTTGAAAAGGTGCATGCACTGCAGGCCAAGCTGCTGGGAGAAGACCATGACGACACCTTAAAGACCAAATTAGCCCTTGCGGGGATTTGTTTTGACGAAGATCAAGATGAGAGAGCGGAAACGCTTTATCAGCAGGTTTATCAAGCGAGGTTGAATAAGCTGGGCGCCCAACACCTCCTTACTAAAGCTGTCCTGAGCAATATCGCTCGTGTATACATTGATCAGGGCAAACTGGACGAGGGAATCAGCCTGCTGCAACAGACTCTTGCTCAGGAGATGGAGGAAAAAGGGCCGGATCATCCTGAAACGCAGGCGACGAATTGGAATTTGGCTGACGCCTATCAAAGAATCGGCCGTGATGACGAAGCAATTAAGCTGTTTCAGAATGTGTTGGCACGAGAGCGCGTCATCCTCGGTCCGCAACATCCTTCCACCACTACCACGCTTCGTAGCCTGGCAAAGCTGCAAAGTTACCTTAATAAGAGGCAGGAAGCGATCGCCACCTGGCAGGAAGTGTGGGAGAACGAAAAAAAACAATCCGGCGCAGAGAGCTCCGACGCTTTGTCTGCTCGATATGCGCTTGCCACAGCCTTTCGTGATGAAAAACAGTATCCCCAAGCCTTAAAGCACTTAGAGGAAATATACGAGATCGAAGCCAGAACTCTGGCGCCTGACCACACCGACACCCTTTCTACCCTCCAGCAGATTGGCAAGTTCCTCGTCGAATCAGGCAAAACCGAAGAGGGTATTCGCAAAATAGAGCAGGTTCGACTTCAAAGGATCAAGGCAGTTGGAGAAGAGCACCCGGATACCATGGACAACACGCTGGAACTGGGCATCGCTATGCGATCAGCAAAAAGGTTCGACGAATCCATCCGGTTGATCAAATCTGTCCGCGACTTCCGGTCAAAACAACTGGGGCCTAATCATGATAGCGTCTTAGACGCCCGGGAATCCCTGGCAATCAGCTACAATGAATCCGGCAAGTACGCTGAGGCCCGCGATCAATATCAGGCGATCTATCAATCACGATTGAAGTCGGTGGGGCCGGATCACCGCAAAACACTCATGGCTTTGAACCAACTTGCTCTCAAGACCCGACAGGCCGGCGATGTTCAGGAAGCGATCAGACTTCATGAGCTGGATCGGGCCGCTCGAATCAGGCTCAATGGGCCGGACCATTCTGACACGTTGATCGTTACCAACAATCTGGCACTGGCTTATCTCGAAGCCCGGCAATACCAGCAAGCGATTTCCTGTTTCGAACAAGTCCTGGCCGCGGAGAAGAAGCCGGGAGGGGAAGGAACAAGTGATTTCAGACAGACGCTGGGTTACCTGGCATCTGCCTATCGATCTGCAGGCAATCATGACAAGGCGCTGGAGTTCTATCGAGAACTTTACGATGAATGGAACAAACGCTCCGGCATGAACAATTTTTCGACACTCAACATTCAAACTCAAGTAGCTCTGAGCTTAAGACAGACAGGAAAACCGCTCGAAGCAATTCCACTTTATCATCAGAACCTGGCACTACGATCAAAACTGCAGGATGCAACGCATGTTGACATGATCAATGTTCAATTCGCGCTGGGCGGCGCATATTATGAAACCGGACAATTTGCTGAGGCCATCAAGGAAATGGAACCTGTCTATCAGGCTCGCCTCAAAGCCCTGGGGCCAGAACACGCATCCACCTTATCCGCCATGTCGAGCCTGGCTGATGCCTACATGGACAACACGCAATGGAGCCAGGCTGGTGAATTGCACCGGAAGAGAATGGAGATCGAAAATAACAAACCCAAGCCCGACGATTCATCACGATCCATCGGATTGGCATACCTGGGGTATTATTACGTGCAGACTAAGCAATTCGCCGAGGCAGAATCCATCCTTCAAGAATGCCTTCAGCTTCGCCAAAAACTTGAACCAGAGGCATGGCGCACGTTCAATACCATGTCATTATTAGGATATGCTTTGCTGTGTCAGAACCAATTGACCGAAGCAGAACCCTTACTGGTTAACGGTTATCTCGGCATGAAGCAACGACTACAGCACCCAACACCCATGGAAACTACAAGGTTAGAACTAGCAGCAAAGCGCACTATGCACTACTACATCGTGAAAGGGTGTCCAGAGGAAGCCGGAACATGGAAGCGCCTGGCTGAAGAACATCCACCGAAGATTTCTCGATAGTGTCACTAGCTAAGGATCCTGTAACCAACCGGGCAGCAGCGTGGCCAGTTCAGCGGCCATCTTGCTTCGGGCGAGGGTGGGGTTACAGCCGGCGGCTCTGGCAGCGGCGAGTTGGGCGGTTTCGATGTGGGAACCGTAGGCAACAAACTTCGTGAGGCCGACCGCTTTGAGTTGATCGATCACCGGGGTGGGGTCGGCGCCAATCTGGGCTTGGGCGAGATCGCCGATGACGCACGTCGGG
>DAOMFV010000219.1:0-4222 GCA_035430005.1 Gemmatales bacterium
GTCACGATCAATGCCGGCAAGCTGAAGACGCCGATCAACGCCGAAGCAGCAAGGGAGATCGCTGGCCGCAGTCGTGGCACGCCCCGCATTGCCAACAGCAGACTCTGGTGGGTGCGGAACTACGCCACCAGCGAGGCGGAGGGTAAGATAGATTTCCCCATCTGCCAGGCTGCGCTCAAGATGGCTGAGGTGGATAAGGAAGGCTTAGATAAGCAGGATCGCCGTTACCTCGATGTCCTCACCGGCGTCTTCGGCGGCGGCCCGGCTGGTGTCGAAGCTCTGGCAGCTACGCTCAGTCTTGCCGCTGACACACTCTCCGATGAAGTGGAACCGTTCCTCTTGCGTGCCCAGTTCGTCGTCCGCTCTCCCCGTGGCAGAATGGCGACTGCCAAAGCCTACGAGCATCTGGGGAAGACCGTGCCACAGGAGACGAGCGAGAAGACTGATCGTTCGTTGTTCCAGTAGCTCTGCCTACCACAAATGCCACTGCTGATGGGCCAGAATGTAATACCCCAGCACCGCATTGCTGGCTGCATGGGCAACGACGCAGGCCCAGAGGTTACGGGTGTACGAGTAGACGAGCATGATGCCGAGACCCCAGACCAGGGCAGCGGTCCACTCAGCATGCACAGCGACGAAAGCGACGGTCACGATGGCCAAGCTTACCGAAGTGATGCGGCCCCAGGCGACTTTCTGCCAGTTTTCATCGATGATGATGCGATTGAGAAACCCCCGCCAGAAGAGTTCTTCCATGATCGGCACCACGATTACCAGGCCGACGAGTCGGATAAGAGTGAACGTCCACGCAGCGGCGGGTGAAAGTTCAGCAAAGGGATTGTAGCCTACTCTGTTGCCAGGCTTAAGCCAGTCCGCCAGGCTGGGCATATTCAGCCATTCACCAACGGTGGCGAGCACGGTAGGGAGTAGAGAGTTTTCCAGATTCCAGGTGCAGAGGAAGATCCAAGCCACGCCACCCACCAGCCCGAGGATGAGCCCGATGCCCAACCCCTTTGTCGACCAAGCCGGGTAATAACGCCAGCCCCACCAGAGCACGCCAAGGATCGCAGCAGTCTTGATCCCATACAGCGGCGGATACCACCCCTTCAAACTGTCCATACTTTCAATGGTCGTGGCGACAGCAAAAACGATGAACGGCAGCACGAAGGCGGCGAGCGGATGCCAGGTTGGGGATTCCTTCGACACTGATTTCTCCGTCTGGTTCCCCTCTCCCTCCCGGGGAGAGGGGAGTAACTCACGCCTCCAGGGTCAGCTTGTGATGCGAAAGTAGCTCATACCCCATATCCGTGATGAGGTAGTTCCTCTCAAATCGCATGCCACCATTACCTTTGATGTAGAGCCCCGGTTCGAGCGTGATGACATCGCCGGCCACGAGGGTATCGTTGCTCTCAGGCACCAGGAACGGCGGCTCCGGGTGACCCAGGCCAATACCATGACCCACGTGATGCGGGAAATGTTCGTTCAGATGTTTCGTTTCAAATACAGCCCGCACCGCACGATCCACATCCTTCGCCAGAACACCCGCCTTCAGTTTCTTCTCCCCGGCAGCGATAGCGTCCATGCAGGCCAGGTACATATCTTTCTGACGCTCGCTCGGTTTGCCGGCACAGATGTGCGTGTTGGCGAAGTCAGCCCGGTACTGACCGATGATCGTAGAAAAATCGATCATCACCAGTTCACCCGCCTGCACCTTGCGATCTGAAGGCGGCCCGCCGATCTCTTCCGTGCGTGGCCCGGTGACAAAGTCGCCATAGACTTGTGCCTGTCCACCACTCGCAGCCATGGCGGCGTTCTGAACGAGGAAGAAGATTTCGAGTTCGCTCATCCCCGGTTTGATGTGGTTAAGCCCGGCAGCCATCCCCGCCTCGCCGGCACGCATGGAGCGTTTGAGGAGATCGACCTCGTCGGGCAGCTTACTCCGTTTGATACCAGGCATCGCCTGATCAATCGAGAAGAGCTGCTTCTCTCGGGAAAGTCCCAACAAGATACCGGCCGGCACCTGGGAAAGTTCGATGCCAATGCGCTTGGCTGAGACGTTCTTTATGAAGTTGAGAACGCTGATGACGAGCAGGGCTTCCCGATGGGGCGCTGAATGTTTGCCATCGTACCAGGTGGGAGCAATCACTTCGTCCACGTGGGCCTGATCGCAGAAGTTCTTCACCATGCTGTCAGCAATGAGCGTCGCTTTGCCGTTGTCATCAATGGCCAGGACAGCCCCAGCATCGTTGCTGCGGAAGACAAATGGCGAGTGAACGTAGTTGGCAAAGTAGAAGAGATGCTGCGGATCATAGATCAGCACCATCTCGGTCTCTTTGGGAAGGGCAGCGAGGAGTCGCTGGCGACGTTGCTGGCAGCCGGTAGGGGTAAGCATCATGGAACCGGTCTTCTCGGAAATGACGGGTTGAGTTACGATCTTGGTGGATACCAGCCCGACGCGCCAGCGAGGGTCGATCTTGCGATTGCACGCGCTTCCCTGCTGGCGCGTCGGGCTGGTATCCTAGTTCAACATGAACGAAGGCTATTGGCAAGGATGCTATGTCGATTTCTTGGGAGATTGCTGAGGAACCCGTAGCTGAAGTCGTGAGACTTCAGAGTACGGAGAAAGTGCGCAAGTCTCCGCTGTCTGAACTCTTACGACTTCAGCTACCAATGTTGATCGTTTGGTCGCTGCTTCTCTTCCTCTATGGCATCCATCAAGGCGATCTCTATCGCACCGAAGGACTGAGGGCGATCATTGGCAAAGAGATGTACCGCACCAGCGATTGGATCGTCCCCCGGCTCTACGGAGAGCCAATCCTAACCAAACCCCCCATGTTCTATTGGGCAATCGCCGCTACGGGCGTGGTGTTCGGCGAAGTGACGACCTGGTTGGCCCGCTTGCCCGCTGCCTTGGCTGGAATGATAACGGTGCTGATCGTCTACTTCACCGTGAGACGCTGCCGTGATTCCCTGACTGCTCTGCTGTGTGCGATGGCCCTGCCTATGAGCGTACTATGGCTGGAGAAAGCCTCCAATTCCGAGATCGATACGCTCCTGGTCATGTGGGTACTGGGAGCCTGGGCCTGCTTCCTTCGAGTCATGGAAACAAAGCCCACGGACTGCGTCCGTGGGCTTGGGTGGTGGATCGCCGCCCTCATCTGCGTCGCCGGCGGCGTCCTCACCAAATGGATGGGCTTCCTCTTCTTCTACGTCATGGTCATCCCCCTGCTCGCCTGGCATCGGCAACTCCGGCGGCTCTTCCATTGGCACCATCTCCTGGCAGCCCTGATCGGCGTAGTACTCGTATGGTGCTGGCTTGGCGCTGTGGTATATGAACTGGGCTGGTCGAACGTCGTCAACATGTTGTGGAAAGAAGGTGCCCCAAGGGTGATTCATGGCCAGAGCGCGAGTCAGCATCTCTGGGTGGAGACGCTCGTGCATCCGGTGAAGGTACTGGGGCTGGCCTTGCCTTGGTCGGCCATCGCTCTTTTTGGATGGTGGAGAGGAAGACAAACGACTGAGGCATACCCGCTGAAAGAGCCTACGTGTTTATCCCGTAGCTACCTCGACCACTCGCTCTGGTGCTGGGCAATCTTCGGCACCATGATGATGACCGTCTTCCCCGATCACAACATTCGCCAAAGCTTCTCCCTCGTTCCTGCCTGGACGCTGCTCGGGGCCTTGGCCTTGGTTCGTACGATCTGTGAGCCATATAGAGGCATGGTTAGCCGGAGTACCGGCAAACCATGGTACCCATCACGATGGTTGATCGGAATAGTGCTGATCTGGTGCCTCGTAAAAGTGATCTACGTCGAAGTCATCATCCCGGCCCGATTCGCCAAACGGCCCAGCCTGGCCAGTCAGGCGAAGATCATGCACGAGTTCGTTCCCGCCGAAGCGACGTTGTACTTGTGCAAAGTCAAAGACGAATGCCTGATGTTCAACTATGGCCGGACGGTCCGGCGTGTTGCCAGTTGGGATCAATTGCCAACACATGGATCGTGCTGGTGCGTGTTGACTGAAGCGGAACGGGCGACGTTTTCACTGCCCATCAAACAGGAACAACGGCTGCTCGATGCCCAAGGCGAACCGCTGTTGCTTTGTCGGGTTCGAGTAAGAACTTTAGAATAACCAGCAAGCCCTGCGAAACAGCCAGGATCTTGAAAATTCAGCAGGGGGCAACGGAGCGGCTGTGTTGTTTGTCAACCGTTTTCTTGTTTTCATG
>DAOMFV010000220.1:0-4184 GCA_035430005.1 Gemmatales bacterium
CACCCTTCGCCAACTTCCCGGCGTTGGCCCCCACCTCGCTGCCCGAATCGTCGACCACCGTGACAAGAACGGCCCCTTCAACCGTATCGACGATTTGAAAGCAGTACATGGCATCGGCCCGGCCACTCTCGAACGGCTGCGCCAGGTAGTGATGGTCTCGACAGAGGGATCATCAGCCGCCAGTCCTTCCCGGGAGATGCAACCACTGCGTTCCGGGCCGAAGGTGACGCCCAGTGAACCCATCGATATTAATGTTGCCGGTAAAGAACAATTCATGACGCTGCCCGGCATCGGGGCGACGCTCGCTGATCGCATCCTCGAAGAGCGTGCCGAGCGTGGCCCTTTTACTTCCGTGAAAGACCTGTCCCGCGTCCGTGGCATCAAAGGCAAGACGCTGGAGAAACTGCTGCCGTATGTGACAGTGAAAAAGCCCGAGTCGGGTGTTTAGTGGTTGTATTACACCTCCCCTTACCAAGGGGAGGTTGGGTGGGGTTATTGCGATCGCTCAACCCCCTCCAACTCCCCCTTGGTAAGGGGGAGAGGAAGTCGTCTTCATCGAACAATCGACCGAAACGGAAAGAACTGCACGATGAACGTGGAGAGGATACACCCCCAGCGGTAGACCTGCCACAACTCACTCACATCTCGGCGGGGGTTGGTGGCCAGGCTGGTCAGGATGAAGCCACCCAGGAGGATCAGTCCGATCAAGTAGGCGAGCATCACCTTCCCCACGTAATCCTTCGGGGCAGCGTGCCACGACATGAGCGGGAAGAGGATGAAGAAGACCGCCAGCCCCAGGATGACGTACCAGGAATCGTTCGTGGTTTGATAACCGACGAATCCGACGCCGATGCCGACGACGCATAGGCCGACAAGAAGAGCAAGCCGTTTATCGGCGGGCTTAAGAGCCATGCGGCCCAGCGGGTGAAGCATCAGGGCGAGATTGGCGAGGGGTACACCGAACCAGGTCACGAGCACCAACACCAGGTAGGCAATGGTGATGGGCGTGATAAATGGCGACAGCTTCGGATACGCCTGCTCGATCTGGAGCAAGAACTGATTGCCAAAGTAGGCCCCGAAGAGAATGGCCAGCTTTACGCCGCTGCTGAACCGGCTGAACCAGAGGAAGATCTGGAGCAGCAGCCGATAGGGCCAAAAGCGTGCCTTCATCGCCTCGATCAGCCCGGCCTGGGCCCATTCAGAACTGGCGTCCAGCCGCAGCGCTTCTTTGAAATGAACGATCGCTTTCTTGGCATCGCCCTGATGCAGACACGTCCAACCGAGGTTGGCGTGGGTCACCGGATCGTCGGGGTCCTTCTGCAAATTGGTCTGGAGCGTCGCCGCTGCTTCGGACTGCCTGCCGAGATTGACCAGAGCGATAGCCCGTAGGTTGTTGCAATCCACATTCTCCGGATCGAGCATCAACCCCTTCTCAGCAGCATCGAGGGCCCCCTGCCAGTTCTTCCGGCTGATCCTGATCTGAGCCAACAGCCCCAGGAACGGCGGCGAGAAGGGATCGTACTGTAAGGCCTGTTCAATAGCCTGCTCCGCCTGCGGGAACTTGTTGCGATCATGCAGCACCCAGGCATAGGCATAGTGAGCCATTCCCGAATCGGGGGCCAGCCCGACCGCGGCCTGCGCCGCTTCCTCCGCCTCAGCAAACTTCTGCTGCTTGGCCAGGCACATTCCGAGCAGACTCAGAGCCTCTGCATGCTGTGGCTCCTCGGTGAGAATGCGCCGCAGTTCGGTCTCGGCGAGATCGTAGCGATGCTGGCTGAAGAGGAGGAGGGCACGCTGAATGGGTTGGGGCATGGGGTAAAGTTTAGAGGTGTTTCTTATCCTATGTCACAGAAATGACAATGATCAGTGCAATGATGATAACCCAAAGTAAGATCAGAACAAAGTGGTTTGTGATGATCTGTCGTAGTTCCTTGGGGATAGGATTCCAGGTGAATGACCTTCTCAGGTCATCATTGTGAAACAAAAGCAGATTGCTGACGATAGCAAGATACAGACTGAACGCTATGCTCAATATTGCCATCAGGAATCCTGCTAAGGGCAACCCCATTAGTATTGACATCGCGAGGCAATACAAAAGCTGATCTGTTTTCCCGGACAACAGTAAAATGAAAAAGCAGAATACAACTGATCCGATACTGACCAGTATTATAACTCGACCTTCCATTCGCTTTTGATTAAAGAGCAGATTCTTGAGATTGGCCACCATTCCATACCATCGATACCTCCCCCGAATTGCTTCCTTCCAGGCAACCTGTGCAAGCGACCATTCGGGATTATCCTTCAATGCAGAACGCAGTAGCGGCAAGGCCTCGTTCTGTTTGCCCTCCAATACCAGAAAATGCCCGACGTACCCCTGTGCAGATGCATGCTCAGGTTCAATGGTCAAGATCTTACGAAAGACGCTCTCGGCTTCGTTTTTCCTATTCAAGTCGAACAACGCGGCCCCTAGGCGGAAGAGACATCCAATATGTTCTGCATCGTATGCCAAGCCAGTCTCGGCCATTTTTAATGAAGTATTCAGATGCCCTTTCACCGCATGAATGGCTGAGAGCAGTTCATAGAAATCCGGGTCTGTCGGCTGTATCCGCAACGCCTCTGCCAAAGACTTCAGAGCAAGATCGTATTTGTTAAACCAATATGCCACCAAAGCATACACATAATGCGGATAACTCCAGTCCGGCATATACCGTATTGCCGCCTCGGCTGCTTCAATCGCCTGTCTCTGCCGCTTCTCTTTACCATGGATGAGGGCGGCCAGGCAGAAGGCTTCCGCATTCTCCGGATACTGGCCCAGAAACTTGACCGTCTCCTCCAACGCCATTGCATAGCGGCGGAAGCGGTAGAGTTGCCAGGCACGTTGGAGATTTGTTTCCATCGAATGATCTTAACAATCAGAATTCGCAAAGCTACTATCGACTGTCAATTCTTCCGAGTCAGGACTTGGGACATGTTCACTCTTTTCCTGAGTGCTTACTACCGATTCTGAACCGCGATGATCACGAGCAAAACCAGCGCGAATGTGATAAGCAATAACGCTAAACCAACCAGCGAGCCTTTCAACCATTGCTGTCGTGTTATGGTACGTCGCAGTTCTTTGTTCCAGAGTAACAATACTCGGCCCAACAGATTCACGGAAACCGCACTGAAACATTCCAGGAACCCGATCGAAATAAAGGACCAAACGCTACCCCATAACAGACCGTGCATGGCTCGCATGAACCACGATCCTTCCGCTGTCATGAAGTAGAACACCACCCAAATCACCAAAGCAGAGCCAAATAGGTGCCAGAAGTACCGGCCTAACAGAGCTTGCTTGATCAAAACAAGGCGGCGGTAAAGGGGATACTGTGTACGCAAGGCCTCCTTCCAGTTATCCTGAACCAGCACCCAATGAGGGTTTTCCTGAAGTGATTGCGTTAACAGCGGCACGGCGGCATCATAGTCTCCCTCTTTGACAGCGAATTGCCCCAGGTAGCCCAGTGCCGCCGAGTTCTGTGGATCAATCGAGAGAATGGTCTGAAAGGTAGCCTTCGCCTTCTCGATTTCGTTGGTTTGAACGAGAGCGTAACCCAACCTCGAGAGACATTCTACGTGCCGAGGTTGATGCTCCAGTCCCCGCAAGGCTACTTGCTGTGATTGAACATAGTTTTTCTGCATGTAGAGAATGTAAGCAGCAAGAGCGTAGTGACCTGCGGAAGTCGGATTGAGTCTAATGGCTTCACCGAGCGATTGGGTTGCTGTCGTCTCGTCGCCCATGGCGTTGGCAACCTGCGCGTGGACATAGTACGGATAATCCCATTGCGGCGACAACCCGATGGCCGTAGTAGCAGCCTGTAGCGCTTCTGCGTGGCAACGCTCCTCATTGTGGATCAAGGCCAGCAGACAATGCCCTTCAGCGCATTGCGGCGTGTGTGCCAGATAACGCATCACTTCATTCCGTGAGTGCCGATAGCGGCGGAGATGAAAGAGTTGCCAGGCGGGTTGAAGCGTGGGGTGCATGGTCAGTCCATTTATTCGTGTTCCAGCCACCCAAACGTGTAAAGTCGTGGCAGGGGTCAGATGTACTCATCTGCCCCCTGCGTGAGATGCGATCACTTTAATCCCCAGACAGGGGGCAACGGAGCGGCTGTGTTGTTTGTCAACCGTTTTCTTGTTTTCATGCT
>DAOMFV010000221.1:0-4016 GCA_035430005.1 Gemmatales bacterium
CTCCGCCGGAAGTCAGAAGCGGAGATGAGTTCACGTCCTTCGACTCCCGGCAGAGCCGGGATTGCAGTGCGACCCCGGTCTCCGACCGGGGTCGAGTGTGAGATGTCTCCCATCACTTCCTACACGCCGCATGCTTCATACTCTTCCACGCCCCACCCTCCTTGGATGAAGCGACGCATTGCTCAATAAAGTTCATCCCATCCACACCATCATGCACATTGGGATAAAGCGTCTTCGTATGCTCCACCTTCCCGGAGTTGATTCGCTCAATGATCGCATCATAAGCAGCGGTGTAGATATTAGCGAACGCCTCCAGGTACCCCTCCGGATGCCCGCTCGGCGTACGGCAAGAAGCTTTGTGCCCCGCCGTCGCAAACGGTGCGTTCGGATCACGATAATAAATCTTGTGGGGTTGACCGTTCTGCCGCACCATCATCTTGTTGGGATCTTCCTGGTGCCATTCGAGTGACGCCTTGGTGCCATCGACTTCGATCCAGATATCGTTCTCCCGGCCATGGGTGATCTGCGATGCGGTGACCGTCCCCAGCCCGCCGTTCTGATAACTGATGACAGCCGTGCCATAGTCGTCCAATTCCCGGCCCGGCTCAAAGGTCTTCAGTCGGCACGAGACCTGATCAGGCAACAGCCCGGTGATGTAGCGCCCCAGATTGTAGGCATGGGTGCCAATATCGCCGAAGCAGCCAGCAGCCCCCGACTTCTTCGGATCGGTACGCCAGGCAGCCTGCTTCTGGTCGCTGAGTTCGAGCCGGGTCCGCAGCCAGCCCTGAAGATAGCAGGCCCGCACGGCATTGATCTCGCCCAACTCGCCCGCGGCGATCATCTCCCGTGCCTGCCTCACCAGCGGATAGCCGGTGTAGTTGTGCGTCAGCACGAAGACTGCTCCCGACTTCTTGACCACCTCCAGCAGCGCCTCCGCTTCCTTGAAGTTCAGCGTCATCGGCTTGTCGCAGATGACATTAAACCCCGCCTCCAGTGCCGCCTTGGCGACCGGGAAGTGAACATGGTTCGGCGTGGTGATGCTGATGAAGTCGATCCGCTCCTCAGCGGGCAGTGCCTTCTCTTTTTGGAGCAACTCATCGAACGAACCATAAGCCCGGTTAGGCTTGATGTCATAATCCGGCGCACTCGCCTTCGCCTTGGCCGGATCCGACGACAGCGCCCCGGCCACCACTTCACAACGGCCATCCATCAGCGCCGCTGTAGCATGCACCCGACCTATGAAGGAACCTTGTCCACCACCCACAAGCCCCATTCGAAGTTTGCGATTCAGTGTTCCGTTCGTCGGCATGATGAAGTCCTTAGTAGTTAAGAGCTAGAAGATAGTAGTTAGGAGAAGAGGGGTGACTTTTCTCCACCATTCCCGAAGGAAGTAGGGGTAGGGTATTGGAGACTGTGCCACACTCCGATGGTACTCCATCGGGGTGTGGTTTCTAGCGATTGTGGACCACACCCCGACGTGAGTACACGCCGGAGTGTGGCACAAGTTTCGGGGAGAATACACAATCGTCTCGTGTCGTCGTTTTACCAAGCCAACGAGACAGATGCCACTAAAAAGGAAGATGACAGTTTCAATGGCAGCCTGAAGCGCAAGCGAGGGTGGACCTTGCGATTGGACGCGCCCCCCTCGCTTGCGCTTCAGGCTGTCATCTAAAGGATATCCACGCCATGCCCACCGCCGGCTACAGCGGTACACCCCTGGTCAAAAAGCTCGGCATCGCCCCCGGCATGCGCATCCACCTCCGTCACGCCCCGAAGGAATACCTTAAGCTTCTCGAAGGCCTGCCTGCCGACATCACCCTCGCCAACAATCTCCGTGGCACGCTGAGCTTTATCCAACTCTTCGTCACCGATCGCAGCGTCCTCGGAGCTGACCTCCCCAAATGCCAGGCCGCCCTCGACCCCAACGGCATGATCTGGATCAGTTGGCCGAAGAAAGCGAGCAAGGTACCGACGGATATTACGGAGCAAACGATTCGTGACGTGTGCCTGCCCATGGGCCTCGTTGATATCAAAGTCTGCGCCGTGGATGAAGTCTGGTCGGGGTTGAAGCTGGTGATAAGGAAGGAGTTACGGGGTAATGGATAACAAATACCAGATAGCAGCAAACGAGACTGTCATAACTCTGGTTCAGCAAGATGGACTTGATTCGAGCAAACTTCAGAGAGGCGAGTATTCATTCATTTGCACTCCCAGCGATTACAATTTCAAACAAATGCGTGATAAGTTACCTGGATCAAAACGGAAAACGTATCGAAGTCATCTAGCAAGCCTTGAGTCTTATCTGAAAGGACTGATCGGTAAGTATTACGGTAACTATGCACCAATGGAAACTCAAGAATACTGCAAAATGGTCGAAGATTTGCGGAAAGTCTGTCCAGTAGCTCGATGCTGTAGAACTGAGAATGAACTAGTCAAAGTGCTTGCTGATTATTATGCACATCGTATGAATGGGTGTTGCCTGAATGGCATTGAGTATCGTGGCATTTACTGGTTAATGGGCACGTTGCTCTAGAGTTTTCCCAATCATTACTTATTTGCAATCACGACGAAGCGAGGCTACCGACCTTGACCAAAATCCCCATCCACAGGATACTACCCCCACTGACGGACAGGGAGGTCCGCCGTGCTGCCTTCGAATCGACAACTCTTGGTCATCTGGTTCCTGGGGTGGGATCTTCTTCTCATCGCAGCGATCTTCTATCTGGGCATGGGGCCTGGCGTCGTGCCCCGCTTGACCGCCGTCGTCAGCCTCGCCTTCCTCTGCCTGGCTCTCTGCAAGCTCTATGCTCTGCATCGACTGCGCCGGGCGCGAGAAGAGATGGTCAGCATCTTCCAATCGATGGCCCTCTGGCTGCTCCTGCTCCTCATCATCGAACCCGTGCCCGGCATGCAGCGCGGCGACACCCTCACCATCGTGGGCACCGTCTCTCTGATGCTCTTCCTGATGCGCCGCCTCTGGTGGGCTATCCTCGGCACCTTGCGGGCACAAGGCTACAACGCCACCCCAGTCGTCATCGTCGGCACCGGCCGAGTCGCTCGCCGAACCGCTCGGGCCATGAGCCACGCTCGCTGGATGGGTATGTACGTCCTCGGCTTCATTGAAGATGAACCAACCCGCTGGACGAGCGACCTCACCATCCTTGGCAAAGTCGAAGACCTCCCCCGCCTGGTCCTTGAGCATGGCATCAGCCAGGTGTTCATCGCTCTGCCCATGCATCGCTATCAGGAAGCCAAGCAGGTCTATTCGGTACTCAGCGAAAGCATCGTCGAAGTCAGACTGATCCTCGATGCTCCGCAACTCACCCCCGTCTCGCTTTCCACCACCAAGATCGACGGCCTCACCGTCGTCGGCCTGCGTGATAACCCTCATCTGGGGCTGAACCGTGCTGTCAAACGCAGCATGGATCTGATCTTCGCCACGATGGCCCTGGTGCTCCTCTCGCCGATCTTGTTACTCCTCGCTCTCATCGTCAAGTTCACCAGCAAAGGCCCAATCTTTTATGTGCAGGAACGATGTGGCCTCAATGGCAGACGCTTCCCCATGTACAAGTTCCGTACCATGCGGGTCGATGCTGAACAACAGACCGGCCCCGTCTGGGCCTCTTCGGGTGATAGCCGCACGACACCGCTGGGTGCCTGGCTGCGGAAGCTGAGCCTTGATGAGCTTCCCCAACTCTTGAACGTGCTCCGTGGCGAGATGAGCCTCGTCGGCCCGCGCCCCGAACGCCCCGTCTTCATCGAACGCTTCCGCAAGACCGTGCCCAACTACATGGCCCGCCACATGGTCAAATCAGGCATGACCGGCTGGGCCCAGGTGCAAGGCTGGCGAGGCAACACCTCCCTCCGCCAACGCATCCGCCACGATCTCTACTACATCACCCACTGGAACCCCTGGTTCGACCTACGCATCATGGCCCTCACGGTAGTCCGCGGGTTCTTCCACCGCAATGCGTATTGATGACAGCCCGACGCGCTAGCGAGGGGGCGCGTGCAAT
>DAOMFV010000222.1:0-3736 GCA_035430005.1 Gemmatales bacterium
ACGCGTCCCCCGCTGGCGCATCAGGCTGTCATGAACAACACTAATACCCACGAACTGCCCCCTCTCGCCGCGGATCAGCGCCGCCTTCCAGCGTTCCATCGGGCAGAAGACGTATCCCCTGAGCGCCGCCCCAGACGGTGTTGCCTGCCTTCAACTCCGGCACCTTCCAGCCACGGGCTTCGAGTTGCTTGACCAACTCTGCACGGTTCTTGAACATGCCATCCACTTCGAGCTTGCCGTTACGGCAGGAGTAGCGGGCGGCATTGATGGCCTGCTGCATGTCCATGCCATGATCCAGCACGTTGATGACTGTTTGGCCGACGATGCTGATGATCAGCGGGCCACCCGGGGAACCGACAGTCATCACAGGCTGGCCATCCTTGAAGATGATGAGCGGTGCCATGCTGCTGCGTGGCCGTTTGCCTGCGAGGTGATTGCCCACTGTGCGTCGGCTGGCATCGAGGCTGTTCGGCTGGCCGATGGCGTCGAGATCGAAGTCGGTCATTTCATTGTTGAGCAGGAAGCCCGCGCCGGGAACGACGACACCACACCCCATGCCATGTTCGATGGTGGTGGTGCAGGAAACGACGTTGCGATCAGAATCGACAATGCTGAAGTGCGTGGTGTTGTTGCCTTCGTTTGGATTAGCAGGGCGAAGTGTGGGCTGTAGACCAAAGAGTTCACCGGGCTTGGCTTTGGTACCTGGCTTCAGTTCGAGTGCTTCACGAAGTCGGTTATCCAACCGGGACGGGGCAAGAAGATACTTCATGTGATAGTTGGCCTGCCAGTCTTGATCGCCGAGGTAAGCATTACGATCAGCGAAGGCAACCGACTCGGCCCGTGCCCAGGCATCAAGCCCGGCCACCGTGGTGGGATGACGATCCTTCGGCTCGATCCGCTCCAGGCAGTAGAGGATGATTCCAAGCGTGATTGTGCCTGATGATGGCGGAGGCATACCAACCAATTGATGGCCACGATATGGGAAGTCAATCGGATCTCGTTCAACAGCCCGGTAGTTCTTCAAGTCATCCAGCGTGATGCGGCCCGGAGCGATGGGGCAACTCTGCACCGCTTTGACGATGAGATCAGCCGTCTCGCCTTCGTAGAACCCGGTCGGGCCTTGCTCAGCGATGCGGCGAAGCGTGCGGCCCATCTCGGGGAAACGGAGTACCGTACCGATCTCTGGTACCTGGTCGTTAACCAAGTACTGTGCCTTGCTGCTGGGTATCTTGAGAAATCGTGGATAATTCGCAGCAATGGCATCTCGCAGCCGGGGCGTAACGCCGATGCCGTCTTCAGCTAACTTAATGGCCGGTTCGACCACCTGCTTCCAAGGCAGCTTGCCCCACTTCTGGTGAGCGTGGTGCATGCCTGCCACCGTACCAGGAACCCCGGCTGCTCTACACCCAGTCAGGGCATCTTTGATCACCTTGCCGTCACGACCCAGAAAGTCTTCCCGTTTGGCCCCGGCTGGTGTTTCCTCCCGGCCATCAATGCAGTGCGTCTTCCTGGTCTTGGCATCGTAATAGACGATGAAACAACCGCCGCCGATGCCGGAGGATTGTGGCTCGACGACGCCCAGAGCGAGTTGCACCGCCACGGTGGCGTCGATGGCGTTGCCACCCGCTTTGAGAATGTCGACGCCGATCTTTGAAGCGAGGGGATGAGCCGAGGCGACCATGGCCGACTTGTGGCGCACGGCGCTAGGCAACACATTGGGTACATCAGACGGTTCGGGGAAATCCCCTGGATCAGTTGGCGGATCGGCTATGATCATCGTAGCAAGTACCAAAAGCAGGGCGAAGACGAGGGAAAAGCGAAGCATGATAACGTCCTCAAACGATAGCGTTATTGTCTTCAATTGGTGGCGTGCGCCAATGGGGAAAGTACGGAATAATCGAGACGTTCCAGCAGGGTGAGAGACCAGCGACTGCAGTAGCCATATTTGTGAGCTACCTTTTCCTTAAAGCCCCATCTGTTCCGCCGGGTCTGTGCTCATGAACACGCCGACTGCTGCGCCGCCGCCCAAGAAATTGGATGATTCCTCACGTATCAGGATCGATTGTTTCACCGAGATGCTTTCGCGAAACAGCCTGGCAGGGTCGCGGACGTGGGAACTGGACGCTGCGCACATTAAGAGTATCGACAATCTACATCTACCACAGTTGCCGAAGATTCCTGGGTTGACGTTCGTTAAGGAAATCGGTCGCGGCGGCATGGGGGCTGTTTATCAGGCATGTCAGGAATCGCTCAATCGCAACGTGGCGGTGAAGCTGATTCATGGCGGCAGCCTGGCCGGTGATGAGGAGCGCTATCGCTTTCGTCTCGAGGCTGAGGTGGCTGCCCGCATCAAGCATCCGAATATCGTGCAGGTCTACGAAGCGGGAATGCATCAAGGCAGGGCCTACCTGGTAATGGAATGGGTCGAAGGGGGCACGTTACAACAATGGCAGAACGGCAAGGCCATTGAACCGAGGCTCGCAGCCGAACTAGTCGCTGCCCTGGCCGATGGCATTCAGGCGGCCCACAGCATGGGTGTGTTGCATCGTGATCTGAAACCGGCCAACGTCCTCCTGAGTCCTCAATCCTCAGTCCTTAGCCCTGAGTTAGAAACAACTCTGCTCAACACTCAGAAGTCAGCACTCAACACTTTGACAGTAAAAGTCTCCGACTTCGGCATGGCCAAACGGTTGCACGAGGCGGGCGTGACGCAGTCGGGCTTTGCCGTCGGCACACCCCATTACATGGCACCGGAACAGGCCCAGGGCGACGCTGACATTGGCACCGGGGCAGACCTCTATTCGCTGGGAGCCATTTTGTATGAGTTGCTCACCGGGCGTCCGCCGTTCCAGGGTTCCGCACATGTCGTCCTTTACCAGGTGATAAATGATGATCCGGCATCGCCTTTGAAATGGAAGTCTGATCTGCCTCAGGATATTGTCAGCATCTGTCAGAAGTGCATGCATAAAGATGCCAGACAGCGTTACAGTTCGGCGGCTGAGCTGGCTATTGACCTGCGCCACTTCCTGGCGCATCGACCGGTACAGGCCAGGCCCATCAGTGCCATTCAGCGATTCACCCTATGGGCCAGGCGAAGACCGGCTGTCGCGGGCTTGATTCTCACGCTGCTGCTGACGCTCTTGGGAAGCTTCGTAGGCATGATGATTCTCTATCTGCAAGCAGAGGAAAAGCGTGCCGAAGCGGTGCAGGCTAAAGCTGAGATGGAACGGAAGGAACAGGCTACCCGCGCTCTGAACAAGTTCTTTCTGCGAGACTTCTTCAACCAAGCATCGCCCGACAAGCAAAAGGATAAGAAGCTCCTCTTCTCGGATGCCCTGCTCAAGATTGCTGAAGATTTCGAGACGGACAAAGCCCTGGATCCGTTGCGACAGTTCCCGGAACTGATAGCCAGCACTCGACTGCAACTGGGCAGCACGCTGTTACATCAAGGCAAGCTCACACTGGCTACCCAGTTGCTTGAAGGCGCCTTCGAGTGGTACCAGGCCAATCGACCAGTAGACGATGAAGACCGTTCGCACTGTTTAAATAACCTGCTGCATCTGATGTTAGAACAGGGAAAGCTCCAGAAAGTCGAACCTCTGATGCGTGAGCTGGTGGCCATGAAAGTCAAGAAGTTCGGCCCCTATGAACACCCGACGATCGCCGCCAAGTCGAACCTGACCGGTGTACTGTACGAGCAGGGGAAGATGGACGAGGCACTGGCCGTAGCACGGGA
>DAOMFV010000223.1:0-3728 GCA_035430005.1 Gemmatales bacterium
ACATCCACCGCCGACTCCACCAACTTTTGCCGATCGCTGACGCCCATGATGATTGCCGGTTCCAGAAGAGGAAGCGGGCTCTTGGAAGCGGGCATTTCACGATGCCATTGGGTGCTCAGGAGCTTATTATCAACGACGAATCCAGATTGCCCATCAGCCAATGCGGGGATGAGTTTGGTTTTGATTGTTTCATTGAATTGTCTCAAGTGGGGGTACATCTCCTCCAGTAACTTCTCGATCCGCTCCGCAAGTTCTTTGCCGCCAAACTGTTCGATGGCAGGCAAGCCGAACTCGTGGAAGTAGCCGTCCCCTTTCTTGATCCACTTGACGACGATGTCCCAGTACTCGGGATTGTTGACGCTGCGGCCAAGTGTGGCGAGGACCGGGTCGCCACCCACATGCTTAAGCAGGTCGAGTTCTTTGGTGAAATCGATACGAGGGTCGACTGAGTACTGATAGTAGAAAGACTCTTCGCCTCGTGCGGTCTGGAAGGTGAAGCTCATCGCCGGACCTGGATCACGCCCCATCATGGTGAGCATGTCTTTGCCAAGTTCTTTGATGTCTTTCTCAACACGATCACGGACGGCATCTTCGAGGGTGCTGTCTTCCAGCAACTTCATCCAGCCTTCGACCATGGTATCAGCTTGCTCTTTGGTGAAGCCTGAACCGCTGTTCATTTCTTTGTTGGAATAACTGACGCCAGTGATCCGCTTGTCCAGGTGGTTGAGCAACGGTTTGAACTCATCGAGTTCAGCCAACTTCTTCCCCTGACCGAGGCGTTCGAGGAACTTGATCGATTCGCCAAAGCCCAGGACGACGTACCCCTCGAAATATCCAATACTGATGGTGATCTTGAGTTTCTTCAGTTCGGCGATCAGATCGTTGAATTCACCAGGATCTTCTTCAATGTTGTTCCAGGGAATCTTATCCCAAGGCATCTTGGCACCGTCCAGAGTAATCGTGGTCAGGTTGAACTGGTTGATCTTCTGACTTTTGACGTTGCCGGTCAGTTGTGGGACAGCGAGGGCGGCGGCATTGAGCAGAACAGCCAACCGGGCAACTTGTCGCTGAGCGACTTTGGCATCGGGAACCCTGAAGCCCACTACAACATCGGGGATTTTTAACTCGTTGATGTTTTCTTTCAGCGCAGTCAAAGCAGCATGCAATTGAGCTGTTGTGCGGTCGGCTCCTGGATTAAAGGAATTGCCAATGGCACCAAGATAGGAGGCGCCAAATATTTCACCGGCGGTGGTGAGGAATTTGGGTAGCGTAGGGCCGCCCAGCATGAAGCACTCTTCGCTGGCCATATCGAGAAGCAATTGCAGTAGTTCTTTGTTCTCTTTCTGTTCCATGAAGCCTGTCACCGGGCCGGCTTGCTGTTCAAAGTTTTTGGTGATCTCGGACCAGCCGGCCTGGACGAGCGGTGTTTTCCAGATCTGCTGTACTGCTTTGGTATTCCAGAGTCCCATCAGGCGTTCTTTAAGTCGAAGCGAGGTGCTGAAAAAAGAACTGTCGGCAGGGGCCAGTCGCAGTGCTGTTGTCTGAAGGATATTGGCATTCGTTGTGGGCTGTGCGGGCTTCGATTCCTGAGCGGTTACCCAGGTCATCAGTACCAGTGCGGACAGCAGCGAACTCACCATGATCGAACGAAACCAGCTTCGCATGAGTATCCCCTGTTGATGGGAGCATTAAAGTGATCGTATCCTAACGAGACCTGGATGGTTACGGAATACCAATCAGTTTGAGTTACTGAAAGAATACGACACTGGTTCGTCTGTCCACTGTTTCCTGACGTCTCTCTCTGCTATTACTATACTCTCCTGCGTAGCACAGCTTGCTACACTCCTCGTGTGAGCTTCGCTTATGGCGGTTCTGCAGCATGAATGCGGTGTGGCGGCAGTTTATGTGCTTCCGGGGTTCATGCCGCAATCACGGTTGCTGCCCCAGGGCGACCCGAACCTGGCGACGTCGCTGCTGCCCCGCATGCTCCTCGATCTTCAGAACCGTGGTCAACTAGCGGCGGGCATCTCCACCTACAACCCGACTCGGGAAAAGTTGCTCGATACACACAAGGAACTGGGCACGGTCATCGAAGCGTTTAGACTCAATCACAAAGGCAAGAGTAAGAACATCCAGAAGGAATATGCCGGGGCGGCAGGCATCGGCCATGTGCGATATGCTACCTGTGGCACCGATGAACGAAGTTACGCTCAACCCTTTAATCGTTATCACGGCTGCAAGTGGAAGTGGTTCAGTTTCGCTTTCAACGGCCAGCTTGCCAACTATGCCGAGCTCAAAGACGAATTGCTGAAGATGCGGGATTATCACCTGACCCGCGATACCGATACGGAAGTGATCATGCACTTCCTCAGCCATGAGTTGCGTGGTGACAATCGGCCGAATCTTGTGGAGGTTTTCAAGAATCTCAGCGAACGATTCGACGGCGCTTACAACATCGTCTACATGAACGCCATGGGGGACATGGTGGTGGCCCGCGATCCTGCGGGAATACGCCCCATGTGCTGGGCGATGGACGGTAACCTGTTTGCTGCAGCCAGTGAAAGCGTCGCTTTACAGAATCTGGGCTTTACCAAGGTCAACACACTAGAGCCCGGCGAGATTATTGTCATTGAGGATGGCCAGTTTCGCCTGGAACGCTTTGCGCCCAAGAAGACGCCCAGGCATTGCTTCTTCGAGTGGATTTATTTCGCCAACGTCGCCAGCGAACTGGATGGCCACAGTGTTTATCTTACACGCAATGCCCTGGGCAATGAACTGGCTCAACAGGAGAAGGAACTGGGAATCGTTCCCCTGGATGAAGACACCATCGTGGTCCCAGTCCCCGATACAGCCAAGGCCGCAGCTGATGCGATGGCGTTTGCCTTAAAGTTGCCATCAGTGGAAGGGCTGATGCGGAACCGCTACGTGGGCAGAACCTTCATCGAGGGTGAAAACCGCGAGGCTCGTATCCGTGCCAAGTACACGCCACTCAGGCAGGTGCTGGAAGGCAAGAGGGTTTTGCTTGTTGAAGACACTATCGTACGCAGTTCGACAATGAAAGCACTGTTAGGTGTGATGCGAAGCACCGGCCACGCCAAAGAGATCCATGTCAGGGTGGCCTGTCCGCCCATCATCGCGCCCTGTTTCTATGGCATCGATATGTCAACGATTCAGGAACTCTTCGCCCCACGATTCCTGCATGGTCAACCGATTACTCGTGAGCATGAACGCAAGATGGCCCAGGAACTAGGGGCTGATAGCTTGGCCTATTTGCCGGTGGAATCGTTAGCCCGGTGTATTGGCATCGAAACGCAGAAGCTATGTCGGGCCTGTGTGACGGGGGAATACCCGACACCCGAGGGGGAACGGCTGTATCAACTGTCTCTCAAGCCCGCCTGTGGTGACAAGCGGACCTACGAGATGACCGGCGGGACGAAGTAATTGGATTGCTCCAACCTCAGGAGAGACTCATGCTCTCTTCCAAAAAGATATTCCTGATTGTTGCTACAAGTCTTGTACTTGCAACGGGAGTTGTAGGCGTCATTATTCTGAATGGTCGTAGCACCAATCTTGATTCATCGAGACTCGCTGACCGACTCATTGCACGAGAAAGGTGGCTTGCCCTTTTTGTTAAGGAAGGGGAGAGTGTTTACAAGGATTCAGTTAATGCCAAGCTTCTGGTCTGTTGTTTTGTAGAAGGCGAGACACTGATCGATTGCGATAGCCTG
>DAOMFV010000224.1:0-3693 GCA_035430005.1 Gemmatales bacterium
AACGGGCAAATACAATGGATCCTCGATACCATCTGAATTACCGGACGGCCTCTACCGCCAAACCATGGCACCCAATTGACTGGCAATCACTTCTTCACCGCATCCACCTTCAACGACTTCAGAAACGCCTGGGCTTTTTCGCCTTGGGCAAACTCTTTGGGGCCGGTGACGGTGACGGAGATGATGGCGTCGGGGGTCATGACGACTCTGGTCCAGTAGACGCCGTCGGCGAGGTCGAACTCGTAGTAGCGGGTGGGGAACATGCCGGGGCCGAAGGTGCTTTGCGTCGCTCTGCTGGCCTTGGTACCGAGCGAGGTAACGAGCTTGGTGTACATGGCACTGAAGGCCCCTTTGATCTTCGCTTCATCAGCGAGGTCGGCCTTAGTCGTCAACGAGCCGACGTTCATCACGTAGGCATGCTTGTCGTCGTTCTCGCCGAGGACGTAGGTATCCGATGTTTTGTCGGCATCGAGAGTCGGCTTGGCGGGGAAGACGACCGAGCATTTGCCCCGGGCGCTTTTAACGTTGCCATCCTTGGGTGGATCATCGGCGTGGATGAGGACGAGGCAGAGAAACATGGATGATAGAGACAAACCATAACGCATCGCCAACTCCAGATAAAAAGTGGTTCGGCTATTATGGTGGCTGTTGCGTGGTTGTGCAATTGGAAAGAATCAACACACTTTACAGGGGACACAGACGCCGATGAGGCACGTTCGGTCGCTTGACTTATTCCGGTTCCAGTCAGTAACCTTCGCCTTCACGATATAAGAGCCTGATATCCGAAATGCCCATAAGATCAGGCTTTATTGTTCGCACCCACTTACCGATAACTTTGCCATGACCAATTTCAGGCCGATCCATTACGGCTGCTATCTGCACCTTGCCGGTTCCATCCTCAGTAACCCATATCACCCAGTAGACAGTTACCCAAGGTGTCATCGGTTCATGCTGATCGCCAAGGATGGCTTCAACTTCGGGTAGTGTCATACCAAGCTTTATCTTTTGATAATTCTCAATGGTGACACCAGTCCTTGTAGTCAAAGTGATGACGACCAGGACGCCTACTGCAAGGTTAGCGAGTAGCCACACAAAATCTAGACGGGGTTTTGGCATAATGTTGGCTCTCCCACTTTCCTAAAAGACGCTGCCAAACAAAATGAGCTTTCACTTCAAGAAGTCTCCGTATCCTTCCGGATTGAATCCCACAAACAACGTCTTCCCCTTTCGGAATGTAGGGGCGCGGAGGTTTCCGGTGGGACCCAGAAGGGCAGCAAGGAGTGTCTTCTGGTTTGGCTTGTCTTTCTTCACATCGAGCCGGGTGAGGGATTTGCCTCGGACGGTGATGATGACGTCGACCTTTTTCGCCAGGGCGAGAGCTTCGGCTTTTCCCTGACGTTCCTTGCGGGCATCAGTGGTGGACTTTGATCTGACGTGGTGTTGTGCCAGCCAGGCGTCGGCTTTCTCGCAGGAATCGCAGTTATTGCGGCGGTAGAGCCAGTCGATGGAAGCAGTCATAGTGCTGAGTCCTAAGTGCTGAGTTGTTTGAGGACTGTGCCACACTCCGGCATGTACTCATGTCGGGGTGTGGTTGCATGGTACTCGGTTGTGTTACGATGATTTGGTGATTGGCGTTCTGTGCTTTGAAACCACACCCCGACGCGAGTACCCGTCGGAGTGTGGCACAGTCTTCCCAATAATGGGCGAGTACGCTTGATTTAGAACCCCTCACCCCCAACCCCTCTCCCTCCAGGGGAGAGGGGAGAAATACACTACACCGCCTTGATGACGACGCAAGCGTTGTGGCCGCCGAAGCCGAAGCTGTTGAGTACGGCGACTTTGACCTTGTGGTCTCTGGCATGGTGGGGGACGTAGTCGAGATCGCAGCCTTCGCTGGGGGTATCGAGGTTGATGGTGCCATGCACTTTGCCGGTCTCGATGGACTTGGCACAGACGATCATGGCCAGGCCGCCGCTGGCGCCGAGGGTGTGGCCGGTCATGCTCTTGGTGGCGTTCACGGGCACCTTGTAGGCATGCTTGCCGAGGACGCTCTTGATGGCCATCGTCTCGCCGAGATCGCCCAGCGGTGTACTGGTGGCGTGGGCGTTGATGTAATCCACTTCATTCGGATTGAGCTTGGCATCTTTCAGCGCTAACTCGATGGCCTTGCCTGCACCGCTGCCATCGGGGCACGGGGCGGTGATATTGAAGGCATCGCCGGTGGCACCGTAGCCGACCACCTCGGCGTAGATCTTTGCGCCACGCTTCCTGGCGTGTTCGTATTCTTCAAAGACGACCATGCCGGCACCTTCGGCGAGCACGAAGCCATCACGATCCTTGTCCCAGGGACGGCAGGCCTTCTGAGGAGCATCGTTGCGGTTGGAGAGTGCCATGCACTGAATGAATCCCGATAGGCCCATGCGAGTCATGGCTGCTTCACTGCCACCGGTGACGATCATGTCTGCTTCGTCGTACTGAATGGCCCGGAGCGCGCTGCCGACAGCATTGGCTGCGGAAGCACAGGCAGTGGCGACAGCGAAGTTCTGCCCACGCAGGCCGAAGTAGATGCTGATCTGCCCGGCTGCGGAGTTGACCATCAGCTTGGGGATGACGAACGGGCTGACACGGGTGGGGCCTTTGGTCAGCAGAATCTCGTGCTGATCTTCGTATTCGTTGAGGCCTCCGATGCCGCTGCCCATGATGACGCCCATGCGGAAGGGCTCGTAGCCTTCGACCTGGTATTCCTGCTCGATTTCCTTGTTCTCGTTTTTGGTCATCTTCAAGCCGCTATCGACGATGGCTTCGTAAGCGGCTTCGAGGGCGAACTGGGAATACCGATCCATACGGCGCTGGAGGCGTTTATCGATGAGGGTGGGGTTGGGGGCATAGTTGCGAATCTCGCCGCCAAACTTCACCTTGTAGTTGGTGACGTCGAAGAGGGTCCAGGGGCCGACGCCGGACTTGCCTTCGAGCAGGCTGCCCCAGAAGCCGGGGACGGATCGGGCGAGAGGATTGACGGTGCCCAGGCCGGTGATTACTACTCGTCGTCGTGACATAGGACTATCTCGAGAGAAGCTATCAGCTTAGAAGCAAAAAGCAGCGGAAGCCTGTGCTCCGCTGCTCCGAAGGGTCGTGTCAGGGAAACTCAGGCACTCTTCTTCTTCAGTTCCGCTTCGATGAAATCGACGGCGGCACCGACGGTTTTGATCTTATCCTGAGAGTCCTCAGGGATGTTGATTTCAAACTCTTCTTCGAGTTCCATGACGAGTTCGACAACGTCGAGCGAATCAGCGTTGAGGTCTTTCTGGAATTCGGTTTCGCGTTTGACCTGGTCCTTGGAAACGCCCATCTGCTCGCTGACGATCTCGATGACGCGAGCTTCGATGTTCGTGTCGGCCATGAATAACTCCTCTGTTCTTCAAGTAATAGTGCCTTGGGGCACAGGCATATACCCGGCGGTATCATCTTATGATTCACCACCGGGGAAGTCTGTTGCAGCCATTTGCATGGCCACACAGTATTCATGCAATGGTATACCTGTAGCGGGCAGGTTTGTCTACATCTAGTGCGATTCTGGCGAAAATGGGGGGAAGAGGAGAGGAGCCAGGAGTCAGGAGCCAGGAGCCAGAATGAAGAAGAAGTAATAGCAGAGTAATGTTTGTTCTTATGCGACCAGCAGAAGGCCAGCTAATT
>DAOMFV010000225.1:0-3516 GCA_035430005.1 Gemmatales bacterium
ACACCCCGACGGAGTACCGCCGGAGTGTGGCACAGGTTATACGACCTTGGCGAGAACGTCGTTCTCGCGGAGGATCTTGTACTCGACGCCGTCGATTTTGACTTCGGAGCCGGAGTACTTGCCGTAGATGACTTCATCGTTGATGGCGACAGCGATGGCGGCACGGGAGCCATCGTCGAGCTGCTTGCCTGGGCCGACGCTGATCACCTTGCCACGCTGGGGCTTTTCCTTGGCGGAATCAGGCAGCACGATGCCGCCGGCGGTCTTCTCTTCTGCGTCGAGGGGTTTGACAACGATGCGATCATCGAGGGGTCGGAGTTTCATGTTGTGTTCCTTTAATTGTCTCAGTGTTTGGTGTTGAGTGTCCGCGTGGTCCACCCCCGGCTTGAAGAGCCGGGGGCTAAATACCTTACATCATTCCCGGCATGCCACCCATGCCGCCCATTCCCATACCGCCCATGCCACCCATACCTGGCATGCCGCCGCCCATTCCGCCACCGTGGTGGTCGTGGTCATGGTGGTCGCCGCCTGCACCCTTGGGTTCAGGCTTGTCGGCAATCAGGGTTTCGGTGGTGAGCAGCAGAGCAGCAACGCTGGCAGCGTTCTGCAGAGCGGAGCGGGTGACCTTCACGGGATCAACCACGCCGGCCTTGCGGAGATCGGTGTACTTCTCAGCGTTGGCGTCGTAGCCATAGTTCTTGTCTTTACCCTTGCGGATGTTGTTGACGACGACAGCCCCATCGAGGCCGGCGTTCTCAGCAATCGCCCGGGCGGGAACTTCGAGAGCCTTGCGAAGGATGTCAACGCCATGCTGTTCGTCGCCATCGATCTTGAACTTCTCAAGAGCCTTGGCAGCGTGCAGCAAAGCGACACCGCCACCAGCAACGATGCCTTCTTCGAGGGCAGCGCGGGTGGCAGCGAGTGAATCTTCGTAGAGAGCCTTGCGTTCCTTCATTTCCGTTTCGGTCGCAGCGCCCACCTTGATCTGAGCCACGCCACCGGCCAGCTTAGCCAGGCGTTCCTGGAGCTTCTCGGTGTCGTACTCGCTGGTGCTGGCCTCGATCTCACGGCGGATCATGTCGCAGCGGCCTTTGATCGCATCGTCCTTGCCAGCCCCTTCGACGATGGTGGTGTTCTCAGCATCGATGCGGACCTTCTTGGCGGTGCCGAGGTCGGTCAGCTTGACAGCTTCGAGCTTGATGCCCAGATCCTTGAAGATCGCCTTCGCGCCAGTGAGGGCAGCAATGTCTTCGAGCATAGCCTTGCGGCGGTCGCCATAGCCGGGAGCTTTGACAGCCACGACCTGAACGATGCCACGCAACTTGTTGACGACGAGAGTAGCGAGGGCATCGCCATCAATGTCTTCAGCGATGATCAGCAGCGGGCGATTGGCCTTGCTGATGACTTCGAGCAGCGGCACCAGGTCCTTGGCGTTGCTGATCTTGTCTTCGTGAATAAGGATGTAGCACTTGTCGTATTCGCAGATGACCTTTTCAGGATCGGTGACGAAGTGGGGCGACAGGTAGCCACGGTCGAACTGCATGCCTTCGACCCAATCGACTTCGGTGATGAAGCCTTTGCCTTCTTCGATGGTGATGACGCCATCGGAGCCGACCCGTTCCATGGCCTGAGCGATGAAGTCGCCGATCTCGGTGTTGTTGTTGGCCGAGATGGTAGCGACTTCCTTGATTTCCTTCTTGTCCTTGGCGTTGATCTTCTCGGCGAGCTTCTTCAGTTCGTCGGTCGCCTTCTCGGTGGCTTTGAGAATGCCCCGGCTGATGGCCATGGGATCGACGCCGGCGGAGATGCCCTTGAGGCCTTCCCGGTAGATGGCTTCGGTGAGGACGGTGGCAGTCGTGGTGCCATCACCAGCGACGTCGCTGGTCTTGCTGGCTGCTTCCTTCACGAGCTGAGCGCCCATGTTTTCGTAGGGATCGTTCAGTTCGATATCTTCGGCGACGGAGACGCCGTCCTTGGTGACGTTGGGCACGCCCCAACCTTTATCGAGAACAGCATTTCGGCCACGTGGCCCGAGGGTACATTTGACAGCCTTAGCGAGCTTGGAGACGCCGGCCAGTAACTTTTGGCGGGCTTCATCAGCATAAGTCAGTTGTTTGGCTCCCATGGGGGGATAGCCTCCTAGGTGCAAAAGGTGCAGACGATGGAACGGGGTACAATGGCGTGCAAAGATTGTGCCGTGGGAAGGGGATGGTTTTGTAAGATGATGTGGGCTATGGGGTTAGGGGATGAGATTGGGGTGAGGGGGAGGTGGGGTGGTGCCAGAATGGCAGGGGAAGAACTTGACTTTACACTTTCTGCATTCTTGTATTTGTGAACAGGAGGATCAATCTACAAAGTCTGAATGTGATTAAATTGCTTCGACAAAGTAAATGGCTAGAATGCTTGACCGTGACATCCTGATGTGGGATGTAAATCAATGTCTCGGAGGCATACAGTCACATATGGCAAAATTTCGGACTCATCTGATGGGGTTGTTTTTTTTACTGATCTTGTTTCCTCTTTTCTTATTCGGTCTTGGAGAGACCGTAATGGGTTTGCCCGTTGTTGGTTCATGTATCGCAACGCTTGCTGGATTTGTCCTTCAAAAGAAAGCATGCTGAGATTACATGCTAGATAGCTTGTTCCATGACATTGAACAGGATGACAGTGCAGTTTCGCAGAGTTGGAGTGATTGAGCTGGTATCAATTGGAACTGATCGATTGTTACCGGCTTTGAAGTTGATTCGATTGCCCTGCTTAGTGGGTCAAACTTCACAGGTTAATGGAGTTGACCCAATACTCGTAAAGAAAGGGACAAAAAAATGGCTCAATCAAGCACGTGTGCAAAGTGCCAGAGATCTGTGTTCGCACGATCTTTCAGTGAGGGTAAGGCATTCTACAGATGTACATGTGGAAGGAGTTGGACAACCAAGGCGTTCTTTGGAAAAACAGAAACGCACCATGGAACTGCAGCTGCGGTTGGAGGTGTAATCGGAACCGCAATCAGTGGCGGGCTGGATGGAGGATTGATAGGTGCCGCTATTGGTTCACTGTTTGGAGGAGCAGACACTTCAACGTGTATAAGATGCGGTGGTACTGCGTATCGGACAGGACAGAGTGGTAATCGCAAAGGCTATCAGTGTTCAAATTGCAATAGATTTTGGACACATCGAGCCAGTTGATTAGGGTCAAGTGCTTCGCAACCACACCCCGACGCGAGTACACGTCGGAGTGTGGCACAGTTTTTTATGACCTGTCATTGTCTTTGTTGAACGGCGATTTCTTCCTTGATTTCCTCGTCGCTTGCCGCTGTAATTCGGAGACTGTGCCACACTTCGTTGGTACTCCAACGAGGTGTGGTTGCTGAGTAGTTGATGTTGATACCTGAGGTTTTTCCATTTAGTGACTGGCAGCCTGTGCTATGCAACCACACCCCGACGTGAGTACACGCCGGAGTGTGGCACACAACGCCCTAAACACAAGCGTGCCTTGCCAGCACAATTCCAAGCGTTTTCC
>DAOMFV010000226.1:0-3413 GCA_035430005.1 Gemmatales bacterium
AAAGATGTAGGTGCGCTGGAGAAACATCTTGGCTAGTAGTTGACTGACCAGAGCAATGAAGCCATGTGCCACGTTGGGTTGCCAGCCGTGCCCGGTGAGTTGAGTCTGTATTTCCTCCGAACTCCGCCCCTGCCGTAACTCGCGGACGATGGCCACGGTGGCATCCTGTAGGGCGGCCTTTTGTTCTTCGGAGAGCTTCCCAGACGGGTTCTCCTGCCTATTGGCGACCACCGGCCCTGCGGCACGCAGAAAGTCATCCATGGTGGGTGGTACAGTCGGTATCAATTCATTGTTCCGTGCCACACTCCAGCGGTACTCCGATGGGGTGTGGTTGTCCGCGAATTTCAGGCAGCACACCTCGACGGAGTACCGTCGAAGTGTGGCACAGTCCCCGTAACCTTATTTAGCAGTGAGTTCAGCAAGAGCTTCCAGTGCACGAGTGGCATAGACCATGGAAGGGCCACCACCCATACTGACAGCCACGCCCAGTGTCTCGGCGACTTCCTCGATGCTCGCACCGGCCTTCACGCAATTGTTGACATGCACGGCGATACAGCCATCGCATCGGGCAGCGACACCCAGGGCCAGGGCGATCAGTTCCTTGGTTTTAACATCAAGCATACCAGGTTCGACTGCGGCTTTGTCGAAAGCCAGGAAGCCTTCGGTCACCTTGGGGGCGAGCTTCTTCATGGCGAGGACGCCCGTTGTCAGTCGGCTGAGGATTTCTTTATTGTTGGTGGCCATGGTGATCATCCAAAAAGGAAAAGGGATCAGTTAACTTCAATTTCAGCAGGGGCAATGACCTTGGGATTCTGCCCGCTGGGGAGAGGTTGTAGCTGAATCGCCTTGGCTTGCCAGCCACGATGGCGGACTACGCCGGTGTAGGGGGGCGACATCCCCAGGTTGCCCACCACCCGGATGGCTGAAGGATCATACCCCGCAACGACGGTCATCTTTTCATCTTCCGCAGCCTCAACGACTGCGGCAAGAGTCATGTGATCGTTCAAAGCCTTGCGGCACTTCTGATGCACTTCTCGTACCGCAGCACCGATTTGTGCATCGGGCAAGGCCTGGATGTCTTCCATCAGGAAATCGACCAGCCGGCCTTCCCGCTGAAGGATGGCCAGCAGTTGCAGCGGATCAAGCACAGGCTTCGGTGCTTCTACAGTTTCAGTGGGCTTGTTTTCAATCGCTTGTGTCGATGTGCCCTGTAGCAAGGCCTGCACTTGGCCTGCAAATACTGTTTGCGACAGCGTTCGAAAGAACGCCTTGAAAGCCACTGCGATGCGTGTTCCAATGCCTAACGAGATAACCAATGGTGAGACCCTTAAGTATGGTTGTTGATTCTGTCTACTGTCTACTGGCTTCTGGCTTCTGACTCCTGGCTCCCTGGTGCGGATACTCCGCACCCTCATTGTACTAGCCTGAGCTTGCCCGAAGATACCAACCATGTCATAATCTCGGGCGTTGGTTCAGCTTGATCTCCACGGAAGGAGCTAACTCATGATCCGTCGATTCGCTCGCCTCGCTGTTCTGTCATTAGCCGTTGCCTCTTCTTCGCTCGCCATCATCACGGCTCAGCCACCCAATGAACCGGCGCCTGCTGTCGAGAACATGCACCCGGCACATAAGGCGCTCTACTTTACCGTTCGCCGTGGCACTGAATGGCTCATGCAGGCACAGCAGCCTAATGGCATGTTTCATCAGGGGCTCAATGTCGCTGTGAACACGCCGCTGGAAGCAGCCCACTTCTATCATCAGGTAGAGGGAGCCATTGCACTCGGCAGGGTAAGCCGACTGACACTTAATCCCCGCTATCATGCCGCTGCCCAACAGGCCACATTGACACTGCTCGCCAGCACTAAAGTTGATCCTCAGGATCCACAGCTACGCTACACGCTTTATCCCGAGACGACAGTGAATCGACTGGCCAGCGCTGGACTGCTCTTGCGTGCTGTGCATGAACTCCCGGTGCCGGTGGAAGTGCGTCTCAAGGAAGCGGAAGGCTTGGCTCAGTACATTCGCACCAATCAACAAGCTGAAGGCCGCTTCCAATCGCAGGCATCCAGCGTACAGCAGGCATCGAGTAATGTCGATCAGGACGCCATGAACTTACTCTGTCAGGGCTTCGCCCTCGAAGGTTTGGCCATCAGTCAAACTTATAGTCCCGCCAACTGGAAATCGGAATCGCTGCTGAAGGCGGTGCGGGCCTATCAGCAACAGATGCCGTTGGTCGTCATTCCCAACTTTATTACAGGGCTGACCGACACCTATTTCCGCACCAAAGACGCCAACTGCGCTGCCGCAGTATTCAACATGGCTGACGCACTTTGCAACGTCCAGCAGCAGGTGGAACCGGGCAAGGTCGCTTGGGTGGGTGGTTTTATGACAACTTCCTCAAAAACAGCAACGATGCCCCCTTTGTCCGGTGAAAGTGCCCGTTGCGTGTCGGCTCTTTGCGATGCCTATCGGGTTGCCAAACAGGCCGGGGACGCTGCCCGGGCTGAGAGATACCGTCAATGTGCCTCAATGGGGGTCCAGTTCGTCGTTTCCCTGCAATACACCGGTGTGGGGGTCGAACATTTCGCTGAAAGCTACCAGCCCCGTGTTCTGGGGGCGTTTCGGGCCTCGGTGGGAGAGGGCGTCATTCGATTGCAGGACACTGCCGAGTGCGTTTTGGCTGTAAGTACCTATCTGAGCGATGTCTGTGGCGTTTCGATGGCCCCGGCTCAGGCGACGCCTGCTGCCCCGGCACCCGTCAAGTAGAGCCCGGGTTCCGCCCAGATTCTGTTTGGGGCTTATTGACGTAAGTCCTGCTGAGGGTTAGCCTAGACGTATACTGAATGAAGGGGATTCCTGAGAAAGTCGCCCCCTTGGCATTCTCTTTGCATTCCGCTTACAGTCGGCACGACTGTTTGACTCTCATCTCGTTGCTAGCTGATTCATTAAGGAGTGTTCTATGGCCCGCTTACTCCGGCCTCGCCGTGCTGGGTTCACGCTGGTGGAACTGCTGGTAGTGATCACGATTATTGCCTTGCTGATTGCCCTGCTCCTGCCCGCTATCCAACGGGCCAGAGAGGCTGCGAACATGATGAGTTGTGCCAATAACCTGAGAACGATTGGACAAGCGGTCATTGGGTTTGCTGGGGATAAGTCGCTGCCGTCGGCGGGAGTGTATACGACCGGAACTCCTGCAACGAATACCTACACACCTTTTTCCAATACAGCACCCTTTACACCAATAGACCGAAGCTACAACGTTAGTTCGGGTGTACCCTTCACCCGTTATAATCAAAACTGGGGATTCTTTTACCAGATATTGCCTAACATCGAAAATGACAATCTGTGGAAATCGACTGACCCGAACGAGGTTCGCGGCGCGACAATCACTACTTATTTTTGTCCGAGTCGCA
>DAOMFV010000227.1:0-3388 GCA_035430005.1 Gemmatales bacterium
TGCCGCGGTAGCGCCCTTCATGTTGGGTTCCGTCTCAGTCACCTGGAGCTCCACCGTCGGCGGCAGTTCCAGGCTCAGTGGGTTGCCTTCGTAGAAGGTGACGAAGGCCTTGGTGTTGGGCTTCATGTAACCCATCAACTCGCCGACGATATCGGCACGCAGCGTCACCTGCTCGAAGTTCTCGCTGTCCATGAAGACGTAGCCATCGGTCTCCGCGTAGATGTATTCCATCTCACGCTTGTCGAGGAAAGCGACTTCCACCTTGTCGTCCGGCTTGAACCGCTTTTCGACAACGCCACCAGTCTTCAGGCTCTTGAGCTTGAGTATCAGAATCGCCCGCCAGTTGCCTGGCGTATGCAGGGAGCGATCGACGACGTTATAGAGGTTCTTGTCCTCGCCGATGATGACCATTCCCTTTTTCACTTCACTGTATTCGATTGGCACAGCCACACACTCCGGAGACGTTCGATAGAGATATTGTTATAGAAGGGCCGGGGGTAGTTTGCAGGATAAGAGACAAATAGTTGCTAATCACCTTGCCTCACGGTACGCTGAAACCTTCTCACCTTTGGGTCTACACCTATGCGGCAGCTTCTTTCGCTCACTCTTCTCTTCTTCGTCACGCATCTTCATGCTCAGGATGTTCCACCGATCAGTGTCGAAGTCGATGCTCGTGATCTGCCTCGCAAGTTGCTGCACACCACCATCGATGTGCCGACGCAACCGGGCACGCTTAGGCTCTGGTACCCCCAGTGGTTCCCCGGTTCGCATGGCCCTCACGGACGGGTCGAAGATATCGGTGGCTTCCGGGTCGAGACCAGTGATGGCCGAACTATACCGTGGAAGCGCGATGAGGTGAATCTGCACTGCGTCTCGGTGCAGATTCCCGAAGGGCTGGCGATGGTGAAGGTCAAGCTCGATACCATCTGCAACTCTTCCAACCTCGATGCCGGGGCCATCTATAGTTATGGCAACAAGAGCCTGGGCATCATCAACTGGAACACCTGCCTGGTCTATCCCGAAGGCCCGACTGCTGATAATCAACCAGTCAACCTGCGGCTGCGTCTGCCCGAGAAGTGGGAATATGCCACCGCCCTCAAGAGCGAGGAACCCAAAGAGGGCGTGATCAAGTTCAACACTGCCTCGCTGACTCATGTCATCGACAGCCCGCTGGTGGCCGGTGAGAACCTGCGGACAATCAAGCTTGATACCGGCGACACGCCCCCTGCCTTCATGCACATTGTTTCCGAATCGAAAGAAGCCCTCAAGCTCAGCGACAAGGTGATCGCCATCTATTCCAAGCTGGTTCGTGAGGCTGTCGCCCTCTTCGGCGTAGCTCACTACGACGAGTTCCATTTCCTGGTGACCTGCAGTAATGATTTAGGCATGCTCGGTTTGGAGCACCTTGGCAGCAGCATTAACGGAGTCATGGAACGGGACTTGCTCGATGATGTCAGACGCAAAGGCTGGGTCGCCATGCTCATTCCCCACGAGTACACCCATTCGTGGTGTGGCAAGTATCGCCGCCCGGCCGGCATGGTGACGCCTAATTTCCACACGCCACAGAAGACCAAGCTGCTGTGGATGTATGAAGGGCTGACGCAGTACCTGGGCGATGTGCTGATGGTCCGCTGCGGGCTGGTGACGCCGAGCGACTATCGGCAGACGCTGGCCGGGTACATCCGCGAGATGCAAAAGCACACCGGCCGCAACTGGCGGTCGCTGGAAGACACAGCGGTCGCCGGCCATCTGCTCCGTCGCCCCAGCCGCAACTGGCCCGATCTTCGCCGGGATCAGGACTTCTATTACGAAGGCATGCTGCTCTGGCTCGAATGCGACGCCATCATTCGGGAGAAGACCAAGGGCACCAAGTCGCTGGACGACTTCTGCAAGATCTTCTTCGCCAAGGTGCCGGGCAAGAAGACGGTGGCTGAGTACGAGTTCAGCGATGTCGTCGCTGCCCTGAACAAGGTGGTCGAGAACGATTGGGAACAGTTCCTCACTCGCCGGGTGACGCTGCCCCAGGAAACGCTGCCTCTCGATGTCGTCGGTCTGATCGGCTACAAGATGGGCTTCAGCGATAAGCCGCCAGCCAGTCTGGGCCGCTTCGCCGGCGGCGCCAACGCCATCGATTCGCTCGGCGTCAGCTTCTTCAGCAATCAGGTCGGCACCGTCATCCCCAACATGCCCGGCGACAAAGCTGGCCTCACCCCCGGCATGCTCGTCCTCGGTGTCAACGGCAAGAAGTTCACCGCCGAGCGATTGCGAGAAGCCCTGGCCGAGAGCGTCAAGAAGAAGTCGATCGACTTCCTGATTGAAGATGGCGACAGCTTCAAGACCATTAACGTCTCCTATGAAGGCGGCGTCCGCTATTCGGATATGACGAGAGCGGAAGGCAAGCCCGATGTCCTGGCGGAGATTTTGAAGGGTCGTGGGAAGTGACTGTGGGACAGGATTCAAATCCTGTCATTGCTTTGTGCCAATGACTAAATTTCCATTCCTGTAAATGTACAAATAGCAATAATGGTTTTATGCGCAATGAAAGGATGAACATATGGACCCATTTTATCTTGATCGTCCTGATCTACTTGACGAGCCGCTTTTCTGGCAAGGCATGTTCTACGGCCCATTCGAACCGACTGTTGAAGATGTTTTCAAAACAACCGAAGAGCATTTTGGACTTCGGCCTACAAGGCTGGATGCAAATCGATTTTTCGAGGACTTGGAGGAAACAAAAATACCTTGCGACTATTATCCAGCCCATTTCGTGCCAGTAACTGAAACAAACAACTGGAGGGTAGGCGTCACTTGGCATGCAATTCCTAGAGATTTCATGATTACTTTCGATATTGTCGATTCCACCGCGAATCACGTTGAACTAGGGGAGCTTGGGGGACATTTCAGGTTGCCAGTCTTTCGTTGGTGCGAAGTACAGTCGCTTGCACTTACAGTACATTCTGACAGACGGGCTAAGGCGTACATTGCACTTGTATTGCTTCCCGGGATATGGTTCGGGAAGGATGAGCAACTATTGGAAATACGAGAGCAGGTAATCAGTGCAATGGCCGAGATTAATTTCGCCACTAAGCGCCTGCCAGAATTGGCTGACCGCATTCTTGCCTATCAGCAAGATGATAATTTGCATTGGTACTTCGACGAACAGTTTGGCTGGGTAAACAATGAGGTATGTAGTAAGCGCAATCCTGATCGATGCAAAGATCTAACTCTATTCCATAGTGTCCGCGAACTGTTTCGTGGGGTGATGGTAGATTGAACGCTATGCTGCGGAGGTACGAACTCCCGCTTGGCCAGCATGGTTAGCGTGAGTACACGCAGAGGCCGTCCGGTAATTGAGTTGAACTAAACAGCCTGATCTCAAGAGGTTACG
>DAOMFV010000228.1:0-3353 GCA_035430005.1 Gemmatales bacterium
AAATGAATCATCGTCCATAGCACGATCATTGCCAGCCAGCCAGCCCGGGGGTTGCCCGATTGACTCAGCAGGAAGAACAATGCTAGCCCCGTCAGGATCGACCCCAACACTGCCGGCAACCGCACTGCTACCGCATCGACCTGCCCGAGCATCCAACCCAGGCTCGCCGTCAACCAGTAATAGAGTGGCGGCTTCTGCAACTCCGCCCGGCCATCAAACAGATGAGGTAACCGCCAATCGCCGCTATCGAGCAGGCTCTGCGCATCCTGCGCCGCCCGTGCCTCATGGCTACTCCACAGTTCCCGTGTTCCCAGTCCGTGGAACATCAGGACGTAGAGCAGGGCAGCCAGGGCGAGTACCTTCAACATTGATCTCATAGTCAGACGTGCCATCAGTAAGAAAATGACCAAGGGGAGTCGTTGCGAGTTGTCTCTTAATTGATGTCTTGGCTTTGCAGCCCCGGAGGGGCGACCAGTGAGTAGCCGGGAGCGTTAGCTCCCGGTCGTCAACAATAAGAGTAATAGAGCCCCGGTAGGGGCGATGGTGTAGTCGATGGTTCGCAGTCACCATAGCCCCTGCCGGGGCTCTATTTTCGTTTCGAATCTAACCACGGGTTTATGCCCTGGCTACTGACCAACGCCCCCATCCGGGGCTAAGGCCGGCATGTCTCATTACGCCGCCTTCGGCGTCTCAATCTTCCGCACCGCCTCCTCCTGCCAGCGGTTCCCAAACGCTTCCTGCAACCTTTGATAGGCTTCCGAGGTACGAAGCAACTCATCATGCGTGCCCACCGCTTCGATCACGCCCTGGTTCATCACCATGATTCGATCAGCGATCTTGAGCGAACTCGCCCGGTGGGTGATGACAAATGTCGTCCGACCCTGGGCGAAGGTTTCGAGCGCTTCGTGAATCACCACTTCGCTTTCAGCATCGGTGGCGCTGGTCGCTTCATCCAGAATCAAAATGGCTGGGTCGCGCAGGATGGCTCGAGCCAGGGCGATGCGTTGCCGCTGTCCACCTGAAAGAGAGTTCCCCATCTCGCCGACACGGGTCTGGTAACCCTTGGGCAGTGAAGCAATGAAATCGTGAGCATGAGCCTTCTTTGCCGCTGCTTCCACGTCTTCCTGCGTCGCCCCGTAGGTGCCATACCGGATGTTGGAGCTGATGGTATCGTCGAACAGCACTGTATTTTGTGTTACGTAGCCCAACTGCGACCGCAGACTGCGGAGCTTGACGTTGCGGATGTTCTCGCCATCGATGTGAATGGTGCCGTAGTCGGGATCATAAAACCGGTTGAGCAGGCTCATGAGCGTGCTCTTGCCACACCCGTTCTTGCCCACCACCGCAATGGTTTCACCATGTTGAATGGAGAAGCTGACATGTTTCAGCACTGGCCGCTCGGGGGTATAAGCGAAACAAACCTCTTTGAACTCGATCGACTTGCCGTGTCGTGGCAACCGGGGACCTCGAAGGTTCGGGTCCACCACGGGTTTTCGATCCATGATCTCGAAGATGCGGTCGGATGCTGCCGCTGCCGCCTGCACCCGGCTGAACAGGTTCGATAGCTTCCGCATCGGCTCCGCTGTGGCGACCAGCAGAATATAGAGTGAGAGCAAACTTGATGCTTCCAACTGATTGTTCAACACCCGCTGGCCGAAAATCCGTTCATCTCCGGTGAGGACCAGGTACGTTCCGAGAGCGAGCGAAGCACAGACTGCGGAGACTGCCAGGAACTCCATGATCGGATCAGTGCCCGATTCAAACCGGACGACCCGCATGCCATTCTTGATGTAGTCCTTACCGCCGGCATGCAGACGACGTCGCTCATGCTGTTCGCCGGTGAACGCTTTCACCACTTGCACACCCTGCACCCCTTCCTGCAGAATCTTGTTCAGGCTGGCCATGCTGGCCAGTACCTTGCGACTCGCCTGCCGCATCAGCTTGCTCACCCGGCTCATGAAGAAGACAGCGACAGGGACAAGGATCAGGAAGACCAGCGTCAGACGCCAACTGATCATGCAGGCGAGAATGATGCAGACGATCGCCTTCAGCGGCTCAACAACGAGTTTGCCGCTCATGGTGCGCATGCCGTTGCCGAGCGTTTCGGAATCGGACGTGAACCGGGCCATCATGCTGGCGGCCCCGGTGTTTTGGAACTGCTTGATGTCCTGCCGGAGCACCTGGCGATAGAGCCGGTTGCGGATGTCGAAGATCGTGTCGTAGACGAAGCGGGCGACCAGTGTTTCCTGGAAGAAATCGAACACGCCCTTGAGGGCCACACCGACCAACACCATACCGAAAATGATTAGGAGCACTTTGAAAGAATCTTCGGGAATGTAGATATCGACAAAACGCTTGAGCTTCCAGGCCCAGTAACTGGCACGTTCTGTGGAAGCGAGATTTTCCTGGTCTCGTGCCAGGGTACCGGAGATTTGTGCGAGCTCTCGATCACGCTGCACGCCTGGGGGGCCGGCAGTGATCTTCGCCTGATCTTCTTCCCCCTGGTTCACGCTCTTGCGCAGCGCATCAAGCTGGGTATCGTATTGAGTGATCTGTTCATTGATCCACTCGTGAGGCTTCTTCTTCTCAGTGAGGATCTTCAGGAACGGATAGATGGCTGTGAAGTTGGCTCCCCAGAGCAGGGCGACCATCACAGCACAGAACAGCGAAGCGACGAACTTCCAGCGGTGTGGCCACGCGAACTGTAAAGCACGGAAGAAGTTATGCATGCTGCCTTCCTTGGCTGCAAATCGAGGCTGACTCTATTCTCTCCCCCTTTCCACGGGGGAGTCGGAGGGGGTAAAGGCCATTGCAAGAACCCCTCCCAACCTCCCCTGAGTAAGGGAGGAGCAAAATCGGCTCGTTCTGTACCAAATTTGGCGAATTGGAGCAAGCACAGCCTGCCGGCGACTCCTGGCAAAATGGGCAAGGGAAAAGGGTTATTCAGGCCTCATGATCGGAGGGTGAAAAGGCCCATAATTCCTCTCATTTGATGCTTGAACTGCTATTTGCCAGGGGTATACTAATAGCCGTCGGGTAACCACTTTCCTCTCTCTGTTAGAAGGTGAGTTATGCTTTCAGTGATGTCCGATCTCGACATGATTGAAGAACTGAAGTTACGCCGCTGGGCACGCGAGCACTATGTGCCCCGGTCACAAAGGGAACGCAACTGGCATCCCATTGTGCTCGAAGAAATGGAAAAGAAAGATCGCGATCTGTCGCAGGGCATCATCAGTTATGCCTCGCTGGCATAAACGAGCTGAAGCAATCGTCACTACGCCCGGAGCAACTCCCCGGGCGTTGTTTGTTTACAGGAGCCAGAAGTCAGGAGCCAGCAGCCAGAATTAGCTGGC
>DAOMFV010000229.1:0-3210 GCA_035430005.1 Gemmatales bacterium
CGGCTCGGCAGGAGCCTCGCCCTCCCAAGTCAAGGATCACTCTTCATGCGTCTGCTCGTCGTCGAAGATGAACCGGCCCTCCTGCAAGTCGTCGCCAAGGCCTTGCGAGAAGAGGGCTACGCTGTCGATGAAGCTGAAGATGGCCGGGAAGGGCTCCACAAAGCCAGCATCTGGGACTACGACGCCATCGTGCTCGACCTGATGCTGCCAGGTCTCACCGGCTGGCAGGTGCTGCAAGAACTCAGGCTGACCAAGAAGACTCCGGTGCTTATTCTTACCGCTCGTGATGGCATTGAGGATCGGGTCAAGGGCCTCGACAAAGGCGCTGATGATTATCTCATCAAGCCGTTCGATCTGAAAGAACTGCTGGCCCGCATCCGTGCTCTTATCCGACGGTCCGTAGGCCAGGCGAACCCCAACCTGGTGATTGGCCCCATCGTCCTGCACACCCACTCACGCACCGTCACCATGAATGGCGATGCCGTTAACCTGACAGCCTTGGAATACTCTCTGGTCGAACTGCTGGCCTTGAACCAGGGTAAACTGGTGACTCGTACGCAAATCTACGATCACCTCTTCGACGAGACCGAGGACAGTCTTTCCAACCTGGTCGATGTCCACGTCTCCAACATCCGCAAGAAGCTGGGCAAGGACTTGATCGTGACCCGCCGAGGCATGGGGTACATGATCGATGCTTAAGTCCATCCGCTGGCGGCTGTTGCTCTGGTACGCCGCCATGCTGCTGGTGGTGATCGCGGGTTTCGCGACTTATCTTTACTGGAGTGCGGAGCGGGCAGCGATTCAGCAGTTCGATGTCCGCCTCGAAGGCGCGGCTCGATATCTCGATGCGGCTCTCAGGCCGTTTCCGATGCGGGCTATGCTGCGAACGAGACCGATGGAGATGCCAGACGGTTCGTTCGGCCCGGCGCCCCGTGATGGTATCTTCCGAGACGGCTTCCCCCCGCCGGATGGCCCCCCGCGTGACTTCAACGAGAAAGGCGGCCCGCCCGACAAGCGCTCGCCCGATAAACGTGGCTTCGACGGTGAACGTCGTCCGCCGGAGAAAGATCGAGGCCCGCCCGATGGTGAGCGCAGAGGGCCCCCGCGCGATATGGATCGGATGCGACGTGAGTTGGCTCTTCGCTCCCTTTCCGACAGTGACAACAACAAGGAGCCTCTCTTTTTCACCATCTTTCGTGAAGATGGTTCCATTTTCAAGTCGGTCGATGATCCCATCAGCAGCAGGGAGTATCAGGTTCTCGAAAACCGGGTTCACGATGCCGACACAGCTATCTTCTTCACCTCTGCTTCGTCCCGGCAGGTCATCTATCGTGGCCCAGAGCGAAGTTTGATTCTGGTGGGCGTGTCAACCCGGTCCGAACTGGCCCGGCTTGATACCCTGCTCTATCAGCTCATCGGCAGCGGCGCTCTCGCCCTGGCTCTCGGCCTCTTGGGCAGTTGGTTCATCTCCGGACGCATCAAGAAGCCGCTACATACCATCGCTACCACAGCATCGCATCTTTCCGCCGCTAACCTGGATGAGCGAATCGATGCGAACAAAGTCGATACCGAACTCGTTGAGGTGGCCGGCGTGTTGAACGATGCGTTTGATCGTCTCGAATCGGCCTTTCAACGACAATCCCAGTTCACTGCCGACGCCGGCCATGAACTTCGTACACCGCTGGCGGTGCTGCACACCAACCTGGAACTGGCCCTGTCTCGGCCTCGCAAAGAAGCGGAGTATCGGGAAACACTCGAGAACTGCCTGGCCACTTCGACCAAGATGCGGTCGTTGATCGATGCCCTGCTGATGCTCTCCCGTGCTGATGCCGGTCAGTTGCAAGCCAACTTCCAGTCCATCGATCTTCGAGACGTGGTGGAACATTGTGTGGCCCAACATCAATCCAAGTCGCAAAGCATTCAGGTACGGGCGAGTCTGCCTGACAGCAAGATCATGATCCATGGCGACAAGACGCTGCTGAGCATGGTGCTGAACAACCTCATCAGCAATTCACTCAGGCACACCCATGATGATGGTCATGTCACGGTCTATGTCAGCATAATGGAAGGCTATGCCCAGATCATTGTTGAAGATGATGGCATCGGCATCCCGCTGGAGGCTCAGCCCCATCTCTTTGAACGATTCTTCCGTATTGATCAATCCCGTAATCGTCAGACGGGAGGTTACGGCCTGGGCCTGGCCATCTGCAAAAGCCTCGTCGAAGCCCATCAGGGAACGATCCGCTGCGAGTCCACCCCCGGCGAGGGGACGAAGTTCATCATTCAATTCCCGGTCGGATGAGTATACTGGGGGGGAAAGCTCCTTCTCTGGTCGTCGATCAATATGGAAGCCCTCCTCAAAACGCTACGACATCTTCAGATCATCATCATCGCCCTGGCAGCGGGGCTGATTGTGCTCGCCGCGGTCATGATCTACATGGTGCTTCATCTGAAGCCGGCGGGGTTCATCGGCGGGCAGGGACCACAGTGGAACGGTGTGCCGCTTCTAACCACATTGTTCCTGGGCATCGGCGCTCTCAACTTGTTCCTTTCCTTTGTCATACCGCTGCTGATCATGAAGACCCAGACAGCTCAATGGGCGAAGCAGGCCAAGCCCATCGAAGGTGAGCTGACTTCATGGGAAACCAGCGATCTCACCTGGCTTGATCGAGTAACAGCCGAGACCCTCACGAAACTACTGATGATCTTTCAATCAAGCCGCATCGTGGCAGTCGCCCTTTGCGAAGCAGCGGGCATGATGTGCGGCATTGCTTATTTGCTGGAAGCTCATCTCGCCTCGCTGATGATGGTTGTCATCTCCATCGTCTTGATGCTGGTACGTGTGCCTACTCAATCAATGTTAAGCAACTGGGTCTTCGGGTATATTGAACAACTCAAGCTGGCGAAGTGACGAACACCTAGTCGGTATAGTGTTCCATGATCGGTCATTTTTTGCCTGAAAGGCATTACCTCCACAGCCCAAGGTTGCCGGGTACTCCCGGCTACCTTGGGGGAATGAAATCAGCATTCTCGTTCCCTGTAAGGGAAAGCCACGAGAGGCGAGGTTGAATGGAGTTCCCTTACAGGGAACAATCAAACGCGCGTTCAAGTACCCTGGGTAGCGATGAATACATCGCAACCCAGGGCTTTGGTGGGAATGCCCTTCAGGCATGGAATTGAAATTTTCGTCGTTCACCTTTGTGGTCTCGA
>DAOMFV010000230.1:0-3170 GCA_035430005.1 Gemmatales bacterium
CCGGTGTATTCGTTGATGCCTTCGTCCTTGGCGATCTTGATCAACTGCTGCATGCTCATCTGCTGCAGCTCGGTGATGTACATTGCACCGCGCTTGACTTCTTCGTAGCGGGCCTGCGTTTCCGGATCGTAGACCGCTTCTTCATCACCTTCGGGCACGGGATCGCCCGGATTTACCTGCTGCATCTGCGGGGGTAATGGCCGTCGCGGCAACAGAGGCCTTTGCAGGAGTGCGCCTTCCGGAGAAGTTGGATTAATGGGCAATGGCCGACGTTCCGTCGATGCCTCGCTGACAGGAACCGATATAGGCTCCGATTTCGATTCGGACGATGGTGTTACAGTGGGGGCTTCCGTCGTACGATCAGGTTCGGCTCGGTGCGAAAAAGTAACATCGCTGAGGTCTTCAGTTGCGGAAACAGTCGTTTCAGTAGTTTCTTCAGTTTCCTCGTCCAGCAACAACTCCGAATCGACGGGTGTTGACTTGGGGCGATTCTTGCTTCCTTTCGGACGTCCTGGCGAACGTTTCACAGGAGAACGCGATTCAGGCATGTGCTCATCTTCCTTCGCAACCCCAGGCCGGCTGAGTGAAACGTTCCTGACCAACACTCTGAGTAACCTGCCCTGGCGGAGTAATTCTCAGGCCGAAGGGGCAAGTGGAGGTCAAGAGCAGGCGGAACGACCACACTGGGGAGAGCGAACGTCTCCCATATAGGTGAACGGTGTGGTAAACCGGCGATTCGGGTGCAGATGCAGCGGGCTGACGCCGCTGCCGAGAAATAATTCCTCACTGTCGAGAATACAGATTCACAAGGTCTTTTACCAGAGTTTCAGTCAAAAGTTCATCACCTTCATTGGGAATGACATGCTGACAAGCCGCCTTCTTCTTTTCGAGCGGCCACTGGCTCGCTTCCCGACGATGCAGTTCCTGACTATCCCAGCCACGGCCAGCCACCCGCTTTAGTCTTGTTGCCTCGGAAGCCTCAACAAAGATGATGGCGTTGCATTGCTCTTTCCATCCGGTTTCGAGCAGGATGGCGGCATCGAGAATGAAGAGTTTCACTGCGGAATCAGCTTGATGCCTTTTGATGGCACTGGTAATCCCTTCCCCAATGAATGGGAAGACTATCGCTTCGAGCCTGGCTTTTTCAGTGGGCTGTGAAAACACGATCGCTGCCAGCTTTTTCCGATCCACTTGACCTTCGAGGTTGAAAACAGCGTCGCCCCAGTTCGCTTTGATTTGTTTCTTAATATCAGGATTCATCAGGGCCTGGTGCCCCAGATGATCCGCGTCAATGACATAGGCCCCGCGCCTGGCAAAGAGAGACGCAACATGGCTTTTGCCGCTGCCAATGCCTCCGACAATACCAAGTATGGGTTTCATACACGAATTACTCAGCAGTCTGTTTGATTACTCATTTCATTATCCTGGGGTAGTCGCATCATGCCAAGATGCGTCTATCGGCTTATCTCCTTCGCCAAGCTTCTCTGGCTTAGTGGACTTGAGTCAAACTAGCGAAAAGGCAGGAACCAGGTGTTAAACGGTAACGAGGATGACTGTTGCGAAATAGGGGTAAAGTTTTCCGTGAAGTTCAAGTTTAATGGTTATGCGGGACGATAACGCTTCAGGATTGCCTGTAGGCTAAGCCTATCAGGGTGGAGCTTGGCGTAGGCAATCAGGGGGATAATGCGATGGAACGCTGGCCCATGGCAACTGCCACAACACAGGTGAAGCAAACCGCTTCTCCATATGAAACCGGTAAGCAGCACAAGGCCCAGCACCTTCGTCAGGGAGGACGCGTTTCCATGAGCCGTCGGACCAATCGGACTAAATGGATCATAGCCGCTGCGGCGGCGTTGCTGGGAGTCGTTCCCGCATCCGCACAATCAAACGTCATCGGCACGACGAATCTGGGCGCCCCAACTTGGGAAGTCCCGATTCCGCTGATGTGGGGTGAAAAGGACGAAGGCTTCTACTTCAGTGCAGAAGCTGCCGTCATGCGAATCAATAACGCCTTGCAAAGCCAGGTCGTCGCCCGACGTGGATTCATCGATTACGATGGCTCCATCAAGGGTGATCCCAATGGTGGAACTATTACAATTCTCGATGGTGGTGGCAACTTTGTTACTACACTTCTTCGAGAGCGTGGGCCAGCCGGCGCTATCTATGGATCGCAGGCCATTGCCCTCAGCACTGATCAGGTCAGTAATGATGTTTGGCAGCCTGGCAGTCGATTCACCATTGGTTATCGTCTGCGGAATGGCGTAACGATTGAAGGCAGTTACATGGGCATTACCAAGTCCCGTGTGGGAGCCGTCGCCAGTGGTACGCCTGCCAGTCACAACACCGGCCAGGATAACGACAACTCGTTTCTGTATGGTGACTACTACAACTTCAATCCGTATTTTGCCGGACCGAATCGAGAAATGTTCTCGAACGTCTTCCTGCAGCCTTTACCCCCCAATGCCGGGGCAACCTATCAACCTGTCACGCTTCATCCGGATTTGACCGCGTTCGGCGCATTTGCCGTAGGCGCCTATGGCATCACCAACGGTGCTGAAGTGTTCCGCATTGCCCAGACGATGGGTATTCACACCAGTGAATTGAACTTGAAAGTACCAGTTGCCCAGTTTGAAGGCACTCGTACCTACTGGACCGGCGGTCTCCGCTACATCTCCTTCACCGAGCAGTTCCGCATGATTGCTCAGGACTTCGGGTTCCCCGATGGATTGGGCAGCCCTATCGGCGGTGGTATTGTAGATACTGAAGACCGTCCACAATGGAGCCTTCGGTATACGACCAAGCAGAAAGACATCTTCTACGGCTTGCAGACTGGTGTTGGCGGTGAAGCCTATCTGTTCAATGGACTGGCCTTCAGCATCGATGGCAAAGTCGGCGTGATGGCTGAACAAAGCAAGTCATCTGTGGTCCTGCAGCGAATGGATTTGGAAAACAACATCGGTATCCAGCGAACGAACAACCTCTTTACCGTGGCCGGCATGTTCCAGGGCGGTGCCTATCTGTGGTGGTATGCTCATGAAGGCATTACCTTCCGCGTCGGCTACGAATACCTGGGTATCTTGAACGCTCGCCGCATGGTGAACCCCATTGACTATAATTGGGGCCAACTTAATCCAGAAGCTCATAACAGCTATCTAAGCCTCGATGGCTTC
>DAOMFV010000231.1:0-2998 GCA_035430005.1 Gemmatales bacterium
GCGATGAAGCAGGTAATGCTGATGCTGCTTATCGCTAACGAGATGGTGTATGTGGATTAGGGAAGGTATAATTACAGGGCTAGGGAGGAACAGTGATGGAAATGATGATTCATCTTGAATCGGAGAACGGACACTATGTAGCCCAGGTTATGGGGTACCCAGAGTCTCGTGTGGAAGCGGCGAGCTGCGAAGCAGCGTTGGCTGCAGTAGGTTCATCAATTCGGCAAAGGGTCGATAGTGGCGGAATTTTCTTGCTCTCCTTTCCGAACGAGTCCACTCGCTCGCCAGCACTGACAAGGAAAGATCCAAAACGCATCAAGAGCATTCATGATGTTTTTGGCATGTTCAAGGACGATGATTCCCTGGAGGAACTTCGAGAACACATGCGTCGAGAGCGAGAAGAGGAACTCAAACGAGAGTTTGGTGAATGATTGCACTCGATAGCGATATTCTAACTCTGATGATGCAAGGCAATGCTTTGATCGCCTCGAAAGTAGCCACTATCGATGTGAAGAATGTTGCGTTGCCTATTGTGGTGATTGAGGAAGTCATGCGAGGCAGATTGGTGACGATTCGTCGGGCGCAAGCTGGGCAAACTCGAATAGATATCACCCAGGCGTATGATCTTTTTGAGAACTCGCTTACAGCCTGCATGCAGTTTCCTGTGCTGAGTTACACTCCTGCTGCCGAAACGCTCTTTAGTCAATGGCGGGCAGCAAGAATAAGAGTTCCCACCCAGGACCTTCGTATCGCGGCTATTTGTGCTTCCGAGAAAATACCGTTGGCAACACGAAACATTCGTGACTTCAGCCTCATCCCCAACCTGAACCTCGAAACCTGGAACTAACACATGTCCCAATTCTGCCACCGTACTCGTCGTGAAGCTCTCTGGGAAATGGGCTGTGGCTTCGGCTCCGTCGCCCTCACCGGCCTCCTCTCCGGCGATGGCTTCTTCAACAAGCTGCAAGCGAGCGACCAAACGACGAAGTTCGTCAACCCGCTCGCCCCCAAGCCGCCGATGTTTCCCGCCAAGGCGAAGGCGGTCATCTTCCTCTTCATGTACGGCGGCCCCAGCCAGGTCGATACCTTCGACTACAAACCCAAGCTCTACCCGCTCGATGGCAAGACCATCCCCGTCAAGACCTTTGGCCGGGGTGGCCATCGCAACGAGGGCCGAGTCGTCGGGCCGAAGTGGAAGTTCAAGCAGTATGGCCAGTGTGGCAAGCACGTCAGCGACCTCTTCCCCAACCTGGGGCAGCATGTCGATGACATTGCTTTCATCCATTCGATGTACGCTGAATCGCCCATTCATGGCTCCGCCCTGTTGATGATGAACTCAGGCCGACTCCTCTCCGGCAACCCGTGCATGGGGTCGTGGGTGAACTATGGCCTGGGCAGCATGAACGAGAACCTGCCTGGTTTCGTCGTCATGCTCGATAACAAGGGCGGGCCGATCAGTGGGCCACGCAACTGGGCGTCGGGTTACATGCCTGCTTCGTACCAGGGCACCATCCTGCGGGCCAACAACACGCCGATCTTCAACCTCGATCTGCCTCCCGGCATGACCCGTGCCGCCCAGCGCGATCTGCTCGACAGGCTGCGGGAGAAGAACAACGTACATCAGCAGGGCAGGGAACAGAACAGCGAACTCGCTGCCCGCATCGCCAGCTACGAACTCGCCTACAACATGCAGCAGCACGCCCCCGAAGCGGTCGACTTCAGCAAAGAGTCGGACGAGACGAAGGCTCTCTACGGCATCAACGAGAAGCGCACCGAAGACTTTGGCCGCAAGTGCCTGCTCGCCCGCAGGCTGGTTGAACGGGGGGTTCGCTTCATCCAGATTTACTCCGGCGGCGCCCACAACGACGACAACTGGGATGCCCACACCGACATCGTGAAGAACCACACCAAGCACTGTGGCGACACCGACAAACCCATCGCCGGCCTGCTGGCTGACCTCAAACGCAAAGGGCTGCTCGACAGTACACTCATCGTCTGGGGCGGCGAGTTCGGCCGCCAGCCGACGGCTGAATACGCCCAAGGCACCGGTCGGGACCACAACAGCTACGGCTTCACCATGTGGATGTCCGGCGGCGGCATCAAAGGCGGCGTCAGCGTCGGCGAAACCGATGAGCTAGGTTCGTCAGCCGTAACGGATCGCTTCCACGTCAAGAATCTCCACGCCACCGTCCTCCACCAGATGGGGCTTGATCCGAACAAGCTGACGTATTTCTACGGTGGGTTGGATCAGAAACTGGTAGGGGTGGAGGGGGCGGAGGTGATTCGGCAGATTGTGTGAACTTGAGTTCTTGATTGGGTGTCATGCAATGCACCGCAAGTGTTCCACTTCCATATGGTTACACCGAGTACGGCCACCATATCACTCACATGCTTATGATTAACGATCCCTCTCACCATCTAAAAGCTGTTCTTGAACATCCATATCAGCCTGATGTATGTTTCATATGTGCAACAAAGCTTACAGACGCAAACAGAACGACAGAGCATGTGATACCGAAATGGCTACAAGAGCGATTTGACCTTTGGCGAGATGAGCTTGTACTACTAAACAAGACGTCTATTCGATACGAACAATTAAAAATTCCGTGTTGTTTCGAGTGCAACAACAAACGCTTGTCACCATTAGAAAACCGGGTGGCATCTGCCATCACGGAAGGGTTCGATTCCGTTGTAAGAATCCCACGATTCGAATTGTTTCGATGGATAGCCAAAATCTACCTTGGAATCTTATGCAAGGAATTATCACTCCAGGTTGACCGACGGAATCGTGACCTTGGAACAATCCTTACACCTGATTTCGTTCGCCGGTATGCTATCCTGCATTTTTGGCTTCAGTTAGAGTTATGTGCATCTGATCCGTCTCATTGCCCAGGGTCTCTCTGGGTATTTCGATGCCAAGTCCCGGAAAATGTAGATGAACAGTTCGATCTAATGGATGATGCTCTAAATGGAGTAATCGCAATCCGAATGGGCAGTG
>DAOMFV010000232.1:0-2988 GCA_035430005.1 Gemmatales bacterium
CGAAAACGATTGCACCTCACGCAGGGGGCAGATGAGTACATCTGACCCCTGCCACGGAATCTTGTTCAATTGGTTGCGGCAAAGGTACTCTTGCTACCAATACTCTTCAAAATGCACATGCCCCTTGACCTTGAGGGCCTTCGAATCGGCGGTAAAGCCTCGTTCTTCGAGCACCTGCACCAACCCGACCGGCACGGGATAATTCTTCATCTTGGTGAGCTTATCGTAGACCGGCACGCCGATCATCTTGGGGTTACCACACAGGAACGCATGCATGTGCTCCGGGTCAAGCGGCTTGCCCAGGCGCTGTTCCAACTCTCCCGACGTCACCAGGTCTTGCAGGTAGCGTTTACCCTGCTGGTTTGGATCTCGTGTGACCAGCGGAACATATTGATATTGCGGATACTGACGCATCAGTTGTTCATGCACAGCCAGGTAGCCCAGATCATGACGATGTCGGACACAGCAAGCCGCCAGGATAGGGCCGCGATGACCACGATGGAGCAGTTCCCAGAGCATGTAGTTGTGGGGCGCTTCGCCGGTGCCTGTGGAGAAGAAGAGCACGGTATCGTCGTCTTGCACACCATCAAGGGTATACTGTCCCAGAATCTTCTCGCCGAGGAAAAGGCGATCCCCTTCTTTCAACTGGAAGAGTCTCGGCGTCAGGGCAGGAACTTCATCGGTTTCTTCGAGCACCATCACGATGTAGAACTCGATTTCCTGAGCCGACTCGGTGATGAGCTGATGCTGCTCATTGAGAATGCAGTTCGACAGCGAATACTGTCTGCGGATGAGATGGGTCTCGTTGCCGGGCTTGATCGTCTCCGATGCCGCTTTGGGATGACGTGGCTCCCACATGCCCAGGCCCAGCGTGGTGTACTGCCCGCCACGATGGGCATGCACCGGTGCATCGGGCCTTACTCGCAGGATAGCGAGCGCTTCATGGACCAGCCGCCGGGAGATCAGCGTTGCCTGATAATACTGCTGACGCAGTGCCTGTATTTGTTCGCTGGGGATCATGCTACCTTCCTTGTTATTTATCATAGTGATAGATGACAGCCCGACGCGCGAGTGAGGGTGGACCTCGCGATTGCACGCGCCCCCTCGCTGGCGCGTCGGGCTGTCATCAAAAGATCACTGTTTCATGGACTGTGCCTCGTTTCGCCCTTATGCTGTCATTCGATGATCATCAAACGTCAAGCATACGCTCGGGCCGGGCTGGTGGGCAATCCTTCGGATGGCTACCACGGCAAGACCATCTCCATCGCTCTGCGAAACTACTGGGCCGAGGCAGTGCTCTACGAATGGGACACGCTCGAAATCCTGCCCGGCAAAGAGAACCAGAACCGCTTCGACTCAGTCCACGATCTCGTCAAAGATGTCAAACTGCATGGCTACTACGGCGGCGTGAGGCTGGTGAAAGCGACGATCAAGAAGTTCGTCGAGTACTGCTATCGCCAGAACATCGATCTCCACCAGCGCAACTTCAGCATCCGCTTCGAAAGCACCATCCCCCGGCAAGTCGGCCTGGCCGGTTCGAGTGCCATCATCACTGCTACTCTCCGCTGCCTGATGGAGTTCTATGGCATCGACATCCCGCAGGTGGTTCAGCCTTCGCTGATTCTTTCGGTGGAGAACGATGAACTGGGCATCACGGCAGGTTTGCAAGATCGGGTGATTCAGGTCTATGAAGGCCTCGTCTACATGGACTTCTCGCAGGCACGGATGCAGCAGACGAATGGTTTCTCTCATGGCGTCTACGAACCGCTCGATATTGCGCTGCTACCACCCGTCTACCTGGCATACAAGACCGATGTCAGCGAACCGACCGAGGTATTCCACAATGACATTCGTACACGATTCAGGCAAGGCGATGTTGCGGTCGTCTCGGCAATGAAGACCTTTGCAGATCTTGCTGCTCAGGCACGTGAAGCACTGCTACAGCGCTATCATGCCCGACTGGCCCGGTTGATGGATACTAATTTCGATACACGCCGTTCGATCTATCAACTCCCACGAGGGCAGATTGAGATGATCGAAGTCGCCCGGTCGGTGGGTGCCAGCGCCAAGTTTGCCGGTTCGGGGGGGGCCATCGTTGGCACCTATGCCGATGAACATCAATTCGCCCAACTCGATCAAAGCCTCTCCGCCATCGGCTGCCGTGTCATTCATCCCTCTCTTTCGTCAGGAGCCTTCAAGTGAAGTACGCATTGAGCCTCTGTCTCATGGGCCTCGTTACACTCATCACACTGGCCGATGAGCCGGTCACCAAGGCCTTCATCGATGGCATCGGCCAGGGCTGGGTCACCCTGGGCGAGAAGGACTTCGTCAACGTCAACTGCGATCCTGATACTTTCGTATGGAAGAAGGATGGGAGCCTTTACTGCAAGGGCACACCCGTCGGCGTGGCACGGTCGCAGAAGCAGTACACCAACTTTGAACTCGTTCTCTACTGGAAGCATCTGAAGAGTGCAGGCAACTCAGGCGTCTTTGTCTGGTCACCAGAGAAACCGCTGTTCGCCCTCAAACGCAACCAGCTTCCGCATGGCATCGAAGTACAGGTGCTCGATCATGGCTACACCGAGCAATACGAGAAAAGTTTAGGCAAGAAGGCGACATGGTTCACGACCAACGGCGATGTGTTTCCCGTCGGCTCGTCAAAGATGAAGCCCTTCACACCGATATCCCCCGATGGTAGCAGGAGCTTTCCACGCAAGAACCTGAGCCGGGGCATTAACGAATGGAACCACTATTACGTGCGGGCCATCAATGGCGAGATTCGCCTGTGGGTGAACGGGGAAGAAGTGTCCGGAGGCAATCAGATTGAGCCGCGTATGGGATACCTTTGTCTCGAATCGGAAGGATCGCCGATTGAGTTCAAGGAGATTCGATTGAGGGAGTTGCCGTAAGTCGGTATTTTGGGAGGGCGAGGCTCCTGCCGAGCTGTTTACAATCGCAGGCATAAAGCTCGGCAGGAGCCTCGCCCTC
>DAOMFV010000233.1:0-2534 GCA_035430005.1 Gemmatales bacterium
CTGGAAGACCCAGTGGTCGCCCCTTACGATGTAGGTCTGCGATTGGATATCGATGGGATCGCTGTTCGCACCGGGCACCATTGCTGCCAGCCCTTAATGGATCGTTTTGGAATTGGAGCAACGATACGAGCGACGCTGGGTGTCTACAACCGGGCCAGCGATATTGATGCGCTGGTTGATTCCTTGCAAACGCTGCGCAAGGAACGTGCCTCTCAGCCGTCTGCGGCCAGACCTGTTGCTTTGGCTCAGGTGAGTAAAGAGCCTGTTTATCCCGAAGTCTTCGCCGAGTCACCTGAAGCAGCGGCGGAGCAGCTCATCGATGAGTTCTCATTCCTCGACGATTGGGCTGATCGCTATCAGTACATCATCGAACTGGGCAACAAGCTGCCTGTCTTCCCCGGCAATGAACGCACTGAAGTGAATCGAGTGCATGGCTGCCAGAGCACCGTATTCCTCTCAGCCCGCAAGCGGCCGGGAACACTCGATACCCTCGATTTCCTGGCTGACAGCGATGCCGACATCGTTCGTGGCCTGATAGCCATACTGCAACAAGTTTTTTCGGGGCAAAAGGCCTCAGACATCCTGACATTTGATATCGAGGCGTTCCTGGAGAAGATCGGGCTTGACAAGAACCTGGCCATGACACGACGTAACGGTCTAGTCAGCATGATCAAGCGGATCAAGGCGATGGCTCAGGCAATTGAGAATAACTGTTTGGGTTGTGAGAAGTGCTGAGTGTATCCGCAGAATTAGTTGTGTAGGTGGACAAGACATTCCTGTCTGGCCGCACAGACAAGAATGTCTGTACCACCTATTTACTTCCGCTGTGCTACTTAGCGAAGAGCTATCAGACTTCAGCTCAATACAAGGTATCGATTGCCTTTCGTTACTACACTGTGCCCCTCTTCTTCCAATAACTTTTTACAGCGATCAATCCCGCCTGGATACTTGGGATTGAGTTCCCCCCTCGCCTTTTCAGGGTACGCCAGTAGGGGGTGATCTCTTTCACACCATTGATTGCTGCTTCCTCGGCCGCATGGGCTGCGATCCAAGCGAAGATGCCAGTGGTGATGGGGCAGGCTACGGTAGTGCCATGCTTCTTGGCGAGCTTCTGGCATATCTCTTTGATGGTGATGACCTTGCCCTTGGGCACCCGCTTCATGATGGCATCGACATCACGGGGGCGGGCGATGACGAAGGTGCCCTTACCCCAAGACTTTTGCAACCTCCGTGGAATCCTGGCGACCTTGGGCAGGTCTTTGTCGTCGGCTAGTTTGTCACGCCAGGATTTGGGCATGATTGTTACACCAGATTCATCGCCGTCATCAGTTCAGCATTCGTCTTCGTGCGGGCCATGCGGCTGGTGAGCAGTTCCATGGCTTCCACCGGGTTCATGTCAGAGAGAACCTTGTGCAGAATGCCGACGAATCGCATTTCATCGGGTGAGAAGAGCAGTTCTTCCCGACGGGTTCCGCTGGCGTTTACATCGATGGCAGGCCAGATGCGCTTGTCAACGAGGCGGCGATCCAGACGCAGTTCAGCGTTACCAGTGCCCTTGAACTCCTCAAAGATCACTTCATCCATCCGCGAGTTGGTGTCGACCAGTGCCGTGGCGATGATGGTCAAGCTGCCACCCTCTTCGATGTTGCGGGCAGCGCCGAAGAACCGCTTGGGCTTGTGCAGAGCGTTGGCATCGATACCGCCGGAGAGGAGCTTGCCTGAACCCGGTGCTTCGGTGTTGTAAGCACGAGCCATACGGGTGATGGAATCAACGAAAATCACCACATCGTTTCCATACTCGACAAGACGCCGAGATTTCTCAATAACGATATCGCAAATCTGCACGTGCCGGCTGGCAGGTTCATCGAACGTGCTGCTGACTACTTCGCAACGAGGCCCCTTGACCTTGCGCTCCATGTCTGTCACTTCTTCAGGCCGCTCGTCAATCAGCAGCACGATGACATAGCATTCGGGGTGATTCGTGAGGATGGAGTTGGCCATCTTCTGCATCAGCACCGTCTTGCCAGTACGGGGCGGAGCGACAATGAGCCCACGCTGGCCCTTTCCGATGGGCATGGCGAAATCGACGACTCGCATGCTGAGTTCATCGCTGGTCGTCTCAAGTCGCAGCCGCTTGTTGGGATGTAGTGGTGTGAGATCATCAAAAGCTACCTTCTGTGGCAGCATTTCGGGATGCTCATAGTTGATCGCTTCCACACGCAGCAGGGCGAAATAACGTTCGTTCTCTTTAGGCGGCCTAATCTGACCATGCACGATGCAGCCATTACGCAGTCCGAAACGGCGAATCTGGCTCGGCGAGATATAGATATCATCCGGGCAAGGCAGATAGTTGTAATCGGGGCTGCGGAGGAAGCCAAACCCATCAGGCAGGATTTCGAGGGTGCCTTCGCCATACATCAAGCCGTTCTGCTTAACACGCTCTTTGAGGATCTTGAAAATGAGATCCTGCTTCTTCATTCCGGTGTATTCGTTGATGCCTTCGTCCTTGGCGATCTTGATCAACTGCTGCATGC
>DAOMFV010000234.1:0-2494 GCA_035430005.1 Gemmatales bacterium
TAGCGATGAGTACATCGCAACCCAGGGCTTTGGTGGTAATGCCCTTCAGGCATGGAATTGAAATTTTCGTCGTTCACCTTTGTGGTCTCGAATATCGAGTTTTTGCTTGGCAACCCTGCGTCCCACCCTTTAGACTTGATCAGTCAGCACCATCAGTGAAGTTGCCCATGATCCTCGGCCTGCGCACCGCCATCTACCCGACGCCGGATATTGCCAAGGGCAAATCCTGGTACACCAAGGTTCTGGGAATAGAGCCCTACTTTGATCAGTCTTTCTATGTGGGCTTCTCGGCGGGCGGCTTTGAACTGGGGCTGATCCCCGATGGACAGCCCGGTGTCAATGGTGTGCAGGCCTACTGGGGCGTCTCGAATGCCGACGAGGAGCTAGCGAGACTGGTCAGCCTCGGAGCTGTTGTCCACGAACCGGTTAAGGATGTGGGTGAAGGCATTAAGGTCGCCAGCCTCGTCGATCCCTTTGGCAATCTCTTCAGCATCATCGAGAATCCACATTTCAAAGTGAGCGAGATCAAATGAGTATGTTCCCCTACTTCAAAGGTCAGCCGACCGATTTTATCCTTCGCTACACCGGTGGTGCCCTCCGCAGCAGCGGGCTGGGGCAGGCTTTCTTCTACTGGCACTACAACACGCAGGTCGTCGCTGTCCCCACGCAAAGCCAGGACGCCAGCTTTGTGTTCAATGAACTCACCAAGGACTTTCAGGAAGTAACGCTCCAGGGCCAGGTCACCTTCCGCATCAAGGATCCGAAGCTGACAGCAGGCATGTTCAACTTCACCATCAAGCCGGAGACGTATGAATATCTCAGTGAGGATCGAGACAAGCTGGGGAAGCGTTTGACTAACCTGGTACAGATCGAAACTCGTGCTGAGGTCTCGCAAAGAACCTTGCAGGAACTGCTTCGGGACGCATCCCAACTCAGTGGAACCGTATCAGAACGATTGCGGGCCGGTTCACTGTTAAGTGCTCTGGGTGTCGAACTACTCAGTGCCGACTTCCTTTCGGTGCGAGCGACGCCTGAAGTGGGCAAGGCCCTGGAAGCGGAATTGCGAGAAACCCTGTTACGCAAGGCTGATGAAGCGATCTATGCCCGGCGTGCTGCTGCGGTCGATGAAGAAAAACGCATCAAGGAGAAGGAACTCGCTTCCGACAAGGCTCTCGAAGAACAACGCAAGGACTTGATTGCTTTGCAAGGTGCCAACGCCCTCACCGAAGCGGAGAATGCCGCCAAGGCTCGTGAGGTCTCTGCCGAAGCTGAGGCCAAGGCTGCGGAGATGAACCTGGTGGTCTACAAGGATCTCGAACCTCGCAAGATGCTGGCCTATGCCATCAAGGAACTGAGCACCGCCAAAATCGGCAATCTGACCATTACCACCGAAATGCTGGCGAGCTTGCTTGGCGGCGACGGCGGCAAGAATAAATAACTCATGCTTGCCTCCACCTATCAGAAAGTCGTCATTGTCACCCGCAAGACCATGCTCGATGAGCTGGTCGAACGGCATGGCACGCGCGATCAGGCAGCCTTCCTACTCAAACAGCGTGGTCAATCCATCGACGACGTCGAAGACGCCCATCGTCAATACACCGATGCCCTGAAGAAACTCAAGGCAGCCATTCCCTCTTCCGTTCGCCATCAGATCGTTGAACGGAACTTCCTTCCCAACTTCCTCTTCGGCCCTCATGATCTGGTAGTGACGCTGGGCCAGGACGGGCTGGTCGTCAACACAGCCAAGTACCTGCAAGCGCAGCCCATTGTTGCCTTCAATCCCGATCCCAGTCGATTCGATGGAGTCTTGATCCCGTTTACGATGAACTCGGCGAAAGCTTCCATCGCAGCAGCACTCTATGACAAGTTGCCGCTGAAGCAGATCACCATGGCCCGAGCCCGCCTCGACGATGGACAAACACTCGATGCCGTCAACGATCTCTTCGTCGGCATCCAGGGCCATGCCTCAGCCCGGTATCAACTCGGTTTTCGCAAGAAGACCGAAGAGCAGTCCTCCAGCGGCATTATCATTTCGACAGGGGCAGGCTCCACCGGCTGGTTCCGCTCCATCGTCACCGGTGCCAATGGAGTTGCTGGCGGATTCGTCGAGCAGAAGAAGCTGGTCGATTTCAAAGACAAGTACCGCTTCGACATGGAAGCCAACGAACTGCGATTCAGTGTGCGTGAGCCGTTCATCAGCAATACATCCAAGGCGGAGATGATCTATGGCCGCATTCAGGGGCGTGATACGCTGGAGATCATCTCTCGTATGTCCCAGCGTGGCATCATCTTCAGTGATGGCATGGAGGCCGACTTCCTCAAGTTTGAAAGCGGCATGCGGGCGAAGATCACCGTGGCTCAGCGGAAGGTGCATCTGTTCTGGAAGTAGTAGACCGCCAACACTAATGTCGCATGCGAGATGTGTGCCATGGTTTGCGTGTAGAGGCCGTCCGGTAATTCAAAAGGCAAGGTACATGATTCCAAGCCTTATTAA
>DAOMFV010000235.1:0-2286 GCA_035430005.1 Gemmatales bacterium
CACAAGGGCAACATCATGAAGTACACCGAGGGTGCCTTCATGAAGTGGGGCTACGCTCTGGCCGAGCGTGAGTTCGGCGACAAGGTCTACACCTGGAACCAATGGGAGAAGACCAAAGCTGCCAAGGGTGAAGACGCTGCCAACGCGGAGCAGAAGGAGCAGCTCAAGGCTGGCAAGATCCTGATCAAGGATTCCATCGCTGACATCACGCTACAACAGGTGCTCACCCGCCCCGATGAGTTCGATGTCATTGCCACGCTGAACCTCAATGGTGATTATCTATCGGATGCCCTCGCTGCCCAGATCGGCGGCATCGGCATCGCTCCAGGTGGCAACATCAACTACGTGACCGGCCACGCCATCTTCGAGGCGACGCACGGCACCGCTCCGAAGTATGCCAACCTCGATAAAGTGAACCCCGGCTCAGTCATCCTCTCTGCTGAGATGATGCTCAGGCACCTGGGTTGGCACGAAGCTGCTGACCTGATCATCAAGGGTATGGACGCAGCCATCGATCAGAAGACGGTCACCTACGACTTCGCCCGGTTGATGAAGCAGGAAGGCCAGAACCCGAAGGAGCTCAAGTGCAGCGAATTCGGGCAGGCGATCATCAAGAATATGTAGGTGAAGCGAGGGCCGCCTCACTGGATGTAGGCTAGGGATTGGTCTTTAGCCCCAAAGGGGCGGGAGAACTTAGCCCAGGGCGCAGCCCTGGATATAAGACCATGGGTTCGCTAAGCCCCGAAGGGGGGAGACAAAGTAAGTTCTCCCGCCCTTTGGGGCTTGTAGCTGGTTATTGATATTTACGTAGATGCCGTCATAGTAGGAATTGCAAGGATGTCATGACTTTGGAAGCCCTGTAGTGATTAGACGACTTATCCAACAAACTGCTAAGGCACTTCTGTGGATAGTTATTCTCATGATGGTATTCCCTGGCTGCCATCGGGTAATGTTCTCACATTACAATCAGGTTAAGGTGGGAATGTCGAGGGAAGAGGTTGAACAAGGGATAATGGCAGGTATTACATCGCATCCTAAAGGCGTCGGATTAGAGAAGACTATCCTTTACGATGTGAGTTGTGGGACTGTTGAAATTACCTATAACGAGAGCGGTCATGTCATTTCGAAACAGATGCATTACTTCATCAGATGATGTGGCAGGGTTATGCATGTACCCATGCATGACCCTGTGAAGTAGCATCGATCTTGCACGTCCAGCAAGGTCATTCGGAGTACCGAATAACCCTGCCACCGCTATTCAACAGGTTTCACCATGCGAATCCTCATCACCGGAGCGTCAGGGCATCTGGGCCGTCGGCTGGTGAAGGCGGCGTGTCAGGCGGGGCATAAGGTGTGGGCGTGGACTTCGCCGCGGGAGAAGACTGCTCCTCCCTCTGATCTGTCGGCAACCTTCACTGCAGTGGAAATGACCAATCCTCTCCAGGTGGCGGAGGCCTATTCGCAAATCCGTCCGATGGCGGTCATCCACGCCGCTGCTTTGGCCAATGTCGCAGAGTGTTATCGTGATCCCATCCGGGCCTATCGAATTAATGCCGAGGCGACTCGGCAACTCGCGGGGCTCTGTGTCGCTGACATCGCCCGGCTCATTTACGTCTCCACCGATCTGGTCTTTGATGGAACCCAGGGCAATTATCAGGAAGACGATCCACCTCGCCCTCTTTCACAGTATGGGAAGTCCAAACTCGATGGCGAACGGGCGGTGATCCATCACCCGGGGTTGCTCGTGGCCCGGGTCAGTTGGCTCATCGGCACCGGCACCCCTCGCCGGGCACATTTCCTCGATCAACAGATCGCCACGCTACGACAGGGACAACCGTTGCAACTCTTCCGTGATGAATGGCGATCACCGCTGGGGATGGATGCGGCGGCCCAGGCACTGTTAGCATTGGCCAAGACCGATGTCTCCGGCGTGCTCCATCTGGGTGGCCCCGAACGCCTCTCCCGCTACGACATGGGGTGCATCCTCGCCAAACGATTGGGGGTTAATCCTGACCTGGTGCAATCAATCGACCAATCCGACATGAAGACGCCTGAACCCCGCCCCTCGGATGTCTCCTTCAACTCCACCCGCTGGCGACAACTGATGCCGGAGAGCGCCTGGCCGACGTTTGAGGAAGCGTTGAAGCAAGAGTTTAAGTTGTAGGGGGCCGGCGAGTTGGGTACCATGGTTTCGCCGTACTCGGCGTAACCATGCTGGGCTGGCTGTCACCGTTACGGAGCGGCTGTGTTGTTTGTCAACCGTTTTCTTGTTTTCATGCTGCCACC
>DAOMFV010000236.1:0-2021 GCA_035430005.1 Gemmatales bacterium
AAACGACAAATCCTGGCTCGCCGTATTCGACGACGGAGCTTCCCGGCTGATTGGTCTCCCACATCACGACCATGCTGGTTTGGGTAGGGTATTGCAGGTAAGGCTCAATAATGAACTTGAGTTTGGGATCAGTGCTGCTGCTGGATAACTGTGGCTCGTCATAGGTGATCGGTTTCGATGCTGCTGGTTGAAGCCAAAGTACCCCCACCATGAGGAGGGAGCCGAGGCCCATGATCAGTACCCGATTTCGCCACGATTCCGTGTGGTTAGCCATAATGCGTTTCCCTTTTCATTGCCTGGAGGTTAGCATGTCGCATATTGGGGGCGATGTCCACCAAAGATTTGATGAATATGCTGAGTGCCTTGGGAGTCTTGACTGTGTCCACGAGTACAGCCCCTGTCGGTTCGGCCCCCGAAGCAGTGATTATGGCCAAACCGGCCACAACTCGATTGATGTCGATCGATGCCAACCGCGGCTTCATCATGTTCTGGATCATCGGGGCCGAAGAGGTGTTTCAAGCCTGGCTGCGCTACTCCAATGTCAGGGCTGGGCATGCTCCACGAGATGAGGGCACCTGGCAGACGATGCTGCACCGGCAACTAGAGCACGCTACCTGGGAAGGCTTCCGATTTTACGATCTGATCTTCCCCTCGTCCCTTTTCATTATTGGCGTGATGATCCCGTTCTCGATTGGCAAGATCAAAGCAACCGGCGAAGGCACCGGGGCGATGCTGTGGCGTATCTTCAGACGTGTCGTGCTGATTGTGGGGTCGGCCTCATTTACAACAACTTCCTCCAGTTTCATTTCTCTGACATGCGCTATGCCGGTGTGCTTCAGAGGCTGGGAATCTGCTATGGAATCGCTGCTGTCCTCTATCTGTTCCTGAAAGTTCGGGGCATTGTGGTACTCAGTGTCTTTCTTCTAGTTGGATATTACTTCCTGCTCCTTTTGGTTCCCGCTCCGGGGATACCGGCCGGGGATATTACCATGAAAGACAGCCTGGCAGTTTACGTCGATCGTGTGGTGCTGAAGGAAGCGCTGGGTGGAAAGGTCTACTATGGTTTTGGCGACAACGAGGGTGTTCTCTCGACCATCCCCGCAGTCGTCACGGCACTGATTGGCGTGTTGGCCGGTTGCTGGCTGCTGCGGCCTTCGAGCAAGTTACAGAAATTTCTCGGCCTCGTCTGGGCCGGCTTGATCATGCTGGCTATTGGAGGGTGCTGGTCGGGATTCTTTACGGATATGAACAACTTACATGATCGCCTGCCGCTCTTTCCTGTCATCAAGATTCTTTGGACGAGCACCTATGTCCTCTGGGCGGGCGGTTGGAGCGTATTGCTGCTGGCCCTGTTCTATGGCGTGATCGACTGCCTGAACTTGCGGGCCTGGTCGTGGCCTTTCGTTTTCATCGGTGCCAATGCCCTGACAATCTATCTGATTGAGCACTTCAACAATTTCTCGCCGCTCAGCAACCGGTTCTTTGGCGGCATTGCCCGTGTTACCGCAACCTGGCTTCATCCACTGTCAGAGGGCGACCCGACACAGAAAGTGTTGCAGGGACTCATGACCACAGCTATCCTTCTAACAGGCGCGCTCTTCCTCAAATGGCTGCTGACCTGGTTCATGTATCGCAATCGCATCTTCATTCGAGTATGAGCGTCAGAGCAGTTCAGGGGAAGTACCCGAAACTGGACGCCAAGATACAACTGACGATGAATTTTCATAAAGCAGTCGATAGCCACTTCTCGTTCGGTGATCTGGAATCTCTGAATAAGTAGCGATCTTCCCGAGGCCATTCCTGTGGTTCGTTCAGTCTGGTTAGTGTCGCTGATCTGTCTTTGCACGTTAGTGCCTTCCCTCTGGGCCTGGAACGATAAAGGCCACATGGTGATTGCTCGGTTGGCATGGAAGGAACTGAAACCGGATGAACGCGCCAGGGTCTTTGCCATTCTGCAAAAGCATCCTCATTATCAGGCGTTTCTTAATGAGAAAAAACCGGATGGATACTCGGAGGATGAA